>JBMFWV010000049.1:0-25683 GCA_049964915.1 Rhizomicrobium sp.
CCCTGCAGGCTCGACCGGGGCCTCACTCCTCATTATCTTATCCTAAGCCTCGTCGGTCTGAGGCGAAGCCTCGTTAGCACTGTATGAACTCAAAGCCTGGCAAAAGAGTTTCCCGGCGATGCCCTTCATGCCGGCGCATGTCGAAATGTGACGGCGCTGAGCTTTGTTAGAAGCATATTTGCAGCAAGGTCACCTTGTTGATAGGCGTGAACCAATCGCTTTCTGCCTACTACCAAAGCACCACCTCCAAAGCCATTGATCCCTATGACCATATTATTGGCTTGATGCTAGGGTGGGGCGCGTGGTCAACCAGCATGTCAAGCCCGCAATCTACTGGCGGTTCGGAATGTTATAACCGTTCATAGGTGAGATTGCGAACTCTCGGAATTGCTCGCCCATCTTTTCACGACCTAACATGAAGGCTACAAACTTCGTTTGGTGTTCCTTAGGCTTGTACAGTCTTCAGGGCAGAGTGCAGTCCCCGCAAGTGTCGAATTGCGAAACCTCGTCTCAGGGGCGAACTGGAGCCTATCAATCAGAATCCGGATATTGCGCTGTTGCTCCAAACGTCCAGTCTACCTACGGGACCTCCAGCGCCCCGAACGTCTACGGGGAATAGGATAAGGGCGGACGTGTCGTTGCTATTGCTCGCGCACTTTACGGGCCTTCAACAAACGGTATCGCTGTAGCCTATGTCACCGTCGACGGGCCAGCAAACACGCCGCTCGCAGCGGCAGTGCAGACATTCATTCAAAGTCGACATGTCTTTCTTGGGGTAGCTGAAAATGATGGTCCGGCTGCTCCGCCCAATTATCCGGCAGCATATCCAGGTGATCAACGTAACATCCGTTGATGAGAACCGACGTGTTGAGCTCGATGCGAGCCTCGGGGGCTATGGGAAGGTTGCAGGAACGTCCCATGCAGCCTCCGCGGTCACGGCAGACGGCGCGGGGCTCATGCCAAGGACGGACAGTATGGAGCTACGTGCGTTGAACAGCATGCTGCTTCGGGAAGCCATTCCTGTCAGCGCCCCCAATTCGAGACGGTTCTTCATTATAGGTCCCACTGGCCAAGCAAGGCACAACAATTCAGATTGACGGCTTGGCCTGGAGACCAGACTGACCGGAAACGAAGACTTTTCCGGTCAATCCGGTATATCGCGTGCCCACGAGGCAGAGGAGATACGTCAGAGCGTCATTGCACGTCGAAGCGGTCGGCATTCATGACTTTTGTCCAGGCTGCCACGAAATCCTGGACGAATTTCTGCTGCGCGTCGTCGGCAGCGTAGACTTCAGCCAGGGCCCTAAGTTCGGAGTTTGAGCCAAAAATGAGATCGACTCTGGTGGCGGTCCAGCTGAGCTTGCCAGTTTTCCGGTCGAACCCCTCAAATAAGTTCTCGTCCTTTGTGGGGCGCCACTCGGTTTTCATGTCCAGCAGATTTATGAAGAAGTCCGTCGAAAGAGCTTCAGGGTGCGCCGTAAGCACGCCATGCTGCGATGCGTCGTGATTTACGCCCAAAACACGCAGCCCGCCAACGAGCACAGTCATCTCCGGTGCAGTCAGGGTCAGCAATTGTGCCTTATCGATCAGAAGTTCCTCGGCCGGCACGCTGTAGTTGGCTTTGAGATAGTTGCGGAAGCCGTCTGCAAGGGGTTCCAAATGGGAAAATGAATCCACGTCGGTCTGCTGTTGTGTCGCGTCGGTCCGCCCAGGCAGGAAGGGCACGCTCACAGTGTGACCACGCTTTCGTGCTGCAACTTCAATCGCGGCGCTGCCGCCCAAAACAATGATGTCAGCGAGGGATATTTTCTTGCCGTCGGTGGCTGCGTTGTTGAAGGACTGCTGTATGTTGGCGAGCTCTTTGAGCACTTTGGCAAGCTGCGCCGGTTGATTGACCTGCCAGTCCTTTTGTGGGCTTAGGCGCATGCGTGCACCGTTGGCGCCGCCGCGCTTGTCTGAGCCGCGGAAAGTCGATGCTGAGGCCCATGCCGTCGCTACAAGTTCAGCAATCGATAGGCCGGAGGCAAGAATAGTTGTTTTGAGGTTTGCGATGTCCGCGGCGTCGACCAGCTTGTGATCGCGCGAGGGAAGAGGATCCTGCCAGATCAGTTCTTCCCTTGGTACCTCTGGGCCCAAATAGCGCGCTCGGGGGCCCATGTCTCGGTGCGTAAGCTTGAACCATGCCCGCGCGAATGCGGCCTGAAACTCATGTGGGTGCGCATAGAATCGCCGGGAGATTTTCTCGTACGCCGGGTCAAAGCGTAAGGCGAGGTCCGTGACAAGCATGGTGGGCACGTGCCGCTGCGAAGAGTTGAAGGCATCGGGAATGCTTGCCTCCGCGCCCTTCGCCTTGAACTGGTAGGCGCCTGCTGGGCTCTTGGTGAGTTCCCAATCATAGCCGAAAAGATTCTCAAAGAAGTTGTTGCTCCATTTCGTGGGTGTCTTTGTCCATGTTACTTCTGGCCCACCTGTTATCGCATCATGACCCTTTCCGGTGCCAAAGCTGCTCTTCCAGCCAAGCCCCATTTGTTCGATGGGGGCGGCCTCCGGTTCAGGTCCCACATGTTTGGGATCGCCCGCGCCGTGAGTCTTGCCGAAGCTATGTCCGCCGGCGATGAGGGCGACGGTTTCTTCATCATTCATCGCCATGCGCTTAAAGGTTTCACGGATGTCCCTTGCCGCGGCCAGGGGATCGGGGTTGCCGTTCGGCCCCTCCGGATTGACATAGATAAGGCCCATCTGCACGGCGGCGAGAGGGTTCTCGAGGTTGCGGTCGCCTTGGTAGCGCTGATCGCCCAGCCAGCTGTCTTCCTTGCCCCAATAGGTTGCCTCGTCAGGCTCATAGACATCGACACGTCCACCACCGAAGCCGAATGTCTTAAAGCCCATGGATTCCAGGGCGACATTTCCGGCGAGAATGATGAGATCCGCCCAGGAGATCTTGCGGCCATACTTCTGCTTGATCGGCCACAGGAGCCGGCGTGCCTTGTCGAGGTTGGCATTGTCGGGCCAGGAGTTGAGCGGTGCAAAGCGTTGCTGACCCGCTCCGGCACCACCCCGCCCATCCCCCACGCGATAGGTGCCGGCACTGTGCCAAGCCATCCGCACGAAGAGGCCGCCATAGTGCCCAAAGTCAGCTGGCCACCACTCCTGACTGTTTGTCATAAGGAGAGCCAGGTCTCTCTTCAGCGCTTCGAAGTCAAGATCTTTGAATACGTCAGCATAACTAAATTCAGAGCCCATAGGATTAGAGAGCGAAGAATTCTGCCGTAATATTTTTAGGTTAAGCTGCTTTGGCCACCAATCTTTGTTCGACCGCAATCCAACATTTGTCATGCCGTGCATGATGGGGCATTTTGCTTCACTCATCTTCGGATCCTCTCCTAGGGAAATTCATTTTCCGTGGAACGCAGAAAACAGTGCCAGAGAGTGTGTGTCAATATACTTTAGAATTATTCTAATATTAATATGCAAAACAGTCACCCTGGGTATCATTCCTGGGGCTCGGGATTGGTGATCGCCTGGAATAAACGCGTTAGGGCCCTGAGAGTTGAGGGCCACTGCGGGTCAGCATGGAGCGCCGTTGGCCTGACGCGCGCCGCAGCTGCCCCCTTTCTTGCCAAAAATCATTTGGCTAAGGTCCTTCTGGGGGCCAAAAGACCTCAAGGCGGGGATCCTGAGCTGCATGTTGAGCTGGTGAACGGAGCTTGGGTCTGGTGCGGAGAGCTAAGTTTTTGTAGCTGACACTGATCGCGGAGCTCACCCAGATCCAACCGCGCGGGGCGATGAAGGTTTTTGCTTGGAACTGTCCGAAATTGAGCCTGCGCGCCAGGCGCACACCCACGCCACGCGCGGTGATCTGACCCAGCGCTACTTCTATCTGATCGTGGGCCTCATTGCGCTGCGTGCGGTGGTCGCCGCGCTGCTCCCTCTTTCGTTCGATGAAAGCTACTATTGGCTTTGGTCCAAGCACCTGGCGTCGGGGTATTACGACGCGCCTCCGCTCATTGCCTATGCCATTCGTGCAGGTACTATCGTGTTCGGCGACACGCCATTTGGCGTGCGTGCGTGCTCAATATTATTCTCCCTGCTGTCGAGCTGGGCCATCTGGCGTGCAGGCGCTGAATTTTTTGGTCAGGAAGAGGACGGGGCACGGGCCAGTCTACTCTTCAATCTCACCTTGATGTGCAATGTCGAGTTGATGACCGGGACCCCCGATGCGCCGCTAATGGCATTTTCATCGCTCTTTGTACTTGCGTTGGTCCGGCTGGAGAAGCGCGCCGATGGCCGCTGGTGGCTCGCCGCAGGGCTCGCAGGCGGTCTTGCGCTTTTGTCTAAGTATACCGCCCTGTTTCTTGCGGCCGGCGCATATGTCTACATGGTGTTAAACCCCAATGCTCGACGCTGGCTGAGTTCGCCCCTACCCTATATCGGCTTTCTTCTCGCCATACTCGTATTTGGGCCCGATCTGTGGTGGAACGCACAGCACAGCTGGATTTCCTTTGCCTTCCAGTTCGGCAAAGCTGCCAATAACCACTTTGCGCCCAAGCACATCCTGGGTTTTGTTGCCGCGCAGCTGGCGCTTGCGACGCCGCTCATCCTGGTGCTGGCCCTTCTAGGCCTTGCTCGTGCGCGGGGTTTGCTTTGGGCTCTGAGTCTTCCCACCGTTGCCTTTTTCAGCTTTCATGCTCTGCAAGCGCGTGTCGAAGGAAATTGGCCTTGCTTTCTTTACCCAACGCTCGCGCTTGCCGCGGCGAGGGAATGGAAAAGCGCAGGCAGCGCATTCGAACGGTTTTGTAAGCGTTGGGCGATGTGGGTCGCGGCCCTGATCCTTGCGCTGAGCTATGTTCAGGCATTGTTCGCCGCTTTACCGGTTCCTGACCCCACGGCGCATCTGCTGGCGAGCGGATTTCCGGCCGTAGCTGAAGACCTGACCGCATTACGGTCCCGTGAGGGCGCAAATGCCTTTGCGACGACAAGCTATGCCCTTACGGGTTGGCTTTCCTTTTATAATCCAAGCCACGCACCCGTTACCCAGTTGAACCAGTCAGAACGTTGGCTCACTGCACCTCTTGCGTCCCCCTCACTGCTGCAGCAACCCATGATCTACGTGGCTGAACCACGCCGTGATCGAAGTAAGATGTTGGCGCAGGAGTTTCGTTCCGTCCGTCTCATAAAGCACCTGGTGCGTCTGCGCGCCGGGCAGGTGGTAGATCACTACAATGTTTACCTACTGCAGGGATTTTACGGCAAAGAAACGCTACGCATTGCCAATCAACCCTGATCCGTCGGGCATTCCACTGTGATGTTGAATTAAATGGGACGCTCTGCTCGACCGATCCCACGCGGCTTTCCCGGCAGAAACAGTTGAGACTTAAAACCAGCCATAGATAGAGCCGGCGATCAAAAGAACGCCGAGCGCCATGCGGTAGTAGACAAAGGGCCAGGTCGAAAAGCGTTCGAGGAAGCGCATCAGCCCCCATATCGCCACGAATGAGGCAAGACTCGAGACGACAAGTCCGATCGCAAGCAAGTACCAGCCCTGCATGGGAAGGTGATATTTCGCGAGCTCATAAATTTCGTGGAGGCCTGCCGCTGCAATCGCGGGTACTCCCAAAAGAAACGATACTCGTGCGGCTTGGGCTCGCTCAAATTCCAGTCCGAGTGCCGCCGTCAATGTCGCACCTGAGCGCGAAACGCCAGGAATGAGCGCACCGACCTGGGCCAAGCCGATCAGGATACCATCACGGAAGGTTATGTGATCTCCGGTTCTGCGGTGCGAGGCCATGCGCTCTGTCAGCGCCAGAAGCAGAGCCATGACGAGGCTGGAAATACCGATCACCATCGGGGTGCGTAGGGGTGAGTGACAAGAATTGAGAACCTTGGATAGGGAGGCTCCAGCGATGACGATAGGGATGGTCGCAACGATCACCACCAAGGTGAGCCGGAATTCCGGTTCGTGCCAGCGGCGGGTCCGCAGCGCGCGCCAGGCCCCCACTGTGGTTCCCGAGACATCAGTCCAAAAATAGGAAACCACGGCCGCCAGGGCGGCAAGCTGCATCGCTGCAGAAAATGCTGAACCGGGATCAGGCCAGCCGAGAAACGCTGGCACGGCGCGCAAATGGGCGGTCGAGGAGATTGGCAGTAACTCCGTTATGCCCTGTACAACGCCAAGAAACGCGATCTTCCAGGGCGACAGCGATATGAAGCCGGTGTCGATTCCTTTGCAGTGGGACGCCCCAACAACGGCGCCATGATGAAGTAAGACATGCATCGTACTCAGATCACCCCTTATCTCTCGCGCAGGCAGTACTGCATTGTGTGCAGCACTGCCCAACATGACAGGCGCGCGGCGTGTTCCTGCACCCTGTGCATACGCAGCTCCCCGCCCGGACAGCTACATCCTGTTCGTCTCATATTGGCGATCTCTGCCAGATATTTGTCCTCAACGCCACGGTGGAGGCGCGAGGTCGAATGAAAATGTTCCAGAACTGCGCCTAAGGCGCAGTGACTTCGGCGGTCGCGGGGCCAGGCCCGGCCTCTGTCGCGCCCCCCATGGAGGGCCGGGCCCAGAGGCCGACAGCGAGGCGGGGACACGGCAAAGTCGTCGTGTTCATTTTCCGCGCTGGCAGCTTGCCTCTATGGCCGGCAGGTATGTGGTGTGGCCAAAATACGCCCGGTCGCGCGGACGTGTCTTGCCTCGTGCAGACAAATCTGGCTGCCTCGTATCAGCTGAGGGAGATCTGCCGTGACACTTCGAGGCCTTGTGCTTGCCGCCCTATGTCTGTTCATCGCCCAGGCCAGTGCTGGCGTACCGGCGTCGGACTATCAGGCACTGCACTGGCGCCTCATAGGTCCATTTCGCGGCGGACGGGTGCTTGCCGTGACCGGAATAGCGGGCGACGCCCGTCACTTTTACTTCGGCGCGGTCGACGGCGGGGTCTGGAAAACCGATGATGCTGGCCGGACCTGGAAGCCGATTTTCGATTCGGAACCGGTGGGTTCGATCGGAGCCATTTCTGTGGCGCCATCGGCGCCTAATGTTCTTTATGTCGGCACGGGTGAGGCCGACATGCGTTCGGACATCGCCCTTGGCGCTGGTATGTACAAGTCGACCGACGCTGGCGCGCACTGGAATTATATCGGCCTGCGCAAGTCTATCTCGATAGGCAGGATTTTGGTTGATCCAACCAATCCCAACATCGTCTTTGTTGCCGCACTGGGTGATCCGTACGGCGCAAACCCGGAGCGCGGCGTATTCCGCAGCGTTGACGGCGGGCTTCACTGGACCAAGGTACTTTATAAGAACGCCAATACGGGTGCGATTGATCTTGCCTTCAAGCCAGGAGATCCAAACACGATTTACGCCGCGCTGTGGCAGACACGGCGACCACCATGGAATGTCTATCCGCCGTCTGACGGTCCGGGGAGTGGCCTTTATGTAAGCCACGATGGCGGTACCCACTGGAGCCAGATCACAGGTCATGGCTTTGCGGTGGATCCGGGTCGGATAGGCATTGCTACCAGTGCTGCAGCACCGAACCGGGTTTATGCGCTCGTGGATGCACCGTCGGGCCAAGGCGGTCTCTATCGTTCAGACGACAATGGCGTTCACTGGCAACACGTTTCCTGTGATCTGCGCATTTATAATCGTGGCTGGTACTTTGGTGGCGTTACCGTAGATCCGAAGCATGCCAACCGGGTATATGTGATGAACACCATCGTCCTGCGCTCCGACGATGGCGGCGCGCATTTCATTGCTCTTAAGGGCGATCCAACGGGAGATGATTTCCATCAGATGTGGATCGATCCAACCGATCCCAACCGACAGATGCTGGGTGTCGATCAGGGCGCAATCATCACTCAGAATGGTGGCAAAACCTGGAGCAGCTGGTTCAATCAGCCAACTGCCCAGATCTATCATGTCGCGACCGACAACCGCTTTCCCTATTGGGTCTACGGCGCTCAGCAGGATTCAGGAGCCGTGGCTTTGCCGAGCCGTACCAACAGCGTTGATGGCATCACCATGGAAGAGTTTCACGAGATCACGGCTGGTGGTGAAAGCGGAATGATTGCACCCGACCCAAACAACCCACACATCATTTATGGAGGCAAGGTAAAGAAACTCAACACCCACACCGGTCAGACCCAGATCGTTGATCCCACTCTTGCCTATCCTGACACGCATTATCGGGGTGCCTGGACCTTGCCTCTCGAGTTTTCCCGGACCGGTAGAAAGACTCTGTACTTCGCCAATCAGCGGCTCTTCGCGACTACCGATGGGGGAAGTCATTGGCGTCGGATCAGTCCTGACCTCACCCGTCCTCATCCGGCAATTCCGGCCAATCTCGATGCGGTGACCGCGCAGGATGATGACCATGTCAGTGCCCGCAAAGGTGTCATCTACACCATTGCGCCTTCATCGCGTGATCCCAAGCTTCTTTGGGTTGGCACTGACGACGGGCTGGTATGGAAGACTCTGGATGGTGGTCGCCACTGGATCAATGTAACGCCTCCGGCCCTGACCGCATGGTCAAAAGTGGCCGGCATCGAACCCTCGCACTTCAACTCTCAAGTGGCGTATCTGGCGATCGATCGTCACCGCCTCGATGACGATACGCCTTACATTTACCGTACCCAGGATGGCGGCAAGAGCTGGGAGCGCGTGGATAATGGCATCCCGCAGGGCAGCTTCGTCAATGTCGTGCGCGAGGATCCGGTGAACCCCGACCTGCTTTATGCCGGTACGGAAAAGGGGGTCTACGTTTCGTTTGATGCCGGAAACACGTGGCAGTCTCTGCAGCAAAATCTGCCCATGACCAGCGTGCGCGATATCGATGTCCATGACAATGATCTTGTCATTGCCACGCATGGCCGTGGCTTTTGGATCATGGATGACATCACGGCGTTGCGGCAGATGAACAAGGTGCGTAAAGGCACGGTGATACTGTTCGATCCCGAAGTGGCCTATCGCGTTCGTCCAGGCGGCTTCGCAGGAACGCCTATGCCGAAGGACGAACCAATGGCTGCCAATCCTCCCGATGGTGCAATGATAGACTATGTGCTGCCGGCCGACGTGCGCGGTACCGTGACACTGACGATACTGGATGCACAAAACCGCATGGTACGTCGCTTTTCCAGCAGCGATCCTGTTCCTCATCCGAATGCCGCGACGCTTGCCTACGCGCCTGAGTGGATGGTCATCCCCCCACACCTTTCGAATGGGCCAGGCATGCAGCGGTTCATCTGGGATTTGCGCGCCGCGGCTCTTGGTCTGCATCCTGGCCCCGCTGAAGACGGTGTCTGGATGCCGCCTGGTGAGTATACCGTCGTGTTGCAGGCCAATGGGCAGGATTATCGCGCACCACTTGTGGTCAAGCCAGATCCGCGTGTCGGCTTGAACCAGGCAGCTTATGAGCGCCAATATGCACTCGCGGTCAAGGTTGCTGATGCCTCCGCACAGGCGTCAGATGCGCTGTCTGCGGCAAGGACTGTGGTGGGAAGTCTCAAGGCGCGTATGGCGGAAAGTGCAGGCTCGCTACAGGACCAACTGCGGGCGGCGCTCAGCAGAGCCGAGGCCATTTCCAATGTTCCTCTTCGCCTCCATACACGCAATTCGATGGGCACACCGCCGCGCTCATTGTCGAGCCTGCGAGCGCTTTCGGGAAATCTGCGCAACCTTGAACAGGTGGTTGACGGCGCAGATGTCGACCCAAGTCCCGATGCACTTACGGCCTACGCCACACTCTCCGCGAGGCTGAAGCCAACGCTTGCAGCGTGGACCCGTTTCGTGGGCACCGATCTTTCGACGCTGAATGCCAGCTTGCGGGCAGCCGGCGATCCCATCATCAAACCATGACTTGGCGTCAAGTCTCGATGTGCAGGCGCAGGGCAAAAATATGGACAGGTCCGCGGGCCAGGTTATAGGCGGGGTGGAGAACGAACTGATAATCGAAACTGGCTGTAAGCCAGGAGCTCAGCTTGGCACTGTAATAGCTTTCAAATATGTCTTCGGTCGAATAGTTGAGCCGTCCATCCCCAATAAGCAGGCCGAGGCCGCCCGCAGCGAAGTACGCGCGGGCAGCTCGCGATAACCCATTGACCACGAAGGCTGCACCCACGGTGTCATGGGGCCGCTTCCAGGCAAGCCCCTTGAGGGAAAGTCCGAGCGCGATCGTGCGGTTAATCTCTGTAAACTCGTAAGTTTCCTTGCTGCCATCGTTGATCCCGGCGCGCAGGAATAGCCCGAGGCTGCGCGTGACCTGCTGATCAACGTCGACGGAAACTCCGGTACGTGAGCCCCGTTTGCGCACGAGGGCGGTAGACGGGATCGTATGTGTGGCCCGGGCAAGGGCCAAGGCATCGAGATAGGAGCCCATCCGTCCATCATTGATGAAGCCCGTGATCTTCGCCTGCCCGGGAAGGCCGTTTAGATGATACCGGCCCTCGAATTCTCCCACGACTTCATATTGACCGAAGCCGCGAACGAGCTGTGTAGAATTGGGAACCCGCGACAGATCAAAGAGTCCGGTACGCAAAGTCCACCAATTATGCGTCCATTCAACCGCGCCGCCATAGGTATAGCCCCACGCATCCGCCGCATAATCGAAAGTGCCGGTGTCGATGAGCGACCAATTGAGGAAATTGGTCTTGGGATCATGGGCATACCAGTCATTGTCGAAGATGTCCGTAACAGCGAACTTGCCGAGGGTTATGACAAGCTTGTTAGGAGCGTGTGGTGGCCCACCGCTACTCAGGCTAGAGGACGCCTTGGGCGTTCCAAACGTAAAGCTCTGGCGGAAGAACAGACGCTGGAGACGCAAATAAGGAATCGATTGGCCAACCTTGTAGGCTTCCCCGCTGGGAAAGCCGGCCACACCCAATGTGTTGCTGAGGCCAAAGCCTTGGTCAATCTCGGGATCCGCATGAATGGAACCTCCGTGCCACAGGCATGCGCCCATAAAAAGCGTCGCATCGAAGGTTTCGTTTCCACGACTTGCCGGACTGAGGCTGTTCGCACCGCTATAGGCCGCATGAAAGGCTGGATGGTATTGATAGACAAGCGTCGCCTGCCCGCGCAGCGACCATGTCGGCCTGGCTTGGGCGGGGATGGTTGCAAGCCATGAGCCCATCAGAGCCATGGCGACTGCAGCACTTGCTCGGGCGGTCATTGAAAATACGTGGGATGGCTACCGTCGTTTCCTAGCCAAATCGAGGTGTGGCGGCAACCGGGCTATTGCCCGAATCCCGATAGCAGCTCAATCGTGACCGGGATTTAAAGGCCCTGAAACAAGCTGTGGCAGTCCGTTCCATCAAGTGCCTGATCCACGGTGCGGCGCGCAGCCGAACTGAGCTGTCGATATTCATCGCACAGCCAGGTGAGACAGCGGCCCTGATAGGCAAACGGTGCCTGTGTCCAGGGCCGGCCATCAACTTCGCACTCAACCCTTTCAAGTCCTTCACGCAGGGCTTTGGCGTTGGCACGCATCACCGGAACATAAACCCGGCCAATTTCCTCAAGAAGCGGACGCAGGGATTGGGCCAGATCTGCCAGCGCGAGCCAGTCGCCGCTGCCCGGCTCAAGACCTGATAGATCATCAACAATATCGACCCAGGCCACAACACGCGGAGCGATCTTCAAGGCGATCGCCTGGGGTGTGGGATCAAAATGCGTCAACTGTGTCAGCTGACCATAGAGCGCGAAATCACAGGCGGACGGACGGGCGCCGAGAACAAAGGGGTGACGCTGCAGGTGCTCCTTGAGGGCAAGGAGAGTACGTTGATAGCTTGCTTCGATGACTGGCGCCGTCGTTGCGTTGGACCCCACAACGTAAAGTCGGGAAATCTGGCGTTCACCGATCATACGCTGTATGGGCTCCAGATCGGCATCGGTTTGCGGCTGAACTGTCCAGCGCGGCAGCTGGTCTTCTGCCTTGCGGGCATCGTCCGCAAAGTGCCAGCGGTAATGGAACATGGCCTTGGTCAGCCATTCATCAGCAAAATCCTCGATGAGATAATCGATAAAGGCGAGTGCCGGATCGCGCGGCACTACCTCGCGCCCCTTAAACTCCCGTTCCAGCCGGCGCAGGATCGGCGTCGAATCCACCACTGCTTCCTGCACACCCGCGTCATTGGGTAGGTAAAATGTCGGCAGCAATGCGACTTTGGGCTTGGGAAGATCACGATCGCTGCGGTGTGAGCCAATCAAAAACCGATATGGAATACGCCGGTATCGCAAAATGGCCAGCATCTTGCGTGTGTAAGGAGACCCAGGAGAGCCTAGAAGAGTCAGACAGTTCTCAGACATCATTCCGGTCTCTCCTACATCTCGCTACCAGAACCCGACCGTGACTAGGAGCGCGGATTGACCAGAGCATTCACTGCACGCTCTATCGCTGCGCGTGCCTTCTGTACTGAAAGATGCTGATCCTTGCGTAGGCGTCGCCAGGCCTCAAAGCTCAGTAGCAATTCCAGCGCGCAGAATAGCGGCTCGTCTGCCTTGATCTCTCGAGGAAGAATCTGACTGAGTGCTCCGCGCTGCAGCCGGGTCACCACCTCGCCTTGCTCCGCAAGATATACCGACTGATGGCGGTGGACGTCAGCTGCCGCCTTGAAGGGCATGATACGCTCGAAAATGCGTATCCTGCGGTCGGTAATTTCCTTGACGCGCTGGCGCCAATCGCCGCTGGCAAACGGCTCCTGGGCGATCGGCAGTACTTCTGAGGTGATTGCCTGATAGATCTGGCGGTAAAGGATTTCCATATTTTCGAAATGCCGGAATACGGTCCGCAAGCCCACTCCGGCCTTGGCCGCGACGGCTTCGGCACTTGGGTAGACTTCACCGGCCGCAATCAGTTCGAGCAATGCGCGAATAATCTGCTGGCGACTGACTTCGCTGCGCCGTCGTCGGCCATCGGCGCGCTCGACTGAGGACCTGGATTTGGCCATCGTTGCTCCGTCCCATGTTTGGCGTCGTCGCCTATGCCCGCGCCGTCGCCTTGCCAAAGTCCAAAGCAATCGCTGCGCCACCTGGCGCCCGCAACTCGCTCCACGCCTTTGCGGGGACAAGGCCGGCGTCTTTATACCCACGCTGCCGCATTCGGGGAACTGGCATATTGCCTGCCAGAATGACCAAACTGGCTCTGCCGGCGCCGAAGCTAAGGCTAGAGCATTGTAAGTATGGCCGAATATGGGCCTTGCCGGTCCCGCTTCGAGCACCCGAAGTGGTTAACCCTAGCTGACCGCTCACCTAGGCCGCTCCAGCCAGCGCCTCGGCAGCCGCAGCGTCAAAGACCTTAGAGTCCACCTTGAGATAGGCAAGCCCGTCCTCGACCACGACCACCACCTCAGCCACCCCAGGCATGCTCCGCAGCTTGTGCGTCAGGGCCTCGACGTCAGTGGTCTGCGGAAGACGGATGAGCCGTGTCGTCAAGTAACTTGGTCGTCTCATCGTCACCGCGATGACGAGCCAGATGAGGGCAAGGGCTGAGGTCAGGGCAAACACCCCGGCATTACCTCCGGTCTGCAGGCTCCAGCCTCCGATCGCCCCGCCAATGAATATGCCGAGAAATTGCGAGCTCGAATAGACCCCGGTTGCGGTGCCCTTGGCGTCCGGTGGGGCGGTCTTGGTGACCAATGACGGCAGGCTCGCCTCCATCACATTGAAACCGGCAAAGAAAAGGGTGAGTGCCACGATCAGGGTGATGGCATTACTAGCGTTGGACAAAAGCAGGAGCTGACTTGCGGCAAGTGCGATGACGGCAGTGACAAAAACCATCTTCATGCGCCGGTACTTCTCGGCAATGATGATCGAAGGCACCATGACAATGACGCTGAACAGCAGCACCGGCAGATAGACGTACCACTGTTTATTACTGCTGACCGAAAGGACCTGGTGCAGCAGTTGCGGCATCACGAGAAAAGTTGCAGTCAGCATCGCGTGCAGGGCGAAAATGCCATAATCAAGGCGCAACAAATCGCCGTTCGCCAGAACCCGCCCCAGCATGGAAGGGACCGCCTCCGCGTCGCGGTGTCGTCGGACCCCTCCTGGATGGGGTACCACGAAAAGCGTGATGAGGATGCCCACAAAAGCAAGCCCCACCATCAGCCAGAATATGCCTGCAACGCCGATGACGCCGGCAACCAATGGCCCAGCCACCAGGGCCACTACGAATGACATGCCGATGGTAATACCCACCATCGCCATGGCGCTGGTCCGGTGCTCCTCGCTCGTCAAATCCGCCACGAGTGCCAGGACCACAGAGCCGACGGCGCCTCCCCCCTGCAACGCCCGCCCAATCACGACGCCAACAATCGAGGTGGACATTCCGGCAATTGCGCTGCCTGCGGCAAAAATCAGAAGACCGGCGACGATCATGGTCTTGCGACCGATGCGATCGGACATAAGTCCGAACGGGATTTGCAGCAGACCCTGGGTCAAGCCATAGATGCCAAGAGCCAAGCCAGTCAGCGCTGCAGAGGCGCCGCTCAAATGCTCGGCATAGGTCGCAAAGACCGGGTAGATCATGAAAAGTCCCAAAAGACGTACGGAAAAGACGGCTGCCAGGGACAGTGCAGATAGACGTTCCTCGTGTGTCATGGCTGGGACCATACCAGCCAATTCCGCTCACGGAATAGCTTGGATGTCGCGGTAGCGCGATAAAGTGTTAACAATTGGACAGCTGGTGTCCGCGGTAGCGGATACCAGCTGCACAGATCCTAGAATGCCTTGGAGATGCCGAAGAAAAAGCCCCGGCTGGCTCCCCATTGGGGGGCACCAACGCCAATGCCCGAGCCATCACGGATTTCGTAGCGTCGGTCGAGCAAATTCATGACGTCGAAGCGCACAGAAATGCCCCTCAGTGTGCCATGGGTGAAGGCATGGCTGGCGCCCAGATTGAGGACCACATAGCCAGGAACATGTCCGCCGTTGGGAATGGTGGTGGTACGACGGAGCCCCGAGCCATAGAGCATATCCATGCTGATCCGGTTCATGTCCCAGTGATAGGCAGCTCCTGCCGATGCCGTCATGGCCTGATCGTGGTCGAGGTAAATATAATGGTTTGAGATATAGGCAAGGTCAGCGGACGAAAAATTGAACTGGCTGGTAATGATGTGCTTGCCGATCGCGTGGGCGAGGGCAAGATTGCCATAGGCGCTGAAGCTGCCATGTACGTAGGAGCCCGTGAATTCGAGGCCATATTGCTTGCCACGCGCGTAATTGAACGGGGTAAGAATGATCGGCGCACCAAACTGCCCTTCGTCAATGAGGTCGCGCGAAATCTTGTAGTAGCTGTCAACACCGACCGTCAGATCAGATGAGATGTTCTGACTTGCCCCGACGTCATAATAGTTCGCACGCTCGGCAATCGGAGTTGTATCGCTCAGGACTACAGGCGCTGCCGTCGTGTTCTGGAATTTGGCAATGGTTTCGCTGCCAATGAGTTCGAATGGCGGTGGCGAAAAATAGCGCGCATAGCCGGCGTGTATGGTGGTCCCGGGGAGGACTGACCAAACCGCATTCACCCGCGGCGATAGCTGGCTTCCCGATGAATACTGTGCGTACTGATCATAGCGTAATCCATAATTCAGGGTCAGGCTCGGCAGCAGCTTCCATTCATCCTGGATATAGGCTGAGAGGGTTGTGCCGCTCTTCTGGCCGTTGTCCGTAATCCCAAGCGGGACATCGCTTGTCTGGATACCGGCTGCATTGACCGGAAGAACGTAGCTGAGGGTGTTGCTGGTCGCCTCGTCGTACTCGAAAAAGAGGCCGCTGCGCAGGGTGTGTGTGGCGGACAGGCGCCATGAGCTATCGGCTTGCAGCCCATAGGCCATATCACTTTTGCGCGCACTCTGAGCGATACCATTGTAGAGCAGGTCGCCGAGCCGGTCAGGTGAGAAATTGACGCTCGAATAGCGCATAACGCCTGAAAGCTGGACGCTGAAGCGGCGCGTCGAATGAAGATATGAGACTATGCCAAAATGGGTTATTTCCCGCTGTGTCTCGTTCAGCTTTGCACTGGGGTAAGTTGAAACTCCATTGACAGTCAGGCCCAACTGCGGGGACAGGTTCGGGGTGTTGGGAATCTGAAAGAATTCGTTTGAGGATCCTGCCATGATACTGATGCGATTATCGGCATTGACCGTGTCTTCGGCATAGCCGAATAAGTGATATTGGTTGGTGGTGTCGTGCAGCGGATTTGCAGCGCCATTGGGCGATTCGATCCCTAAGCTGTTGTGCAGATAATCTCCGGAGACAAAATAATTCCAGTTTCCCGAGGAATTGCCATAGGAAAAGCTTGGCTCAATTGTCCCATGGCTGCCGCCATAGAAAGAGACTTCACCGCCCTGATCAAAGGCGCCACTGCGCGTTGTGATATCAATGATACCCGCCGTGCGCAGACCATACTCGGCCGGCAGGGCTCCTGTTATGAGCTGGACGGACTGAATCAGTCGCGGATCAAGCGTCTGACCGAATACTGAAATTCCCTCCGGCAGAACAATGCCGTCGATGCGATATTGCAGGCCGTTGTGCTCGCCGCGCACATGTACCTGACCAAAACTGTCCATGGCCACGTCGGGGGCCTGCAAAACGACCTGATTCAGCAAGTTGTTGGCGCCGCCCGGCTGGCTACGAATATCTCGTGCGGTGATTTTGTAGGTCGAGGCACCGAGCTGGGTCTCGATCGAATCGCGGGCATGATTCAGCCTGGTGGTGACAACGACGGTCTCGATCGAATTCGGGTTGGTTGCAGAGGCGGCGGGGGCCAGCGGCGCACAGGCGCAGCCAGCAAGCATGAAGAGACGAAAATGGCGAAGCCGAAACATGTGATATCTCCAGCGCGCCCCTGTGGGGACGCGCAATGTGCAGCGATAGGCGCAGCCTCAAGGGCGCGCCGCGGGCGGTTTTGAGCGGGTTAGGAGTGCTTCAGGCGCGTGGTGGCGCGCGACCGTAAAAGCCGGGACGCCCGCGACCAATTGGGCGATCCTCGCTGCGGCAGATCAGCTTGGCGACGACGTCGGCAAACGGTGACAGCAAGAGGATGGTGCCAGGGGTCGTATAGTGGCCGGCGAGGGCCAGATCCTGGCACAGTGGGCAGGTCGCCGGATCATCCAGAGGATTGGCTTTGGCGGCCTTGCGCCAGCTCAAAGGTGTCCGCGTTCCTCCCATTGCGAGTGAGGCGAACCCCGCAGGCGGGTGCAGATGGGTCTGCAGGACGTAGTTCTGAGCAGCGAAGACAAGAAGGGCAAGCGCGGCAAACAGCTGACGGGCACTGGGCGCCGTCGTCCGCTTTACCGTGATACGCCAATTGCACATTGCCAATTCTAGTTCGCAGAAGCGGCGGGACCATAGCGTGACGATAAGGCTCGGACCAGCTCCATCCTGCTGTGCGTTACTGTCCGTGATTGCCGTAAGGCGTGGTCACCCTTAATCTCAGCGTCGCGAATGACGAAAATATAATGACAGACCGAACACAGAGAGCTTTTGGGGCAATTGGGCTGGGATTGGCGCTACTCGCCATCCTTGCGGCCTTTGTCTACCTTGTTTCCGAAGCGCGCATCACTGCGCGCTATACCCTTCCCTCATCGATCATGCGCCCGGCTAAAGCGCCAGACGCAGTACGCCGTGGCGCGCATCTAGCCGTGATCTATGGCTGCGCGGATTGCCATACCGCACAGGGTGCCCCTGCGTTCACCGGTAATACGCTCCATGTTCGGCCGGGCCTCACGCTTGCAGCGGCCAATCTGCGGCGATTTCTAAAGGACCGCGGGCCGGGACTTTTTGATATCGCACTGCGTCGTGCCTTAACGCCCGGCGCGCAGGCAATCTGGGACATGCCCTCCAATGCCTATGTTTATATGAGCGATCAGGACATAGAAGCATTGCTGGCATATTTTGCGTCGCTACCGGTGCTCGGGCCCCGACCATCGGGTATGACGTTCAGCTTCCGCGCCAGGCTCGCAGTCCTTGCCGGTACGCTTCGACCTGCCAATCCCTATGACCTTGGGCGCCGTGGTCCACGTGAACTTGGCCCGGCCTATGACGGTGGCCGTTATCTGGCGATGATGAGTTGTAGTGGTTGTCATGGGGCAGATCTCGACGGCAAGCCCGATCATGCTCCAGACCTGCGGATCATTCGGGCCTATGACCGGTCCCAATTCTTCGCCCTGCTCCGCCAAGGCGTGGTGCCCGCCGGCCGCGAGGCGCCGGTTATGGCGAAACTGGCAAAGCGACGCTTCCAGGCGTTCCGGGATTACGAGATCAACGCCCTTTATGACTACCTGAAGGCCCGTGCCCAGCTGTGAGCGGCGAGGGATGCGGCCAGATCATGCCGCGATGATGAAACCGTTACGTGCACAGACCTTCCGTGCTAAGGCCCATGGATGCAAACTCCTGATCATTCTCCTATGTCCCCGCCCGCCCGCCCAGTGCTCCGCCTGAGACCGCGGGAAGGACGGCGCGTACGCGCCGGCGCGCCCTGGGTATTTTCCAATGAGATCCTGCTCAGCCAGGAGAACAAGGCCCTAAAGCCCGGCTCGCTGGTCGAGGTGATAGGTGATGACGGCCGCCCCTTCGGCACCTTCTATTTTAATCCCAAGACGCTCATTGCATTACGTCGCCTTGATCCTGATCCTCGCGCGACGATCGACGCAGCCTGGTTCATGACCCGGCTGTCCAAGGCGCTTGCCATCCGCGAGGCTCTTTATGATCGGCCCTTTTACCGTCTCGTGCACGCTGAGGGCGACGGCCTGCCGGGGCTCATCGTCGACCGGTTCGACGATGTTCTGATCGTGCAGATCACGACCGCGGGTATGAACACGCTTCTTCTTCCCTTGACCGACGCACTGCGTCAGCTCCTCGCACCCGCCCAGATCATGCTGCGTGGCGATGCGCAGGCGCGCCTTCTCGAGGGACTGAAGCCGGAAATCCGCGCGCTCCATGGGCCCGACCTGCCGGAACGTCTTGTGGTGGAAGAAAATGGCGTTCGTTACCGTGCCGACCTTGGCCATGGTCAAAAGACCGGTTGGTATTTTGATCAGCGCGACAATCGTGCCTTCATGGCCGGGCTTGCCCGTCAGCGCAGCGTTCTGGACTGTTACACCTATGCCGGTGGTTTTGCCCTTGCCGCGGCCAAGGCTGGCGCCCGCGAAGTGATGGCAGTGGATTCTTCCGCTCCCGCGTTGGCACTTGCAGAAGAGGCGGCGGTCGCCAATGGCGTTGCAGACCGTTGCAGTTTCCTCAAGGCTGACGTCTTTGAAGAGCTTGACCGCCTCGCCGCACAGCGCGAGTGCTTCCAGGTCGTGATTGCAGATCCACCACCCTTTGTGCGCGCCCGAAAGGATTTGGAAACCGGAGCCAAGGCTTATCGCAAACTGGCGCGAATGGCTGCAGGAGTCACGGCACCGGGGGGATTCCTATTGCTCGCGTCCTGTTCGCACAACATTTCCGCCGAACGTTTTGCCCTGGAATGTGCCATCGGCATTGAGCGCGCCGGACGAGAGGCAGCATTGCTACGTCAGGCTGGTGCTGGCGCCGATCATCCCGCCCACCCGATGCTGCCGGAGACTGCCTATCTTAAGACACTGGTGTATGCCCTCAGCTAGGATGCGGCCAGGGGCTGCCTCCCGTGTCAAGCCTCATTCGCCCGCCCTGCGCCCAGGTCAACCACACTGGCTAGATGTTTGGCATGGTTTCGTTCAGGCGGCTCAGTGCGGTATCGGCAGATGCGTTTGGGCGGTAAAGGCGGTAAAGGCCGAGACCAGACGTTTGCCGTGAAAATTGCGCACAGCATGACTGCGTGCGCGGATCACCAGCGTGATCTCATGGCCGGGCTTGGTCGCCGGCCACTCCGGCAACAACGGTCCATTGGGATTGCCGGTTTTGGCAAAATTGGTCCAGTAGCGCTGAACCATGCGGCGAACGGTGCGATCCTGCGCCGTGGTGCCGCGCTGCAGCTTGGCCGCAAACTTTGGATAGCGGCCAGCATAGCCACGATTCCCGAAGACGAAAGGAACTTCATAGCCATGGCCAACACCATGCACATGTGATCGCAGCATTTGTGGAACATAGGCAAAATAATAAACGAAGGCCGGCTCACGCTGTTGCGCGGCGTAAAGTGCCAGGCCCTGTGCCCCTGCAGCGAATACGCGGTCATCAAATAATGCATCGGCCAAGGCGCTATTACCCTCTATGCCGTGTTGCGCGTAAAGTGCACGCAATCGCGGCAATGACGGCCCGGTTCGCGACAATACCGCTGCTGTGGTAAGGCCAGTCGCGGTCAACAGGCTGGCTTCATTGCTATTTGAGCCGGCCATATAGGCTGCATGCGCAATATCACCGCGGGCAAAGGCCACCACCGGCTGTTCACGGAGGATTGTCCCGTCGATCATTGGCGCGGGCGTTTCATCGAAAGGCTTACCCTTCAGATCAGCAACGATGGCCCCCACAGGCAGGCGACGCATGGCTGCCAGAGCCTTGGGGCCATCGCCCTTAATGTGTTCGCGCGCCATAAAAGCTCGGGCCGCCCGTTCGGCGGCCTGGGCGCTGGGCAGGGGCACGAGCCCCAGACCCGATTCGCTAATGGCGCGAATGAAGAGGCCCCGCGCCATGGGGGATGTCATCAGATCATTGACACTCATCCCGCCAGCTGACTCGCCGAAGATCGTGACCTTGCTCGGATCGCCACCAAATGCCGCTATGTTCTTGCGCACCCACTTCAGGGCCGCGATCTGGTCCATCAGCCCGTAATTACCCGTCGCCACGCCTTTATGGGCGAGATCCGGATCATCGAAGAAGCCGAGCCAGCCCAGTCGGTAATTGAAGCTGACGACGACGACGCCGCGCTGGGCAAGCTCGCTGCCATCGTAATAGGGCAGCGAGGATGCACCTTGGACGAAGCCGCCGCCATAGATCCAGACCATCACTGGACGCAGCACGTCGGGGTGAAGACGTGTGGTCCAGACGTTTACAGTCAGGCAGTTTTCGCTTTGTGGCAGAGAGGTCGCGAAAGGACTGCGGACATTTTGCGGGCAGATGGGACCAAATTGTGTGGCCCGGCGTAGTCCGGCCCAGGAACGCGGGGGCGCTGGTGGCTGCCAGCGCAATTTGCCCACCGGAGGAGCTGCGAACGGAATGCCGCGAAAGACGTCTACGCCATGTTCGCGTGCACCAACGAGCGCGCCTTGGGCGACCCTGGTTTGCGGCGCAGCCGCCCACGCCTGCGTTGCAGCTACGCTAAGCGCGCCCGCAAGCACGATACCTAAAAATCGCATGATTTCCTCCGACGGTTACATCAGAGGCAAGGGCGTTGGTGTCGTCAAGGGCTAGATCGAGACCTGGGTGCCGAGTTCAACGACCCGCCCGGGTGGCAACCGGTAGAAACGCACCGGCGACAGCGCCGAGGAGGCCAGCCACATATATAGCCAGGTCCGCCACCGCCCAAGAACCGGGTGCTCGGACGGCACCATGGTTTCATGACCGATGAAGAAAGTTGTGGTTTCGATATCGAGCGCAAGACCGAAGGGGCGGGCGTCCTCAAGGATCTTGGGCACATCCGGGGTTTCGAAGAAGCCGTGGTGGATATGTACGGTAAAGAAACCCTTGCCGAGCTTCTCTACCTCAATGCGCTTGTTCGGGGCGACGAATGGGGTGTCCTCGACACTTACGTGAACGAGCAGGACGCGTTCGTGCAGAACCTTGTTGTGTTTGAGGTTGTGCAACAGCGCCCCTGGAACGGCTTCTGAGCGTGCGGATAGGAAAACTGCTGTACCCGCGACCCGCACGGGGGTTTTGTCGGCCCGTTCGAGAAACAGTTCAAGTGGCATTGATTCGCTGCGAATGCGGTCCAGGTGGGCACGACGGCCCAGCCGCCACGTCTCCATGACGATGAAAACACAGGCAGCAATGAACAAGGGTAGCCAGCCGCCATCGACGATCTTCATCGTGTTGGAGGCGTAGAACATCAGATCTATCAACCCGAAGAGACCGAATAGCGGATAGACCAACCATGGCTTCCATTTCCACTGTCGTACCGCAACGATGAAGGCAAGTATCGTCGAGATCACCATCACGCCGGTGACGGCAATTCCATAGGCAGCGGCCAGATGGCTGGAGCTTTTGAAGATGAGGACAATGAGGACGACGCCCACCAACAGATAGCCATTGATGCGCGGTACGTAGATTTGGCCGTAATCCGTTGCGGAGGTGTGGCGCACCTCCATGCGCGGCAATTGGCCAAGCTGCACGGCCTGCTGCGTGATTGAGTAGACCCCACTGATGACCGCCTGACTGGCAATAATGGTGGCAAGCACGGACAAGAGCACCATAGGCACGTGGGCCCAGTCGGGAACGGCTGCATAAAAGGCGATCTCCGCATTGTGCGGATTGTGCAGCACTACGGCCCCTTGTCCGAAATAGTCGATGATCAGCGCAGGTAAGACGAGTCCGAGCCAGGCGTAGCGAATCGGTTGTTTGCCGAAGTGGCCCATATCCGCATAGAGGGCCTCGCAGCCTGTGACCGCCAGTACCACCGAGCCCAGTGCGACGAAGGCTGTGCCTGGTTCGCGGATGAAGAGGTCGATCGCATACCATGGGCTCAGGGCCCAGAGGATTTCCGGATCCCGGAAAATCGCGACCAGGCCGAACAGGGCAAGGGCAAAGAACCAGAACAGCATGATCGGCCCGAAGAGCTGGCCGATCTTTTCGGTGCCGCGATTCTGGAACAGGAAAAGCCCGATGAGAATCACGAGGGTGCAGGGCATTACAAGGCCCGACAATTGCGGATTGCCAACGGTGATCAGTTCTACTGCGGACAGCACCGAGATCGCCGGCGTCAGCATGCCGTCGCCATAGAACAGGGCCAGCCCGAGTATGGCCATGAGCCCGATAAGCCATTTGGCGGTGCGCGAGAGCCCCGGGGAGCGGTGGGCAAGTGTCGCCAGCGCCAGGACACCGCCTTCGCCCTCGTTATCGGCGCGCATGATGAAGATGACGTATTTGACTGTTACGACAATGATGAGGGACCAGAAGATAAGCGACAGCGCGCCCATGATCGCCATCCGACCAGGAACCTGACCACCAGTGGCGATCAGCGTTTCACGTAAGGCGTAAAGTGGGCTGGTGCCGATATCCCCAAACACGACGCCCAAGGCGCCCAGGGTAAGCGCCGCCATTCGCCCAGGGTTCTGCAGGGGGGCCGCAGGGGCAATCTGTTCTGCTGTGGGTGGAGGCGCGATCTTTTCGCCTTCCTCCAGTGGGTCGGTCGGTACGGGTTTTGGATCGCTCACTGTCGCTCGGCAGTTGGAACATCTGTTTGTGGCGGTAATGAAATAGCCCAAATCCGGATCAGATGTCTCGCCGGTCCCCTCATGCGTTGGCGAAGGCCCCTCCCCCTGTCGCTGTGCGTGAGGGCCTTCCTTGGGGCGCGGACCATAGTCCGCCCAGGACCGCGGGCAAAGCAGAGCGTGGCAGAATAGCGCAGTTTGGGTCTTGGAGTGCGCTCAATTGCTCACCGCGGGCTGCCCGGAGCGTCGGGCTCGACCCGGTCCGATAAAGCCTTCCACATGGTAGATGTGCGAGCCCCAGGCTCCGGTCGCCAGATCGAAAACGCGCACGAGGCTCCAATCATTGGCCGGGCTGACGTCATATACCGGATCACCAAGATAAATGTTGCCGGCGTCAAACCAATTGGCCTGGTCGACACGGATCGTGCGTGGCCCCACGAGGGCGCGGACCACTGCCAGGTGGGCGCGAAAGGCTCCCGCATAATCGTCGAGCACCATCACAGCGCCCGTTTTGGGCCGCTTCGCGCGGGTGTACCGCCCTGCTGCCTGCTCCCACCAGGTCCATGCATCACCATAAATTGGCAGTCCGCTTTCCTGACGGGCAAAGGGTACACACTGCTGCTTGACTGCAGGCTCCTCAAGCCGGGCCCCTTGTAGGAACGATGGCTGGGACGCGCATCCGGCCGCCGCGAGGCACGCGGCCGCAACGAGGCTTATTCGGCATACTCTATCGCCCATAACCCCGCTGTTCCGGTGCAGAGCGCGGATTGTCGACGCTAAGACTGGGATTTCATGGTGAAAAAAGAGTTAATCACTCCGCGGGCGGCAGGCTGGGGGCGTGATCCGCTGCCGGGCGATTGTCGGTCCAGCCCATGGCACCGATAGAGAGCAGCCCTGCTGCAGCGACGAGAAAAAATGGCACGCTGGAGGCCTGTTCTGCCAAAGCAAAGACCGGCAGCATCAAGCCGGCCGCAATTTCAGCGCCACCCCGCCAGCCTCCCGTTGCTCGGGCTCCGGCCTTGGGGGTGCGCACAAAATCCACCCGAACATTAAATACAGCCTCCACCGTGGCCCATGTATTCGCCAGAACCAATCCACTCGGAAAAATAATAGCAAGGATCAAGGAGCGGATAAGACCGGGGTGCCCGTCGCGTCCCAACTTGATCTGTCCGGTGTAAAGGTAGGACACGGTGGCAAGGATGCCGAGGGCGGTTACGGCCAATCCGAGCGCAGCGACCGTCTTGAGATAGACGACCCCCATGGCCATCAGCGCAAGGCTGACGACGACACTGGCGCCGGCCAGGAGATAAAAGGCAAACTGCAGGATCTGGGCCGTCATCAAGAGTTTCAGACGCAGCGACAAGCCGCTGGTCCAGATCTCAGGCAGCAATTTGCGGGCGCATTGGGCATGACCCTTGGTCCACCTTGCCTGCTGGGCCCGCCAGGCGGATGCGGTTTCTGGTAACTCGCCCGGAACTTCCAGGTCCGACAGCAAAGCCGAGCGCCAACCCTTCATGACGCAGCGCATCGACAGATCGAGATCTTCAGTCAGGGTATCACCTGTCCAGCCGCCGCCGGCATCGATCGCGGCGCGCGCCCACACCCCGGCTGTGCCGTTGAAGGACATGGGCAGGCCGGCGCGAAAGCGCGCCTCCTGCTCGACGGCAAAGTGGCTGTCCAGCAGGATACCCTGGACGCGGGTCAACCAGTTGCGATCGCGATTGGCATGCGCCCACCGCGCCTGCACGTAACTCAGTCCTGGGTCGGCCATCAAGACCGGGATGGTGCGGCGCAGGAAATCGGCAGGCGGAACGAAATCGGCATCAAAAATGGCGACAAAAGGTGCGTCTGAGTACTTCAGGCCGAAGGCCAGATTCCCGGCTTTGAAGCCGACACGCTCGCCCCTGCGCAAGATGACGCAATCCACGCCTTCAGGCACCGCCTGCGCAATGGCATCGGCCAGTTGGGCATGGTGCTCGGCCCGTCCATCGTCGAGGACCTGGATATGCAAACGCTCACGTGGCCAGTCTAGGCGGGCTGCAGCCGCGGCGACGCGCACTGCAAGGAAGCCTTCATCACAGACCGGCAATTGTACCAGGACATGTGGCAGTTCTTCGGGCGTGACAGTGGCTATTGCGAGCTTGCGCGGCCGTGCAAACCAGCGGATTAGTGCCAACATGCAGAGCTGCGCAGACAGCAATGCCAGCAACACCAACACGCAGGCGAGCACGATTTGAAGCATAAATGACAGGCCGGCCATGGCGGAGCGTTTGGCCCCCCTCTTCCGATAGATGCCGCCAGTAGCGGTGGCACCTGAGGAATAAGCCCGCACGGCGGCAACCCGCACGCAGCCGGGATTAAACTTTGGCGAATGTGCGTTGCGGCGCGAAATTTCGCAAG
>JBMFWV010000050.1:0-24837 GCA_049964915.1 Rhizomicrobium sp.
TCACGCCGTATAGCCGATGCGGAAGCCACCCCAGTGCCGCCCGCTGACGTGAATCGGCGCCGAGATGTCCTTCATCAAAGCGAAATGACCCCCGCCCATGTCGCGGCGATAGGTTTGCAGCAAGAACGGCTTGGTACTGCGCGCTGCGGACAGGCCGGTGCGATCGGTAAACATGCGCCGGTTTCGGCAATTGGCGGTATTCCACACCGCGTCCGGGCCCTGTGGCTGGGAGTACTTTAGATTATGTGTGGGGAGATAACCGTTGATGTCCTCGGCCACCGTGAAAATAATCCGCGAATTCGTGGTGAGAAGCGCTTCCTGGATTGGCGGCAGCACGCGATCGGTGAAAATCGTGAAGCGGGACATGTACTGTTGCGGATTGGTATTGGGGATCTTCGTGTAATTCTGATCGAACAAGTCCGCTTTGCTGATATGGCCTTTGGCAATGGCCTCTTCGAAGACCGCGCCGATCCGCTGGGCCGTATTCTTGGCTGCCAGAATGAAAGGGGTGTCACGGGTCTCGACACCGCTTTCGGCGATGAATTCGATCAACGTTTCGCCGAGATTGAGAAGTCCGCCGATGCGTTTATCAGCCTGCTGCAAGTTTTCGGAGATGCGATTGACGCCTCCGGCAAGTTCGCACAACCCGCTCAGCACACGGTCACAATCGCCAAGGTTTGTTTCGGCGGCATGGGCGATGGTGTCGATCTCGCTCCCGACCGAGGCGAAACTTTGCTCCACCTTGGCCATCACGTCGTGCATCTTGTCGGCACCCTGGCCTGCGCCCTCGGCATGCCTGGTCGCGGCGCCGCTTTCCTCAATTAGGTTAGAAATCTGGGTCGTCAGGTTGTGCACGATATCACGGATGCGCGCCGCCGCCTTGCGCGTCTCCTCCGCCAGCGTCTTCACCTCGCCGGCGACGACGGCAAAGCCGCGGCCGGCGGCCCGGCCCCGGCCGCCTCGATCGTTGCGTTCAAGGCGAGGAGATTGGTCTGCTTCGCGATCTTCTCGATCGCGCCCGAGACGCCTGAAATCTGGTCGAGAACCGAGTTGAACGAGCCCAGCCGGTTCTCGATCCGCGTCACTGCCCCGGTCAGCTCACAGATGTGATCCACTGCCCCGCCGACGATGATGCGCGCCTCGGAAATCTGGGCTCCCGCCGCCTGCGCCATACCTTGCGCCGCTCGCGCCCCGGCATCGATGTCGCGATTGCCCGACACCATGCGCTTTGATAGCTGACGCAGCTCCTTGAACTGATCCGCCTGATGGCCAACCCGTTCCGTGACCTGGTCGAGGTTGCCCGATATATCCGCAAGCTCAACGGCCAAATTGCCAACCCGTCCCGCCAGTTCGGCGATCAGCACGCGGCCATCATCCGCGGGCGTCACGGTGTGTAGCTCCTTTGCGTTCATGATTACCGGTTTCCTTTTTATGTATGTCCATCCCCGAAACTGCGCCGCGAACGTGGGGGAGAGTAGCAATCGAATGCCGGGGAAAAGTGGTACCGCAAGCGTAAGGGCAACCGGTTAATTTTAAATCATTCATGCTACTACCGCGAAGCCGTGTGCAATCATGCCGCAGAGATTTGGAGAAAGCCTGCAAAAACAGCACTTGGCAGCACTAAACGGCTGAATTCCAATAGCGTTTATGTCGTGCAATTCTTGAGATGCATTTTCATTTATCTCGCGATTGTTGTCGTCCACGTCTGTGCGGACAACCTTCAAGCCGTGACCTCAAGCGAAGACAGCCGATCGAGATGGAAACGCTTATAAAGATAACGGCGCGCTTGGATTGTGGGCTTCCCGACGAGAGCCTTTAACATCGATTATAACAATATTTACAATAGTCTTGGGCAGAAGCTGGGGCTTCACGATTTGCGAACCGCAGCAGATCCAATAGCGAGGATTGCGTCCCCTCCATCTGGGAGGAAAAGAGGGCTTCCTTGCGGACATACATGTAGAGGAACAAAGGACTCGCTGGCAGGATCGTCGTCACGCCGTCAAGGCGTCCGACCGCGGCAATGGCGCCTGGGTCGCGTACACGCTTTGACATCACACGTCATACAATATCTCTCTGCCCTGCTGGTTGGAGCCACTGGTCACTTCGGCGAAGTGACGCCGGCACATGGGCCATTTACGCAGGCAAGAGCTTATCGTCATGCTTGCCACCCGCCCTGTGCGAGGGCAGCAAGCGCAGCACTTTCTAGCGGGAGATGCAACGTCATTGCTCGAATACCATACATATCGATAACGCACATTGCGGCAAGACATCCAATGATCAGTTCAAAACGATACAGCATGGAGTGGTCACGTGAAGCTCTCTGAATTCAAATTAAACCACACGGACTTCAAGACATTCGGACGAGGGTTGCAGCGCCCTGAATGCGTATGGATTGATGACGAGGGTATCTGGGTTTCCGACATACGTGGCGGCGTCGCCAATGTCATGACGAGCACAGAGCCGACATTGCTCGGCTCGGGTATTGCAGTACCTAATGGGTTCAGCCGCCGGCCAGATGGGAGCTTTGTCGTAGCCGGGATCGGTGATGGCTGTTTCTATCTCATCGCCCCTGATGGAAAAACCCGCGTATTATCAGACAACTTTGACGGTAAGCCGCTTGGCACCGTGAACTATGCATGTGCTGACGGCACAGACCGGATATGGCTTTCGATGATGACGCGTAAGCCGCAATGGGCCGATGCGCTTACCTCGCCGGAAACTGATGGATATATCGTTCGCATCGATGGTGAAGGCGCCGGAGGCGAAATCGTCGCCGATGGGCTGGACTCTACCAACGAAGTAAAGATCTCCCCAGACGGCCACTATCTCTATGCAGCCGAGACTTTGGGTTGCAGGGTCGTACGTTTCCCGATTAGGTCCGACGGCTCACTTGGTAATAGGGAGACGTTCGGACCCGAATGCCTGGGTCGTGGCGCATTTCCAGATGGCATCAGCTTTGATGGCAGCGGTAATCTATGGGTCACGCTCGTCAGTCAAAACGGATTAGTGGTGATCGACCGCCACGGCGACGCACATATCGTGTACCGGGACATGAATGAGCCCGCCGTCGAGGCAATGGTCACCTGTGTGGAACGACGCAGCTGTACGCTCGATCATCTTCTCGCCTGCACATCGAAAGCTGGTCCACTGCCGCTGCCGACAAGCATAGCGTTTGGGGGGCCAGGCGGCCGCACAGCCTATGTCGGCTCTTTAACGCTAACCCATTTGCCGACATTTAAGCTGCCAGAGGAACTCGAATAGACGAACCATGCGGTCACGGCCGCAAGCAAAGCTTCTGTCCCGCATATCTGTGCACATCCACCGGACCTTCCACGCCATCGTCCGCTCGGATTTTCGTCTCTAATGGCCACGCTCGCCGATCACAAACATTGTTGGACGATGAAGCCTGAGCGCCCGAGCGCGGATTCGGGCAAGCGACGGTTGGAAGAGAAGCGACCGCGGAGCTCCCAGGACAGACTTGCGACTTTGACTATAGTTGTGAGCAGCCCGAGAGATGGGTGACCGAACGTACCGGACACATGGGTAACACTCTTCCCCTACGCGTCAGGTCGGCAGAGGGACGGTGCCGCGATCGAGCAAGGCCAGATAGTCCGAATAGGCGTAGATCCGGCCGCGTTGCCGTCCCGTGGTCTCGCGCACGACGTTGATCTTGGCGAGGTTTTCCAGCGCCGTGCTGGCGGTCGGGAATGAGACGGCGAGTTTCTCGGAGACAGTCTGGATGGTGACGATCGGGCTGGCTTGCATCAATTCGTGGACGCGGAGCGCGGATGGGGCCGCGCGGCCGAGGCCGGCGATCTGCTGTCGGTGAGCATCGAACATGGCGATCAGATCGCGCGCGGTCGCGGAGGCTTGTTCAGCGGTCTCCGCGACGCCGGTCAGGAAGAACTCCATCCAGGTCTCCCACGTCCCGGCTTGGCGGACCTCCTGCAGGAGCCGGTAATAGTCGTCGCGCCGGGATTTCAGGAACAGGCTGAGATAGAGGATCGGCTCGCGCAGCACCCCCGCCTCGCACAGGATCAGGGTGATGAGCAACCGGCCCAAGCGCCCGTTGCCGTCGAGAAAAGGGTGGATCGTCTCGAACTGGACGTGGGCCAGACCGGCCCGGATGAGCGGGGGCAGCGCCGCATCCTCGCTGTGCAGGAAGCGCTCGAGCGCATCGAGGCATTCGTCCAGCCGGTTCGGCGGCGGCGGCACGAACAGCGCGTTGCCGGGCCGGGTTCCGCCGATCCAGTTCTGCGAGCGGCGAAACTCGCCCGGTTGCTTTGCAGCGCCCCGTCCCGACTTGAGCAGGATGGCGTGCATTTCGCGGATCAGCCGGAGCGACAAGGGAAATCCACCCCGCATTCGGGAGACGCCGTGCTCGATCGCCGCGACGTAGTTCGAGACCTCGGTCACATCGTCGAGCTCGACCGTCGGCGCCTCGTGATTTTCGAACAGCAGCAGATCGGACAGCGAGGATTGCGTCCCCTCGATCTGTGACGAGAGGAGTGCTTCCTTGCGGACGTACATGTAGAGGAACAAAGGCGTCGAGGGCAGGATCGTCGTCACACCGTCCAGGCGCCCGACCGCGGCGATGGCGCGTTCGTAGACCTGCATGAAGCGCCCGAGTTCGAGCGGCGGATTCGGCGGCAGCGGGGCAGGCACATAGGCCCGCACGCGCTCGCCTCCCGCGCTCGTTTCGACATATGCCCCGAGCCTTTGGTTCTCTCCGTTCGGCACACGCGATCCTTTAATTAGCCTGGGCCGCTATTAAAGCATATCTCCATATATCTTAATAGTGACCGGGGCTAATTCAAGGTTGTCGGCATGCTGGGCACCCACACGGAAAGGGGGCTGAGACCGCGATAGGAACCGACGCGGTTGAAGCGGTAAGTCCCGGCTTATTGGACTGGCACCGCGCCGTCGTGCGCGAGATCGCGGAGATCCATTCACACAATGCGATTCCCCCCGGTGCTTACCCGAGTTGCTTACCCGCCTGCGGACGGTCCTTGGGGTAAGCGGATCCGTTGGCTGAGCTCGCTGTTCGTTGCCATGCACTGGCAACGCCAGATCCAGCGCTAACAATGGCATCGGCCGCCAAAAACAGGTCTTCGCGAGCTTACCCCTTGCTTACCCGATATGCAGCGGCGCCCCAGGTAAGCAAAAACGGCCCCGAAGGGCCGTCTTTATCGCTCTGATTTTCCTAAGAAAACTTGGAGCGGGCGACGCGAATCGAACGCGCGACCCTAACCTTGGCAAGGTTATGCTCTACCCCTGAGCTACGCCCGCACTCCAAGTAAGGCCGCGGTTATGACGAACAGCTGGGCGCGGGTCAATAGCCGTCTAAACGAGGGATCTTCCTCCTCGTGCCACGTGAGGCGACCACGCCCCAGCGGCGGAAACCTACTCGCCAGCCCCCCCGAAAGAAGAGTGGGGGGGCGCTGCACGCCCCCCTATTTGATTCTTAAGCCGAGATATCAGTGCTTCGCCTTTGACCGCTTATGAGCCCGGTCCGAGGTCACGCCCAGATCCTTGAGCATGGGCTTGATATCGGGAGCCCTGCCGTAGAACGAACGGAACATCGCGTTGTAGCCCTCGCTGTGGCCCTTGGCGAGGATCAGGTCGCGGTAACGTTGCCCGTTAGCCCGTGTCATACCCCCATGGTGCAGCATCCAGGAATAGGCATCATCGTCCAGCATCGCCGTCCATTGGTAGGCATAATAACCTGCAGCATAACCATTGGCCCAGATATGCAAGAAATAGGTTGAGCGATAGCGCGGCGGGACATCCGGGAAGTTGGTGTGGCTCTCTGCCAGCGCCTTGGTCTCAAAGGCATCAACATTCTGCAATGGCGCACTGGCAGGCAGCGTATGCCAGGCCATGTCAAGTTCAGAGGCCGCCAGAAGCTCTCCGAGATCATAGCCCTGGTTCCAGCTTTGGGAGTACCGCAGCTTTTCAACCAGCGCTTCTGGGATCGGCTTTCCGGTTTTGTAGTTGACTGCATAGTGCTCAAGCACTTTGGGATAGAGCGCCCAGTGCTCATTGAACTGCGACGGGAACTCGACCCAGTCGCGCGCGGTGTTGGTGCCGGACAATGTCTCATATTCCTGATCGGCAAACAGGCTGTTCAAGGCATGGCCGAACTCATGAAACATCGTGGTGACATCATCAAAGCTGAGCAGAGCCGGTTGTCCGGGGGCCGGCTTGGTGAAATTGGCCACGTTGTAAACCACAGCCTTGGTGCCGAGGAGTTTGGACTGCTGGACGAAGTTGCTCATCCAGGCTCCGCCTTCCTTATTGTCGCGCTTGAAATAGTCGAAGTAGATCAGCCCGAGAGGCGTGCCGTTATTGTCAAGCACCTCAAATACCCGCACGTCCTTCTGATAGACGGGAAGATCATGACGCTCCTTGAAGGTAACGCCATAGAGCTCATGGGCGGCATAGAAGACACCATCCTTCAGTACGCGATTGAGTTCAAAGTAGGGCCGCAATTCACTCGAATCGATGTTGTATTTGGCCTTGCGCACCTGCTCCGAGTAATATTCCCAATCCCAGGGCTCAAGCTTGAAGGTCTGCCCATCCTTTTTGATCATGGCCTGGATTTCTCGGGCCTCGGACGCGGCCTTGGCAGCTGCCGGTCCAATCAACTGTCCCAAAAAGCGCTGAACATTCCGGGGCGTCTTGGCCATCTGATCATAAAGCTCATAATCGGCATAACTTGGATAGCCAAGCAGCTTGGCCTTCACCGCCCGCAGCTTGGCTAGCTCTGCGATCACCTTTCGCGTGTCGTTGGCATCGCCGCGTTCGGCGCGCATCCACGAATTCTCAAAAATCTTCTTGCGCACTGCGCGATTGGTCAGCTCGGCCAGGACCGGCTGCTGCGTGGTGTTCTGCAGCGGGATCAGCCATTTTCCGTTTAGGCCATGCGCCTTGGCAGCCGCCGCTGCGGCATCGATCTGGGTTTTGCTGAGACCGGCAAGATCGGCCACATTGGAGGTGACATAGGCTCCAGCCTTGGTCGCGGCGACCAACTTCTGCTGGAACTCAGTCTCAAGCGTTGCTTCGCGCTCATTGAGCTTCTTCAGCTTCTGCTTGTCGGCGGGTGACAGGTTGGCACCGTCGTGAACGAATTGCTGAAAGTAGATCCTGAGCAGCTGGCGGCTTTCTGGATCCAGATTGAGATGTGCGCGCTGGCTATAAATCGCCTTGACGCGCGCGAAGAGCTTCGGGTTCAGGTAGATTGCGTCCTCTTGCGCGGCCAGTTGCGGAGCAACAACCGCCTGCACGCGATTAAGCGTGGCGTCACTGTCAGCCTGGTCGACGCCAAAGAAAGTCTCCGATACGCGATCGAGCATGCGCCCCGATTTTTCCATCGCCACGAGCGTATTTTCGAAAGTGGGCGGAGCGGGATTATTGGCAATACTCACGATCTCCGCACGTTGGCGTTTCATCCCTTCTTCGAAGGCTGGCAGATAATCGCTGTCCTTGATCTTTGAAAAATCCGGCGCCTGGAAAGGCAGTGGACTGGGCTGGGCGAAGGGGTTGGTCGCGGCTGCCGCGGCTGGAGTGCTTAGGCTCACGCTCGCGCCCAGCATGAGCAGTGCTGCCAGGCTCAAGGTTTGCGTACAACGAAGAGACATGGGTGTGTCCTTGCATGAGAGAACGCGCATTGCGCATCAAACATGAAACTAAACTTCCATTCGGCTTCATTCTCATCAACAAAAGGTGATATTTCCTGTGGACTTCTCTCCTGTGTTTCATGATTGTGAACAGTCGAGGAGCCGGGGAGAGTTACCTTCCGTCGGTCCGTGAAGACTACCGTCCCGGTGGCCTCAAACGAGGCACGGCCGCGCGTGTGACAGAAATGGAGGGGGCTATGACCTGGGCCGAGAAGACTGTGCTTTGGGTAGCAGGACTGATCGCTCTCTCCGCGGCAGCGCTATTCGTGATTCTGATGATTGGTACGGGCATGATGGGTGTTGTCGGCATGGGCAGCGATGCGCTCAAGTATACGCTCTACGTGATCGGCGCCGTCGCGGTCCCACTCTGGATCGTGCTGCGTCTGATCTACTTTCTGCAGCAGAGCCGTCGTCCCCGCCCCGGCAACAGGTCGAAGGGCGCGAGCCAAAACCCTACTCAGGCGTCGAGCTTGAGACCACGCAGATAGTTGCGCCGGCGTAGGAAGACGACAGCCGCGGCCAGACTGAGGGTAATGGCAAGCCCGGCGACAACCATCCAGTCCCGATGCGTCCCCAGCATTGACAACCCATATCCGGCCAAGATGCCGGGGGCCAAGAGTGTGGGGACCCAGATGATCGCGGAGGTCACATTGGCGAACCAGAAGCGTGGGGACGGCATTTTGGTGATACCCGCAAGCAATGGCAGTACCGCCCGAAATGGCCCCAGAAAGCGTCCCAAAAAGATGCTCTTGGTGCCATGGCGGCCAAAAAACTCATAGCCGCGCGTCAGCATTTCGGGGTGGCGGGTAAAGGGCCACACCGCCTCGGTCAAATGGCCATAGCGGCGCCCCAGCCAGTAAGAACAGGAATCCCCCAGAATCGCGCCGGCTATGCCGCCCATAAGGACAGGCCACGCCGGCAAAGCGTGGGCGGCAATCAGAGCGCCACAGGCCAAAATCACGGTTGTTCCGGGAAAGAACAGACTGACAAAGGCAAATGATTCCCCAAAGGTGACAAAGAACACCGTGGGAAGCGCCAAATCAGCGTGGCTGGTGATGAACCCCAGGAGCGTGTGAACGATGTGGCTAAACAACAGGAAGGGCTCCTTTGGGCATCTTTAGGGGACTAAGGGCAAGGATCATCGCGGTCTTCTGCCACCATAGCCCAAGCTGCGGACGGAGGCAGCCCCGACCACAGCTCGGGATAGGCACATGTCATGGGAGATCTTGGCAAGGCTTTTCGGCGACAGAAGGGCAGAAAAGCGAATTACTCAAGATACCTCGTGCCTGCTGCGGGCCAGGACCGCGCCGGGCTTAAGCCCAAAGATGATGGCCCCGGCCTCAGGCGCCGCCAGCCCACGGCAGGCGGAAATTCCCACGCCCTAGTTTGGAATACGTACCGGCAGGTGCTCGTAGCCTTTGACAAAGCTGGAGGCGACACGCACAGGCTCGCCGACCACTTCGACCCGCGGGAAGCGTGCCATGATCTCTTCCCAGATCACGCGCAACTGCAGCTCGGCAAGCCGGTTTCCTACGCAACGGTGAATACCGAAGCCGAAGGACAAATGCTGTCGTGGACGCGGGCGGTCGATGATGTAGGCGTTGGGATTTTCGATCACTTCCTCATCGCGGTTGCCTGAGACATACCACATCACCACCTTGTCCCCTTTGCGGATCAGCTTGCCACCAAATTCGATGTCCTGAGTGGCGCTTCGCCGCATATGGGCGAGCGGGGTCTGCCAGCGAATGGTTTCCGACACCATCGAGGGGATCAGATCGGGGTTGGCGCGCAGCTTGGCATATTGATCAGGGTTCTGATTGAGTGCGAGCACGCTGCCGGTGATCGTGTTGCGGGTTGTATCATTGCCGCCAACGATCAAAAGCACGAGGTTTCCCAGATATTCCATGCGATCCATGTTGCGGGTTGATTCGCCATGGGCCAGCATGGAAATCAGATCGCTTTTGGGTTCGGCATTGACCCGCTCATTCCACAAGCGCGTGAAATAATCAACGCATTCCATCAGCTGGGCCCGACGATGCTCCTGGCTGATAAAACCCGATGACTTGGGATTGGCCGTTGCAATATCCGACCAATAGGTGAGCTTGCGCCGTTCCTCCCAGGGAAAATCGAACAGCGTCGCCAGCGTCATCGTGGTGAGTTCGATTGAGACCTTGTCCACCCAGTCGAACTCTTCACCGCGTGGCAGCGAATCCAGAATGCGGCCGGCGCGCTCCCGAATAATCGGTTCCAGGCGTTCCAGATTCATGGGCGAGACCGCCGGCGTCACAACTTTGCGTTGGGCATCGTGCTTGGGCGGGTCCATCGCGATGAACATGGGCAGCTTAAAGTCGTCCATGGGATCGACAATGGTGATCGCCGGTTCGGAGGAAAACACCTGATGGTTGCTGTCCACCTTCATGATGTCGTTGTACTTGGTGATCGACCAGTAGGGACCAAACTCGTGTTCAGGGCAGTAGTGTACCGGGTCCTCCTTACGCAGCCGCTCGAAATAGGGCCACATCGCGTCGTTCTTGAACAGCAGTGCATCCGCAACATTGATCTTCTCGAGCGGCATGCTCCAGGCATCCTGAACGGACTGTTCCTCAAGCGAACGCGCGGCACTGCTCATCACGAACCTCCTCTATGGGAACCGATACCATGACAGAATGTCATGGTATCGGCAGCTTGCCAATCGCCAGTCTATTTTGCGTTGCAGCAAGGCTTCTTTGCAGTCCGACCGACTGGTACTGCAACAAAATAGGTATAGGCTGGAGGATGTCGAAGGTGCGCGGACTGCTCCGCTACCCAGGCGGGCCAGGCCGAATAGTCGGGAGGCCGCTCATGAGCGTTTCACACATCCGCAATCCCATCGAATGGAGCGGCGCCGCTCTGGTGCAGATGGGTCGTAATTTTGGTACCGCCCTCAACGCACTGCAAGGCGAGCGGGTGCACGCCCATGTCACCGCTCCAGTCATCCACAAGATCACCATCACCGATCTCTTTGTCGCGCTAAGGAAGGGCAGCGAGGATTTTGCTGCCTATCGCAGTGACGTTGTGGTGCTGTGTTTGGTTTATGTTGTGGCAGGACTGGTGATCTCCCGCCTGACCCTGGGCCAGGGTCTTCTGCCCATGCTGTTTCCCCTGGCCAGCGGCTTTGCCATTCTCGGCCCACTCTTTGGGGTCGGGCTTTATGAGATGAGCAAACGGCGCGAGCAGGGCGCTCCTGAGAGCTGGACCAACGCCTTTGCGGTGACCCGGGAAGAGGGTTTTACCGCCATTGTGATACTCGGCACACTCCTCATCTTCGAGTTTCTTGTCTGGCTCGCTGCGGCCTATCTCATCTTTCGCCTGACCATGAACCCCGCTACGGCTGATAGCGCGCAGCGCTTTGTCACGGCTGTGTTTACGACACCCGGCGGTTATGCGCTCATCGGCATCGGCTGCGGCGTCGGCTTCCTCTTTGCCCTGCTCGCGCTCTGTCTTGGCATCTTATCCTTTCCCATGCTGATCGATAATGGTCGCATCGGATTGGAAAACGCCCTCGTCGCATCGTTCCGCGCCGTAGCGCTCAATCCAGTGCCGTTGACGCTGTGGGGCCTCATTGTGGCGGGCTCGCTGATCCTTGGCACCCTGCCCTTCTTTCTCGGGCTGGTTGTGGTACTGCCGGTTCTCGGTCACGGAACCTGGCACCTTTATCGGCGACTGACCGGCTAAGCGTCAGTTCAGGTCTTGCAAATCATGCGGGTAAACCTCATGCACCCGTGCACAAAACTCGCATTTGGCACGGATGATCCCGTCTGTGTCGGCAAGGCCGTCACGCTCGCCCGGCTCATAGGCGCGCAGCACCGAGATGATGCGCTCGGTCTGGCAATCGCAGCGAAACTCAATCGACTCGGAGGGATGCACACGCACTTCGTCCTCGTTGAACAGGCGCCACAGCAGGCTCTCGGCCGGCAGCTCCACATCGATGAGTTCGAAATCCTCGAGTGTGTCCAAAATCATACCCAGCCGCAGCCAGTCATCCTCAGTTTGACGCTTCTCGGGTATGGCCTGCAGGAGGAGCCCGGCTGCACGCCAATGCACGGGCCTTCCCGGTTCAAGCACGGGTACAGCAGCCAGACGGATGCGCGTTGCCAACTGCTCTGACTGGGCGAAATAGTTCTCCGCACTTTGGGCAATGCCAGACGGCTCGAGCATCACAATACCCTGGTAGGTCTTGCCGTCTCGTCGCGGCTCGATGGTGATCGCGAGCGCACCCCGGCCGGCCTGCTGGGCAAAATCCGGCATGCTCCCGTTTAGCGCGTCGAACCGCGCCCTATCGAGACGGGCATAGGCGCGCACCCCGGCGGCGCGCACGCCAGGCTCGGCGCCGTAATAGTCAGCAGCGACCAGATCAAGCGGACCATCAGACTGCGTTTGTACTGTCAGCCGTCCATCAAGCTTGAGGCTTGAGCCGAGGAGCGCCGACAACGCCAGAGTCTCTCCCAGTGTGCGATTGGCAGCATCGGGCAAGGCATGGGCTGAGAGCGCCCGCGCCGAAACCCCGGACAGGCGCACAAGACGGCCGCGCACGCCCGCATTGGCAATGTCAAAGGAAAGCATAAAATCCGCGGCCGGAGCCGGCCGATACGGGGCCTGGGTCATGACAAAGTGCTATATGGCGAGCCCACGGCCCAATTCAAGCTGAGCGGCCCAGGCCCGATCAGCCTGACGCCCGATGGCGTTTGGCCTTTCAACTCAGGCACCAGACCAAAATAGATTTCTGCGCATGCAAGCGGTTCTCGGCTTCATCGAAGACCACACTTTGCGGACCATCGATCACCTCATCGGTGACCTCTTCGCCGCGATGTGCCGGCAGGCAGTGCATGAAAATCGCATCCTTGTCGGCCTTAGCCATTAGCCTGGCATTAACCTGATAGGCCTTGAGCAGGTTGTGACGCTTGGTCATGTCCGCATCACCCATCGACACCCAGGCGTCAGAGACGACACAATCGGCGCCCGTGACCGCCTTGTCCGGATCGTCGCCAAATTCCACGTCGGCACCGGCGCCAGCCGCCCAAGCGCGTAAGGCCTCTTTGACACTCAGCTCTTTGGGAGAAGCGACCCGAAGCTTGAATCCAAAGCGGGCCGCAGCGTGCACCCACGAGGTCAGCACGTTGTTTGCATCCCCGCTCCAGGCAATGGTGGCACCCTTGATCGGGCCACGATGCTCTTCAAACGTCATCACGTCCGCCATGACCTGACAGGGATGGGAGATCCGCGTCAGCCCGTTGATCACCGGCACGCTCGCATGCTCTGCCAGTTCACGAACCATCTCGTGATCAAGCAGCCGGATCATCACGGCGTCGACGTAGCGCGAGAGCACCCGCGCGGTATCAGCGATGGTCTCCTCGCGTGCCAGCTGCATGTCCTTGCCCGAGAGCATGATCGTGGTTCCGCCCAGCTGGCGCATACCGACGTCAAAGGAGATGCGGGTTCGCGTGGACTGCTTGTCGAAAATAAGCGCGAGAATGCGTCCAGCGAGCGGCGCATGGGCATCCAGGGCACCCTTCGGCAGCCCCGCCCGTGCCGCTTTGCGTGCGCGCGCATCATCGAGAATTGCCCGCAGGCTCTCGACGTCAAAGTCCGACAGATCCAAAAAATGCTTCGGCCCCTCGGCCGTGCGGGTCAGCGCGTTCACGCCTGGCTCTCCATGTCACTGGCGGCGGCCTCAAGCGCCGCGATCGCCTCTCGTACCTGCTCTTCGGTAATGGTCAATGGCGGCAACAGGCGTACCACATTATCCCCAGCGCCGACGCTCAGCATATGATGCCTGCGCAAAGTCGCAACGAATTCGGTATTGGGCAATTTGAGCTTCAGTCCGATCATCAGACCTTCACCACGCAATTCCGCGAACACATTGGGATGGGCCTCGATCAAGCCTGCAAGCTGCTGGCGGGTATAAGAGGCAATACTGCGCACATGCTCCAAGAAGCCGTCCTCGAGCACGATGTCGAGCACGGCATTGCCGACCGCCATCGCCAGCGGATTGCCAGCAAATGTGCTGCCGTGCACGCCAGCAGTCATGCCGTCCGCCGCCTCCGCCTTTGCCAGGCAGGCGCCGACCGGAAAACCGCCACCAATACCTTTGGCAATGGCCATGATATCCGGTGTGACGTCCGTCCATTCATAGGCGAAGAGCTTGCCCGTGCGTCCTACGCCGGTCTGGACTTCATCGAAGATCAGCAGCATTCCGGTGTCATCACACAGGCGGCGCAGATGACGGAGAAACTCGGGCGGAACGGTCCGTAGCCCCCCCTCACCCTGCACCGGCTCAATCAGTAGCGCCGCAGTCTGCGCGGTATCGAGAGCCTTGAGCGCGGCCATGTCACCGACGGCGATCTGGTCAAAGCCCTCAACCTTGGGGCCAAAGCCTTCGAGATATTTGGCCTGGCCGCCCGCGGCAATGCCGGCAAGGGTACGACCATGAAAGGCCCCTTCAAAACTGACAATCCGAAAGCGCTCCGGCGCACCGTTCACGAAGTGATGGCGCCGTGCCATCTTGACGGAGCATTCAATCGCTTCCACCCCGGAATTGGTGAAAAACACTGTGTCGGCAAAGCTGTTTTCCACCAGGCGGCGTGCCAGCTTTTCCTGGCCGGGTACCCGATAGAGATTGGAGGTATGCCAGAGCTTGCCAGCCTGGTCGCACAGCGCGGCGACCAGATGGGGATGGGCATGGCCCAGCGCATTGACGGCGATCCCTGCTGCGAAATCGAGATATCGGCTACCGTCCTCGGCGAAGAGGTAAGGGCCCTCGCCGCGGACGAATGCAAGGTCCGCCCGACTATAGGTTGGCAGCAGATACGGAAACAAAGCAGTTCTCCTTCATGTCTCATCTGTTGGCGCAAACGACAAAGCCGGGCACATGGCCCGGCTTTGCGCTTATCGCTCCGATCGCGGTGGCGGCGCAACGGAATTCACCAATTCAGCAGCAAAGTTCCCGCCTATGGACTTCCCAATCGGGGAGGCCAGCCCGAACGCTGCACCCTCTGGGTTTACAAAACCTGCTGTATTGGGCGGGTTTCCCACAGAATCGATATTGTGGACAAGCTTTTGGGGTTAACGGGTATTCCTTGTTAAGCGCATCGTAGTGTGCACCATATCTTGTGGCAGAGCCAAGGAGGCGCAGCATGGGGTGGACAGACGAGCGGGTCGAGCAGCTTCGGTCGTTATGGACCGAGGGGCTTTCGGCCAGTCAGATTGCGCGGGTATTGGGCGGGGTGACCCGAAACGCTGTGATTGGCAAGGTCCATCGGCTGGGTCTGGCCGGGCGGGCGACGCCGGCCCGCGCCGAGCGTCCACGCCTGCCGTCAGCGCCCAAGGTGACGGTTCGTGCTCAGACCCCGGCGGCACCGGTAGTGGAAGAAGAGCCCGTGATCCTCGATGACGGCAGCTTCGCAACCGTGCTGACGATCAATGATCGCATGTGCAAATGGCCGATCGGCGATCCCAGTGAAAACGAGTTTCACTTCTGTGGCCGCAAACCGAAGAACGGCTCCCCCTATTGCGAAGCGCATGCGCGCAAGGCCTACCAGCCACAACAGCGTCGCGAGCGTGACAAGGGCCGGATGGCAAGCTGAAGCGAGCCCAAGACAGCTCAAGGCGCACTCCAGGCTGCCGAGTGGACATCGAGGGCATCGGCCAAAAAGTCGATGACCGCCCTTACGCTCGGCAGCAGGCCGCGTCGCGAGGTGAAGACAAGATGCATGGTGGCTTCGTGTGAGCCCCATTGCGGCAGGATATGCATCAGGCGCCCCTGCGACAGGGCACTGCGAAACTGCAGCTCCGGCAGAAAGCCTACCCCGACCCCATCCATCGTTGCCTGACGCAGTATGGCAAAATCGGTCGCCGCAAGACGGGGCTCGTGGACAAACTCCTCTTTGTGCCCGTCATCCCTCACCAGGATCCAGCGGTCAGTGCCGGGGACTTCGGTAAATCCAAGCGTGGGAAAGCGCTGCAGATCGACAAGGCTCTGCGGTGTACCCAGTCGTTCCAGAAGCCCGGGACTTGCCATCAGCCGCGACTTTGTACGTCCGATGATCTTGAGCTGGAGCCCGGCATCGCTATCCAGGCGCTCGCGTACCCGCACCGCGACATCAATCCCGTCGTCAATGAGGTTGATACGACGGTTGGTAACGATCATCTGCACGCGCAATTTGGGCAGGCGCTGCAGGAAACCCGGCAAAGCGACAGCAAGCAGCCGATCGACACCCGCCGGGCAGGAGATGCGCACGAGGCCCTGAGGTTCGGTCTTCAACCGGCTCGCCGCTGCCTCTATGGTGTCGGCTTCGGCAAGCGCGGCACGCGCATGATGATAGACGTCCTGGCCAAGCTCGGTGACGGCAAAGCGGCGGGTTGAGCGCTCGAGCAGACGCACTCCAAGTTCATCCTCAAGCGCCCGGATCCGTCGACTGATGCGCGATTTGGGCACCCCCAGTGCCCGTCCTGCCGCCGAGAAACCCCCATGGGTCACCACCGCGACAAGCAGCCTCAGATCGTTCAAATCCGTGATGGACATCGTTCTGCCCGCAGAGCCTGTCAGCACCAGCTGGCGCAAGATCGCCAATAAGACGGCGACGATAGTCACCCCCACCCAGGAGGGCAATCCACTCGGCTTTTACAGAGGCATGGCACCCTTTTGGCGGCACGTGATCGGCCCAGAGCGCGTCAGTACGGCATCCTCTGTTCAGACTGCCTCTTTGACGAAGGCGTCATCAAGGGCGTATCCCGCCGAGCGTACGGTGCGAATGGGATCACGAACGCCTTCGATGTTGAGCGCCTTGCGCAGGCGGCCAACATGGACGTCGACAGTCCGGGCCTCGACATAGACACCTGAGCCCCATACCGCATCAAGCAGCTGTTCACGGCTGAAGACGCGCCCGGGATGCTGCAGCAGGTGATCGAGCAATTTGAACTCGGTCGGTCCCAGATGAATATCGTGGCCATGGCGGCGCACACGATGGGCCGCCCGATCCATTTCAATATCGCCGATGCGTACAACATCTTCGGCAAGACCCGGACGAATGCGGCGCATAACAGCCCGCAACCGGGCCAGCAGTTCGGTCATCGAGAACGGCTTGGTGATATAGTCGTCGGCGCCGGTGTCCAGGCCACGAATGCGATCGCTCTCCTCACCGCGCGCCGTCAGCATCAGGATCGGAATGTTGCGGGTATCCTGCTTGCTGCGCAGGCGGCGACAGACCTCGATCCCGGATAGCTGCGGCAGCATCCAGTCGAGCACAACCACGTCGGGACGCTCTTCATTCGCCACCAGTAAAGCTTCTTCACCATCCCTGGCTTCAAGTACGCGGTAGCCTTCCCGCTCCAGATTGTAGCGCAACAGAGTTACAAGTGCGGCTTCATCTTCAACGACAAGGACAGTCGGCTTTAACGTCATGGTTGCTCACGTTCGAATGGCACGGTTGTCGTGCTGGTAACATCCATTTTGGGGCGATCGATCGAAAGGTGCCCGCCTTTGACCATGTGATAGACGGTCTCGGCGATGTTCGTGGCGTGATCACCCGCGCGTTCGATATTCTTGGCCACGAACAGAAGATGGGTACAAAGGCCGATGGTACGCGGATCTTCCATCATATAGGTGAGAAGCTCGCGAAACAGGCTGTTGTAGATCTCATCGATATCGCCATCGTTGCGCCACACCGTGACGGCACCTTCGGAGTCACGGTCGCTATAGGCATCAAGCACCAGCTTGAGCTGGGACAACGTCGCCCTGCCCATACGGGCGAGGCTTTGCGTGAGGCGGATGGGCGGCTCGCGATTGAGTACCAGGGCGCGCTTGGAAACATTCTTTGCGAGATCGCCGATACGTTCTAGTTCGCTGGCAATCTTGATTGCGGCCAAGGTTTCGCGCAGATCAACTGCCATGGGCTGGCGCAAGGCGAGGAGCTTGAGCGCCCGGTCCTCGATCTCCTGCTGCAGGAGATCGACCTTCGGGTCCTGGCTGATCGCCCGGTCGGCAAGCTGCGTATCGCGGCGGGAGATGGCATCGATCGCATCAGCGAGCTGGGATTCAACCAGTCCCCCCATCTGCGCCACCGTGGCCGCAAGACCCTCGAGCTGTTCGGTAAAGGCTTTTACAGTGTGTTCGCTCATGATGCTCCTGTCCGGGATCATCGTCCCGGCTCCCTGGATAGCTACGCGCCCAAGGCCACGCCATTGCAACAGTTTTATAAAGCTTCCGTGACGGTCGACGTTCCCGCCTGGTCGGCAGGAGCGGCTGGCAGCATCACCGTAAAATTCGACCCCTGGCCCGGCTGGCTTTCGATGGTGAGGCGGCCCTGGTGCCGACTGACTATATGCTTGACGATGGCCAGACCAAGGCCGGTGCCACCGCGTTCACGGCTGCGTTTGACATCGACCCGGTAGAACCGCTCAGTGAGGCGGGGGATCGCCTCCCGGGGGATGCCCTCGCCATCATCCTTCACGCTGACCGCAACCATGACCCCGGAGCCGCGCCGGCTCTGGCCAGCCGCGGTGGAAAGGGTCAGCCAGACGTGGCCGCCACGACGACCATATTTGATCGCATTATGGATCAGATTCTGGAACAGCTGGATCAGCTCGTCGCGCTGACCTGTCACCGCAGGCAGCGCCGCAGGTGCCTCAATGCGGACCTCGACGTTGTCGGCGGCTGCCAGAGGTGACAGTGCTGCTGCCGCGTCACGAACCACGCTTTCAAGATCGACCCGTCCAGACGGCGGAACATGCTCGTTCTGCTCGATGCGGGTCAGTGACAACAGATCGTCGATCAGCCGGCGCATGCGCCCGGCCTCAACGCTCATGATCTCGAGAAACTTCTCGCGCGCCTCGGCATCATCCTTGGCGTGGCCCTTCAAGGTGTCGATGAACCCGGAAACCGCAGCCAGGGGGGTGCGCAGCTCATGGCTGGCATTGGCGACAAAGTCGGCGCGCGCCTCTTCGGCGCGCCGCACCGCGGTAAGATCGTAGAGTAACAATGCCGTCAGTGGCGGCTGATTACCAACGCGGGCAACGTGGGCTTCGTAATGACGCTCGACCGGAACGTGAACGGTAAAGGCGATCGAACTGGGTTCCCCCGATATCCGCGTGCGTTCCACTGCCTCGAGCACCGAGGGGGTCCGCAACACGGCCGCAACAGGTTTTTTCTCCGCATCAAGACCGATCACCGCGCGCATCGCCCGATTGGCGAGGACGACCCGCCCGCTGGCGTCGATCAACAGCACTGGCGCCGCCAGATGCTCAAGGATATCGCGGGTGGCAGCGGGCTGAGCCTGCTCAAGGCTTGCCTTTGGAGCGCGTGCAGCCCGCTCCAGACGTGCACGGCGGCCCGCGAGGGCGGCTGCCAGGGCACAAAGCAGGGCGAGGCCAAGACTGAGCCACGGCGCCAACGTCCCCGCCCACACGGACACGAAGGCCCCTGCGGCAAGCCCTGAAGATATGGCCAACCAGGCTTTGCGGTCCAAGCTTCCTCCCGTTCTGCCCCGCCCTCTCACACCACTGATTCGTCTCATCACTATACGCGCAGCGCGCGAACGTCGCCGCAACATCGTACGTCCGAACAACGCTCCTGCCGCCTCTTGGGGTCCGGCTTGACCTTACACAGCAAGCTGCCGGAACATGCTGGCGCGGCTGTCTTTGCGCCGCGTGGCCTCAGAGACAGATCCATGCCCAAGGCGCGACGCGAACCGCAGTCCTCGGAGCTGACCTCCGTTAGGACCAAACTGTTTTTTGGCTTCGGTTCCGTCGCCTTTGGCGTCAAGGACAACGGCTTTCAGACCATTCTTCTGCCGTTCTACAACCTTGTCCTCGGCCTGCCTCCGCAATGGGTGGGCGCAGCACTGGGCTTTGCCCTCATCTTTGACGCTTTCCTTGATCCTTTTGTCGGCCATCTTTCTGACAATCTCCATACGCGCTGGGGCCGACGGCACCCGTTGATGTATGCAAGCGCATTGCCGGTGGCGCTCAGCTATCTGCTCCTGTGGAACCCTCCGGCGCTCTCCAAGCCCTGGCTTTTTGTCTGGCTGATCGTCTGTGCCATCATTACCCGCACATTCATCACTTTTTACGAAATCCCGAGCTCGGCTTTGGTGCCCGAACTCACCGAGGATTATGACGAACGCACCTCATTTATGGCTTACCGGGTGTTTTTCGGCTGGTATGGCGGCATGACCATGCTTGCCTTGGCCTATCTGGTCCTGCTCAAACCCGATGCCACCCACAAAGTGGGGCAGCTCAATGAGGCCGGCTACCACAGTTATGGCTGGATTGCCGCCATCGTGATGTTTGTGGCCATCCTGATCTCAGCTTACGGCACCCATCGCTTCATCCCGCTCTTTCGCAAGCCGCAGAGCCAACGCCAATCCTTGCGCGCCTATAGCCGGCAGATGGTTGAAACGCTCACCAACCGCCCCTTCCTGATCTTGATGGCGTCGATCCTTCTGACCAGCCTGGCGACCGGTTTGGTGTTCGCCCTTACTTTCTACATCAATACCTTCTTCTGGCGTCTCAGCAGCATCCAGCTGGGCATTCTCTCCTTTGCCGTGTTCCTCGCAGTTGCGATCGCCTTCGCGATTTCCCCGCCGCTGTCGCGCAAATTCGGCAAGAAACTCGCCGCCATCGTCATGTTCACGATCGGCGGGCTCATTATGATGACGCCCCCCGTGCTGGCGCTCTTTGGGGCTTTTGTGCCAAACGGCTCTCCGCTTCAGCTTCCCCTGCTCTTTGCCGCCAGCACCGTCGGCTCGGCGCTCACCATCGGGCCATCGATCATGGTGGGGGCGATGATTGCCGACGTCGTTGAGCACAGCGAACGCACCACCGGACGGCGGGCTGAGGGGCTGCTCTTTGCCGGCAACAGCTTTCTGCAAAAAGCCGTCTCGGGCCTGGGCCTGCTGGGCTCTGGGATCCTCTTGTGGGCGGTCGGGTTTCCCTCCCACGCGATCCCCGGAGCAGTGCCAGAGGCGGTGGTGGTACGCTTTGTTGTCGTCTATTTGTGCACGGTATCAGCGCTTTATACGGCAGGTTTTGCCATTCTGGCCCGGTTTCCCATCGATCGTGAGCGCCATAGTGAAAATTTGCATGCCCTGAGCGGCCAAACGGAGCTTGCAGCTGAGGCCAACTCAGCGGATCTTGACCCAGAGGAAAGTCCGGGGCCGGGAGGACCGCATGAGCGCCAACGCGACGCCGCCGCATCTTGAGGTTCTGCCCCAAGACCAAGAGCAGGGTCCGGCGTCCCGCGCCAGCCCCCGCTTTGCTCGCAAGAAGGACGCCATCATTTCGGCTGCAACCGTCATCCTCAACCGGCGCGGCGTCAAAGGCATGACGCTGGCCGATGTGGCAGCCGCCGTTGACCTCTCTACCACCTCAGTGACCTATTACTTCAAGAAGAAGGAAGACCTTGCGGTTGCCTGCTTTCTGCGTGGCATCGAATGGTTTGACAGGCTGGCCGTTGCGGCATTCGTCTCCAGCGATCCCAAGGTCCGGCTCCGGCGCTTTCTCGAGCTTTATCTCGAAAGCAATCGGCGCATCCGCGAAGGCGAAGAGCCGCAGATCGCCATGTTCAACGATATACGAGCGCTCAAGGAACCTTATCTCAGCATTGTCTCCGAACCTTACAACGCATTGTTCCGACGCATCCGCACACTCTTCCAGGGACCCGGCCTGGTGCTGCCGCGCAACGCCGCCAATGCTCGCACACACGCCCTTATGGAGCAGATTTTGTGGTCGGTCGCCTGGCTGCCGCGCTACCACGTCGAGGATTACCCGCGCATCGCCGCCCGCCTTTATGACATCCTCACCCTTGGCCTTGCGCCGGAGGGCGCTGCATGGCGGCCGCTTGTGCTCCAGGACGTGCTTGCCTCCCCGGAGGAGCCTGGCGCCCGCCAGCGCGAAACCTTTCTCGTCGCAGCTACCAAGCTTATCAATCTGCACGGCTATCGTGGTGCCTCGGTGGAAAAGATCTCAGCGCATCTTCATGTCACCAAGGGCTCGTTCTATCACCACAACGAGGCTAAGGATGATCTCGTCGTTGCCTGCTTTGAACACACCTTCGAAGCCATTCGCCGCATTCAGTCTGCGGCAATGCTGGCGCAAGGAGACGGCTGGGCGCGCCTGTGCGCGGCAGCCGCTACGCTTGCCCTGTACCAGGTATCTGAACAGGGACCGCTGCTGCGCGGGGGAGCGCTGTCAGCCCTGCCCGAACCCATCCGCGACGACATGGTAGCCCGCTGGACGCGGGCTACCGACCGCTTCGCGGCCATGATTTCCGACGCTGCGGCGGAGGGCGCAGTCCGTCCCGTTGATCCGGTGCTTGCAGCCCAGTCGCTGCATGCCGCCTTGAGTGCCGCTGCCTCGATCGAACTGGCGGTGCCAGGCGCAGTGCCAAGTGAGGTCGCCGATCTTTATGCCAAGCCGTTTCTCATGGGAATCTTCGCGATGTGATGATGCCTCTCCCCGTCGGGCAGGAATTCCAGGGAGCAGACACTCAAGCTCCATCATCCACGCACAGAGACCGGATAGTCGGAAGCCTCTTTCAGAGTATCCAGCACAATCGACGTCTTGACATGCTGCACCGTCGCGTGAGGCAGAAGAACATCGCTCACAAAGCGCGACAGATCTCTCAGATCGCGTGTCATCACCTTGAGATAGTAGTCCATGTCACCGGTGAGAGCATAGGCCTCCAGCACCTCTGGCAGCTTGCTCACAAACCGTCCAAACCGCCTGGCACTATGCTGGTTGTGGGTCGAAAGCGTCACCGAAATGATGCATAGCAGTCCCAGTCCGAGCTTACCGTGGTCGATCCGCGCGTGATAGCCACGGATGTAACCCTCCTCCTCAAGACAGCTGCGGCGCCGCGAACACTGTGACGGTGACAGCGCGATCCGCGTCGCCAACTCGTTATTTGTCTGGCGGCCGTCTCTCTGAAGCTCCTGCATGATCTTAAGATCGAAGGCATCTGGATGCTCAGACATTGCGATTATTCACCTATTCCTGCGTGAATGTTGCACGATATGGGGCAAATCCCCCTAAAAATGCAAGCTCTTTGCGCAGGATTGAGCTCACCATGGGATCGCATGGCCGGCATAGGTAACGGGATAGGACGATTGATCATGATCACCATCGGAGAGTTACTCCTCGGCCGGCTGAGCGACTTGGGTGTCGGGCACATATTTGGCGTTCCCGGGGACTTCAACCTGCAGTTCCTCGAACAGGTCGGCAGCACGACTGGCATCACATTCATCGGTACTTGCAACGAACTGAATGCGGCCTACGCAGCTGATGGCTATGCCCGCCTGAATGGCATTGGCGCGATTCTGACCACCTATGGCGTTGGGGAGCTGAGCGCTATCTGCGGTGTCGCCGGAGCCTGTGCCGAGCACGTGCCCGTCGTCTGCATCACCGGAGCACCACCTCTGCATGCAATGGAAGAGGGCCTCTGTCTGCATCACACGTTGGCAGATGGCAACTACGACAATATGATGAACTGCTTTCGGCAGTTCACCGTCGCACAGACCCGCCTGACGGCGGAGAATGCGCTCGCAGAGATCGACCGGGTACTCACCGCCTGCCTGCGCGAAATGAAGCCCGTCTACATCCAGCTTCCCTCGGACGTCTCCCACCAGCTGGTCCGCAAGCCGCAACGGCGCCTTGAGCTCGCCTTTTCCGGTAATCCGGAGCCCTTCAATGCCGCGCTGCAACACCTTCTCACGTTATGGTCCCAGGCCAAGAGCCCGGCGGTGCTGATTGATTCCGACGCGGCACGCTTTGCCATGACGGCGCCCTTGAAGGCACTTGTGGAAAAAGCACAGATTCCCTTTGCCAGTCTGATCACCGGCAAATGCGTTCTGGATGAGACCCATCCATTATGGCTTGGTGCCTACAAGGGCGAAGGCTCCGAAGCCTCCGTTCGCCATCGGATCGAGAGTTCGGATTGCCTGATTGTCACTGCGCCGCGCTTTATCGAGACCAATTCCAGCCTGTTCACCCAGTCGCTGCCAGCTACCGCAACCGTTGAATTGCATGGCGATCATGTCACGATCCAAAATCGCGTTTACGATAACGTTGGCGCTGCGGCACTGCTCGAGCGGTTTGTGGCACAAATCGAGCCACGTCCAGTCGCCACCAGAGGGCGGCAGAACAGCAGTGACTGGAAGCTGATTGAGGATGCACCGTTGCAGCAGGAACGGCTGTGGCCACAGCTTGCGTGTTTCATCAAGGAGGACGATGTGGTGATCGCCGAAAACGGGACCTCCAATATCGGCCTCGGTCAGATGCGCCTGCCATCCGGAGTCGATTATGTTGCCGCAAACATCTGGGCATCGATCGGTTACAGTCTGCCTGCAATCCTCGGAACAGCGCTGGCAAAGCCGAATCGCCGCCATCTGCTCTTTATTGGCGATGGCTCCTTTCAGCTGACCGCGCAGGAGCTTTCGACGATCCTGCGGCTCGACCTAAAGCCCATCATCTTCCTGCTCAACAACCGCGGCTACACGATCGAACGGTATATTCTTGGTATGAACGCACCCTATAACGATATCGCCAACTGGAGCTACTCGCAGTTGCCATCGGTATTTGCGCCTAACCGCAGCTGCTTCATTGCGCAGGTGAGAACCGAGGGCGAACTGGCTCATGCACTCACAGAGGCAGAGGCTTCCGACAGGCTATCTCTCATCGAAATACATCTTGATCCACTCGACGCGCCCGAAGGCTTGCGCAAACTGGGTCCGGTAACAGCGGACTTCGACTATGGCCCCCTCGGACCTCAGGTCACCGAGCGGAGCGCAAATGCCAGGATCCCTGCGAGGGCAACGAAGACTGTGGACGAGCAATCACGGGCATTGGTCGTACATTGACGCGACGCCGGAGCGGCGCGAGCACCTTCTGGGGTACGGGAGCAGAAGGAACCATAGGCGCGGTGCAGTGACGGCGCGGCGCCCTTCTCCTGCTGACACCGGCGGACAGGAGCCGCAGCCGGGACCTCAGAGGAGTAAAACACCCCGTCCCCACCGCAGAGGGGCGTCGCCCTGCGAAGCACGCGCAACGAACGCTAGAGTCCTTGATTGAGCAAAACCTGATGCAAACGAGTCAAGTTTTCATGCGGCCATTTTCTGTTGTCCGTACC
>JBMFWV010000051.1:0-24739 GCA_049964915.1 Rhizomicrobium sp.
CCTGCAGGCTCGACCGGGGCCTCACTCCTCATTATCTTATCCTAAGCCTCGTCGGTCTGAGGCGAAGCCTCGTTAGCTTTGGGCGCGGGCGACAATGGCGGCGCGGATCGCCTCCATTGCCGCCTCAAGCTTGTCGACCTCTGGGCCGCCGCCCTGAGCCATGTCGGCTCGCCCACCTCCCCGGCCTCCCAGAAGCTCCGAGCCGACACGCACGAGCTCGCCCGCCGAAAAGCGGGCAGAGAGATCCGTAGAAACCCCGACGACCAGCGACACCTTGCCTTCGGCTGTATTGGCAATCGCGACAATGCCCGAACCAAGCTTGGCCTTGGCTTCATCGGCAACCGATTTGAGATCCTTGGTGGGAAAGTCGCGCAACGGACGATAGAGAAAGGCGACGTTGCCAATCGTCTCCTGACCCTCCGCCGCAGCGCCGGCATCGCCAGGGCCGGCCAGCGCCAGAGCCCGGCGGGCCTCAACCAGCTCCCGTTCCAGGCGCCGCCGCTCTTCGCTCAGCTGCTGGAGACGCACCGGCAGCTCGCCAGGCGCAGTTTTGAGCACGGCAGCGGCCTCCCGCGCCAGATCTGCACGTGCCGTCAGGTAGAGACGGGCCGCTTCACTGGTCATCGCTTCAATGCGGCGGACACCGGAAGCGACGGCACTTTCAGCCAAAATCGTGAACAGACCGATGTCCCCGAGGCGGCGCACATGGGTGCCGCCACAGAGCTCCACCGAATAGGGGACTGGTCCGCCATTGTCCTCACCCATGCTCAGGACACGCACTTCATCGCCGTACTTTTCCCCGAAAAGCGCTTCGGCGCCGGCGGAGATCGCCTCCTCTGTGGGCATCAGGCGCGTGGACACGTCGCTGTTCTGCCGGATGACGGCATTGACCTGGTTTTCGACGCGCTCGAGTTCCGCGACGCTGAGGGCCTTGGGGTGGCTGAAATCAAAGCGCAAACGGTCGGGTCCCACCATCGAGCCCTTCTGGGCCACGTGCGGGCCCAAAACACGTTTGAGGGCAGCGTGGAGCAGATGTGTCGCCGAGTGATTGGCGCGCGTGGCACGGCGGCGCTCGGCATCAATGCGCAGTTCAACCGCATCGCCGATCTTGAACTCGCCGCGTGATACGACCGCGACGTGAACATGCAGTGCACCAAGCTTCTTTTCCGTGTCGCGGATTTCGGCCTCAGCACCTTTGGCGGAAAACATGGCGCCCTCATCGCCGACCTGACCGCCGGATTCAGCATAGAACGGGGTCTGGTTGGTCAGGATCCGTACCGTGTCGCCGGCTTTGGCCGCGTCCACCCGATGGCCATCGTGGATCATAGCAAGGATGGTGCCTTCGGCCATGTCACTGTCATAGCCTAGAAACTCACTCGCCCCGAACTCCTCGCGCAGCTCGAACCAGATGCGGTCATCGCTGGCTTCACCCGATCCAGCCCAGGCCCTGCGCGCTTCCGTGCGCTGCCGTTGCATGGCGGCCTCGAAGCCAGCGCGGTCCACGCCGATGCCGCGCACACGCAAGGCATCCTCGGTCAGATCGAGCGGAAAGCCATAGGTGTCATAGAGCTTAAAGGCCGTTTCACCTGCCAGCTCCTCTCCGCTGGATAATTGCTCGCTGGCCTCGTCGAGCAATTTCAGTCCACGCGCCAGGGTCTCACGAAAACGCAGCTCCTCAATACGCAAGGTTTCCGAGATCAACGCCTCGGCGCGTTTGAGTTCCGGGTAGGCCTGCCCCATTTCGGCAAGCAGGACCGGCACCAGCCGGTACAGCAACGGCTCCTTGGCGCCCAGAAGGTGGGCGTGCCGCATGGCACGACGCATGATCCGGCGCAACACATAGCCACGCCCCTCATTGGACGGAAGGACGCCATCGGCAATCAGAAATGACGTCGAGCGAAGATGATCGGAAATCACCCGATGACTGGCAGCATGAGCCCCGGTTGCCCCTTGTCCGCTCAGTTCAGCCGAGGCCTGGATGAGATGGCGGAACAGATCGGTGTCGTAATTGTCGTGCACGCCCTGAAGAACTGCCGCGATCCGTTCAAGACCCATACCGGTATCGATCGAAGGCCTGGGCAGGCGCAACCGCTCCGCCCCGGGCTGCTGATCGAACTGCATGAACACGAGATTCCAGATCTCGACAAAGCGGTCACCATCGGCGTCGGGCGAACCGGGCGGGCCACCGGCGATATGGTCTCCATGGTCGTAGAAAATTTCGGAGCAAGGGCCACACGGACCGCTGTCGCCCATGGACCAGAAATTGTCGCTGGTGGCGATCCGGATGATCCGCGAATCGCTGAGTCCCGCTACCTTCTTCCAGATCTGCGCAGCATCCTCATCTTCGGCGAAGACGGTCACAGTGAGCTTTTCGGCCGGTATGGCAAGCTCACGGGTGAGTAATTGCCAGGCAAGTGCGATCGCGTCGTCCTTGAAGTAGTCCCCGAACGAGAAATTACCCAGCATTTCGAAAAAAGTGTGGTGCCGGGCGGTATAGCCGACATTATCAAGGTCGTTGTGCTTGCCACCGGCCCGCAGACATTTCTGCACGCTGGCTGCCCGGGAGTAGGCGCGCGTTTCTTGACCGGTGAACACGTTTTTGAACTGCACCATGCCGGCATTGGTAAACAGCAGGCTGGGGTCGTTGCGTGGCACCAGGGGCGAGGAGGCGACAACCTCATGGCCATGCCGGTGGAAGAACTCGAGGAAGTTCGAGCGGATTTCAGCGAGACTTTTCATACCCCGTATGTAGCGGGGTCGCGGCTCGCTGTCACCACGGCCAAGCAAGCGAAAAGGAGGGGCGCCCCGAAGCGGAGCGCCCCTCCCGGAGCCGTTCCCATGCCAACAGGAACGACAATTGATCGGACGCGCTTCGCCTCGGCCGGGCCGGCTTACTCGTCAGCGGTCGCGTTAACCTCTTCCTCGCCATGGACAAGGACGTCTGCTAGCAGACCCGCCGACTCGCGGATCTGCCCTTCGATCTTGGCGGCGATATCCGGGTTGTCGGTAAGAAATTGCTTGGCGTTCTCCCGCCCCTGTCCAATGCGCTGGCCGTTATAGGAGAACCACGCCCCCGACTTCTCCACCACACCAACCTTGACCCCGAGATCGACAAGTTCGCCGTTCTTGGAGATACCCTTGCCATACATGATGTCGAACTCGACCTGCTTGAACGGCGGGGCAACCTTATTCTTGACCACCTTGACGCGGGTCTGGTTGCCAACCACTTCGTCACGATCCTTGATGGCGCCGATGCGACGGATATCAAGGCGCACCGAGGCGTAGAATTTGAGCGCATTACCACCGGTGGTTGTCTCCGGATTGCCAAACATGATGCCGATCTTCATGCGGATCTGATTGATGAAGATGACAAGGCTCTTGGACTTGGAGATCGAGGCGGTGAGCTTGCGCAGCGCCTGGCTCATCAGCCTTGCCTGCAGGCCAGGAAGCTGGTCGCCCATTTCCCCTTCGAGTTCGGCCTTGGGCGTCAAGGCTGCAACCGAGTCGATGACGACGATATCAATACCGCCGGAGCGCACCAGCGTATCGGCGATTTCCAGAGCCTGCTCACCCGCATCGGGCTGAGAGATCAAGAGTTCGTTGATGTCTACGCCAAGCTTGCGGGCATAGATCGGATCCAGCGCGTGCTCGGCATCGATATAGGCCGCAACCCCACCCTTCTTTTGCACCTCAGCGACTGCGTGCAGCGCCAAGGTGGTTTTACCCGAGGATTCTGGGCCGTAAATCTCAACGATGCGTCCACGCGGCAGACCGCCGATACCGAGCGCGATATCAAGGCCGAGAGAGCCCGTCGAGACGGTATCAATTTCAACCGTCTCCCGGCTGCCCAGCTTCATGACTGAGCCTTTGCCAAAAGCCCGATCGATCTGCAGCAAGGCCGCTTCGAGCGCCTTTTTCCGGTCCGAATTGTCTTCCCTGCTCACGATCCGCAATGCCGCCTGACTCATGCCACCGCTCCTTATTCCATAGCCCCGGGCAAATCCCAAGGGGCTGGCTGAGGCGGATTGTACATGTTTTGTTCTTATTCGCAAGGATGGATATAATATATTGTTTTTACAGTATTATTTAAATCTGTTCACGAAACGTCCGCAGAACCCTTGGTCAGCTTCGCGTTGCCGGCTCGCGGCGCTGGCGCCGCCAGAGAGGGAAGGGCAAGAGATATTCCGTACACGCTTGCAGTGAGCCTGCCTGCTTGGGCAAGGTAGCCTGTGCAAATCCGGACGCATTCATGACCAACAAATCCGACAGGACCTTGCCGCCGTGGCTCTTGGGCTGGGGAAATTTACCGCTCGCGATCAACGGCTCGGTGGGCATCATTGCCGTTCCAGATCTGCTCGCCTCTGCTCACATACCGGAAGCTCAGATCGCCACGGTGACCTCGCTTTATCTAGCCACAGCCTTTATCGGGATTCCGATCACTCCCATTTTGGACTGGCGCTATGCGCGCCGCAGCTATGCGATTGTCTTTACCATTTTGTGCGCGATCTTCACCTGCGCCAGCCTGCTTGCCGTTCGCAATGTCAGTCTGCTGACCATATTTCTTTTCCTCAGCGGGCTTAGCAACGTGCTGGTCGTCAATTCGGTGGGAGGCTGGTTCGGCAATCTGCTACCGACCGAGCAGAAAGATTCACTGGGAGCCTGGTTTACCATCGCCAATTTTGGCGGCGGTGGTGTGGCCGCGGCGTTTTCGATCTTCGCCATGCGCCATTTGCCTGCGCCGTGGGGAGCCGTCGCGACGGCCGCTCTCGTTCTGCTCGTACTGCCGCTTTACCTGAGCACACCTTGTCCACGTGCGGACGGTAAACTGGCCAGCGAGAGCTTTCAGGCCTTCAGCACCGATGTGATCGCCATGTTCCGCCGCAAGGAGGTACAATGGATACTCGCAATATTTCTGGCTCCTGCCGCCTCCTTCGCGCTCACCAACACGCTTTCGGGCTTCGGTCACGACTTCCACACCTCCGACGAAATGGTAGGGCTCATCGGCGGCGCCGGCGTCACCATCGCCGGGGTCTGCGGCAGTCTAGCCGTGCCGCAGATCGCCAAACGTATGTCGCCCGTTGTCATCTATCTTTTGGTCGGCCTGGTCGGCGCCAGCTTCACCGTCTCGCTCCTGCCCCAAGCGCGCGATGCCATCACCTTCGGTATCGCCATCATGGGCGAAAACCTGTTTCAGGCCGCCGCCTTCTCAGCAGCCAATGCCATCACGCTGCGTACCATCGGTCATGACAATCCGCTCGCTGCCACCCAATATGGCGTGCTCCTTGGCGCGACGCAGATTCCACTGACTTATATGCAGGTCCTCGATGGCAATGCCTACCACGTCGTCGGCCTCGCCGGCACGCTGCTGACAGATGCCGGCGTTAGCGGCCTCGCCTGCTTGATCCTCGGTACACTCTATTGGCAATTTGGCCGCAAGATCGCGGCGATCTGAGATCTGTCCGACCAAGACTCGTCCATGGCGGCTCACTGTACCGAAGGAATAGCGTCAAAGCTCTTCTTGAAATCCTTCATAAAGCTTTCAAGCGTGTCGATCGAGGCAACCTTGGCTGCAACATCGCGGAAAGCCACGCCTTGCGTGGAAACATTCTGGGTGACGACAGCAAAGGACGCGGCATCGGGGCTTTGAGCCATCTGCTGGGAAAAGTGGCCACGCAACCGCGACAGGCTCGCGGCATCACCCGCGAGCGAATAGGCGATCGCTGCCCGCATGACATAGCGACGCTGCACCTTGCTGAGCGCCCCTTTCGATGACCATGCATCGCCGAGCAGCGCTTCAGCCTCCCGCCCGGCCATTGGCCAGTTGCCGCTCTCCCAATATATGTCGGCCCGCAAGCGCTGGGCATCTGCACCCTTCTCGACCGCGATCAGATCCAGCGCCTGCGCATATTGTTTGAGCGCGGCCAGAGCCCTGGCCTCCAATAGCAGACGTGCATGAGCAACATCGTCGGGCATCCCCGCGACCCGCGTGGCCCGCAATACCGCGAGCGCATGCCTGGCCTTGTGGTCCATCAGATAGACCATGGCCAGACGCCCGGCCACCTGCGCCTGAGCGACGCCATTGAGGCGCTTGTCGACCTGGTATTTGAGCAGCTTTTCCGCCGGCCCGAGAAGGTCGATGTCAACAAGCCGGTTGGCCATGCGACGGATCATGGCATCACCATCAGCGCCAATCGGCGTCAGGTCGATGTAGTCATAAAACAGACCCAATGCCTGGATGGGTGGCATCTTGTCGGCCTTGCCATGCAGGAAAAGCGCAATGAAGGCCTTGCGCATGTCGTCCTGGACATGGCGCGTGGATTCGTCATTGGGAAAGCTCTCGACCGCAACCTGCAGCACGCCAAGGCCCTTGCGCCACTTCTTCTGCGCAAAATAGAGCGAGCCAAGCTTGCGCAGCGTCTGCAGTTCAAGCGCGTCTCCGCGCCAGCGATAACGCAAGCGCTCAAGACTGGCGATAGCCTGGTTCTGGCTTATGGCACCGGCCGCAAGAGCCGATATGGCATCATCATAGATCGCATGCGCTGCGACCTTGGGATCCGGGCATTGCTTCAGCGCAGCAAACAATGGTGCCGCGGCACGATAGCGGCCCTCTGCCACAGCAATCCGTGCCTGCGCCAGTTCGGCTTCGTAAGACAGTGGCGGCCTCAGGCCCTTGGGAATTCCGGCCAGCACTTTTTTGGCCACCCCCAGCGCCTGCGTGGCGATGGCTGCATGGGCATAAGCGAGGCGTACCCGGGCCTGCCAGTTTGGCGGGTAACGCCCTATAACGCTCATCGCCAGCATCAGGGCGTGGCGCGCCTCCGGCCAGCGTCGCAGGCCGGCATCGGCAAGGCCTCGCCAGATCGCGGCATGGGGATCATTCGCGAATGCTGTCGCAGAGAGGGCCGATCGTGCGTCGTGATATCTAGCCATCATAACGTCGGCGGCGGCCTTGATGGTCTGAAGTTCCGCATCGTCCTGCAAAGTCGGATCCGAGCTCTGCATTTGCGCAACCACCCCGAGCGCTTCGGCATCAAGCCGGTTGGCGATGTAGAACTGTGCCTCCTGGCGGCGCGCGCCATTGGCCTGCGCCGAGGGCAGGGCCGCGGCCGCATCGCGCAGGGCCCGTTCGGTCTCCAGCACGTCCAGATGCATGGGATGTGCCCAGGCAGCAAAATTGAGATAGGTCGGCCCATTGGTAATTTCGGCGAGTGCCGCAGGATTTGCTACCGCGGGAATTACGCCGGCCGTCAGCCGCAGGCCGCCCGGCCGGCTGATGCGCACATGATCGCCAGAACTGCGGACCTCCAGATCTTCAGCATAGGGTGAAATGACGAGCCCAGACGCGCTCGGCAGCGCCGCAAAATCAACATAGCGATCCGCATGCGAGAGCACCCGTCCGGGTGCCGCAGGTACGACGATGAGCGTGTCGCCCGCCACCGGATCGTTCAACTGAATCGGCACCTGGGCGTCTGGCAATGCAACGCGCAACGCCGCGACATCAGGCGTATCAATATCGCGGGTAATCGTCAGGGGCTGGGCGGCGGACGTGCTGGCAAAGCTGGGCGCTATACGCACCACGTTTGCAGCTCCGTCGCTTGTGACACGAAGCTGATCGGATTGGCGCAGTGCGATGCGTACCACGCTCACACCTGCCTGGCTCGAGACCGTAACAGCATTGGAAAATCCACCCAGAGCCTTCGTAAGGAATGACACCTGCAGTGGCTTTGCCGAGCTCAGAACAATCCACGCGTTTCCTTCACGCATAAACGCCGCGATCGCCGTACCTCCTGGAAAGCTCAACGTGGCAGAGCTGGCGGTCGCCGTAACCGGCAGAGACGAACTCGATGTAGCTGCGACTTTGGCACGATGCGGCCGCGGAGTGGGCAGCGGCACGACAACCTTCCGCGCAGTCTTGCCATCGATCCCTGCCACGGCATTCAGCACCGCCTGTCGCTGCGAGACAGCTTTCGCTTCACCATGCGTCGGATCTGAAGGTAGCCAATGAATCTTACCCCTGGCCGCTGCACCCTTCACGCCTGGTGGATCATGGCTCTGGCTATCACTGCGCGGCGCCAGAATATCCAGCACCACATCATCTCCGCTGCGGAAGCTATGATAGCCGGATCCCGCCAGGGTGTTGAAGCTAATGACCGTTCCGGTGCTGTCGATGTGCCAGCCTGCGGCTTTGACCCAGGGCGGCGCTACGGTTTCCAGCGCAGTGAAATCCGGACGTAACTTGGCGTCAAAGTGAAGGGTGATCCGTCCGGCACCCGGGAATATCGAGTAGGTAATGGGAGACTTGAGGACGAAGAGCAGACGCGAGAAATGAGCATAGGCACCCGCCCGGATCGGCAGGACCGGCAGCGCCGCGATATTCACCGGTTTGGGTGTTACAGGTGGCGGAGGCGGCAAAGCTGGAGGGGTGCCGGTAAAGCTCGCCGGCACCAGGTCGACAGCGAAAAGGTCACCGGAACTGGACTGATGCAGCCACACCGGATTTATGAGTGCAAAGCGGAAGGTTTTGCCGCGGGGACCAGCATGGGCATCGGAAATATAGCGCGGCAGCCTGCGCATGATCTCTTTGGCAGTGAAATGCGGACGATGGGCAAAGCGAAGCACAAGAACACCATCCGCCACCTTCGCTTCGGGGTGTTCATTGCTGAAAATCAGCCGCCCATAGCCGTTCGCGCTCGTGATCGTTAGACCAGCGGCACAAGACGGGCCAGCAAGACCAAGAGCAAGCGCGGCGATGGCAATCCAGCGCCGCACCTGCCCCTCTCTGCCGCGCTTTATCGTCATTCCAGCCGGTCTCCGTACCACGCTAGTTCTGCGCTGCGGGCGGTGGCGATGCGGCCGCGCCGCTGGCCGCCGCCGCACCAGCAGCTACTGCGTTCGGTGACGGCGCAGTCTGCTTCGCGGCCGTGGCGGATGTGGCAGTAGCATCCGACGGTGTTGCCGCATTTGCCTGTGGTGCTTGCGCGGCAGCTGCCGTTGCAGTGCTTTGCGGCAGCCGCAGCCGCTCGGCCAATGCCACCGTCAGCGCCTGCGCATTCTGCGGCGACATGGCCGAAAGAATCGGAGCCAGAGCGTCCGGCTGCATGCCGGAAGCCACTTCCAGGAGCACATGTTGATCGAGGGAATCGAAGATACGTCCGGCGTTGCGCGGTTTCATCGCCGAATAGACCTTGATCAGAGCCGCGACCTGCTTGGCCTCGGCGGCGTCACGCTGTCCAAGCAAGGCCTGAATTTGCGCCTTGAGGCTTTTGAGATCGGCAATCTTGGCGTCTACACGCTTTTCTGCGGCGGTCAAAAGGTTGGCGCGCATATTCAGCGCCTGCGCGTCCCGATCGAGGGCCCGCCGACGCTTCGCCAGGGAGGTCAGGACGTCGATTTCCGAGGCGCTATCAGTGTTCTCATCAAGCATTTCATCAGTCGCACTCGCGCTCTTGCTGGAAGAAGGCGGCGCGGAGGTTGCCGTTGCCGGCGCCCCCGCACGAGCCTGCGCAATCAGGTTTGCTCCTTTGAGGGCGATCAGCGTCCCGCACATAAAGATGACCAAAGGTAACAGGCGAAGCTGTCTGAAGAGCTGGCTCACCGCACACCCCCCACGGCCTGTTCAAGCGGCACCTTGGTACGCACGACGCGTGAACCTATACCAGCCAAGCGCTCGGCTGCCGCCGGCAGAACCGGCGACTTTGAACTACCTTGCGTCTCAACGCTGCGCTCGATGCGTGCGGCAATGCGGTCACCGCTTGTGGTGAGCACTGAAAGCTCATCAATCGCAGCACGGGCTTTCGTGACTTTTTCATCGAGTTCCTCGATCGCACCAGACGCCGCTGACTTCAGCAGCCGCATCGAAGTACCCGCCGCACCGATAGCGCCATTGAGTTCGGCAATCACAACCTTGAGTCCGTCCTGGCCCTTGCGCATCGCACTGAGTTTGCGCTCCAGGACAAGACAGAAGCCAAGCGTTGCCACGAGCAAGATACACAGCAATATTTCAATATAGAGCGAGATCGACATGGTGGCTCCTTACAGCTGGCGAGAGGCATCGGCACGTTTGACGGCCTGCTCGACGCGGACAGCCACAGCATTCCCGACGCGTCCCATGCGTCCGCTGAGCAGCGGTACATGGCCACAGCGCAGCTCAATGGTGGAGTCCGGGCTTGCATTGAGCATCAGGGTATCACCGACCTTAAGATCCATAACCTTTGATACCGACATCACCTGCTCATCCAAGATCGCCTGAATGTCGAGCCGCGTGCACCACAGCTCGGTTGCAAGATGGGTTTCCCAGATCGAGTCACGACCGAATTTTTCACCCATGAACTGTTGCAGCAACAGTTTGCGGATGGGTTCGAGGGTGGCATAGGGCAGAAGCAACTCCGTGCGTCCGCCTCGGTCTTCCATGTCGATGCGCAGCTTAACGAGGATGGCGGCGTTGGCCGGGCGCGCAATCGCTGCAAAGCGTGGATTGGTTTCAAGCCGATCGAGCGTAAAGTTGACGGGTGCCAGGGGTTCAAAAGCCTGGGTCATGTCCTGCAGGATAACTTCCGTCATGCGCTGCACCAGACTGCGCTCGATGGTGGTGTAGGGGCGCCCCTCTATACGCATCGCCGCGGTTCCCCGACGACCTCCCAGCAATACGTCAACGATCGAATAGATGAGATTGGAATCGATCGTGAAAAGTCCATAATTATCGAGTTCTTCTGCCCTAAATACCGAAAGAATGGCGGGCAAAGGAATGGAATTGAGATAATCGCCGAAGCGGATAGACGTGATATTGTCGAGACTGACCTCGACATTATCGGAGGTAAAATTCCGTAAGCTCGTGGTCATGAGCCGAACCAGGCGGTCAAAGATGATTTCGAGCATCGGCAGGCGTTCATAGGATACCAGCGCCGAGTTGACGATGGCGCGAACACCAGACTTGTCCTGCAGCTGTTCATCATTGACATCGAAGCCCAGAAGGCTGTCGATCTCTTCCTGGTTCAGAATGCGTTCACCGGCCACTTGACCGCCATTTTCACTGTCGGCAGCGGCTTCCTGCGGCGCTAACTCTTCGTCGGCCATAATCTTGGTTCCATTTACTGAACGATCATTTCCTTGAGCAGAACATCCTGCACGCGGTAGGGCGCGACAGCGACATTGATCCGCCGCAGGAGCTCTTCCTTCACCCGCATCACGGACGCCGAGCCCTGCAGATCGGCGACACGCAACTCGCGCAAATAACTCTGAAACTGATCTACAATCCGCGGCATCAGCACCTTAACGCCCTGCTCTTCCTTGGCGTTTTTGAGCTCAAGCGTGACTTCAAGCTTGAGATAGGTGGGATTGCCATTCTGGCTTTGAATGTTCACCACGATGTCGGGCACGTTGTAGAATGCGACCTTCGGCGGCACGAGCGGCAAAGGCGCTTCCTTGGCTTTGGCCAGATGTGTTGCCGGCTTGGGCGCAAAGAGGAAGAAGTAGGCAGCCGCGCCCGAACCCAGGAGCGCGATCAGGCCGGCCGCGGCGATGATCAGCAATTTCTTGTTTGCCAGGAGCCCCTTCTTGGGCTGAGGCGCTGCTTCTGCGCCTTCCTCATCTTCCTCGTCCGGTTCGGCACCCTTGCCCGCCATAGCGACCGCCTCTGATCCTCTTCGTAGGACGGCAAGTTAGGCAGTCGTGGTTAAGGACTGGTTCAAATTGCCGGGCAGACCGCACCCTGCCGGCAAGATTTGCCGCCCTGGGGACACGCCGTCAGGCAAAATTCCTGCGTTTTCAAGGGCAGGGGCGTTGGCATGGCAGCTGCAAGGGTAGGTTGCCAGGACCAGAAGGGACCCGGAGCCACCATGGATAATTCACTGCTCATTAATCTGTCGGGTCAGCTTTCCGCCTACCAGGCGATGGACATCATTGCCAACAACCTCGCGAACATGTCGACACCCGGCTTCAAACGCGAGGGCATGAAGTTTCAGGAATTCCTCTCGACCGTGCCACCAACCACGACCGCCAGCGGCTTGCAGAGCAATGCGCCTTTGGCCTTCGTCCAGAACGGCGGGGTGTTTCGTGACGTCAGCGAAGGTCCGATGAACAAGACCGGTGCCCCGCTTGATCTGGCGATTTCCGGCAATGGCTTCTTTCAGGTGCAGACCCCCAATGGCGTGCGCTACACCCGTGATGGCCATTTTCAGCTCAATTCCGAAGGACAGATCGTCGATGACAGCGGTTATCCTCTGGTCGGCGATGGCGGCCCCATTACTGTGACACCGCAGGACGGTGACATTCATGTCGCCGCCGACGGCACGGTCAGCGGCGCGCTCGGACAACTCGGGACGATCAAGATCGTTGGCTTTGCAAGCCAGGCAGCGATGAACCAGCAAGGCTCCAATCTCTACGCCACCAACCAGCAGCCCCAACCTAATCCCGGCGGATCCATCGAACAGGGCATGCTCGAAGGCTCCAACGTTCAGCCCGTCATGGAAATGAGCACGATGATCAAGATCATGCGCAAGTATGAGATGATCGCGTCACTGACCAAAAGCCAGCAGCAGTTACAGACCCAGGCGATTACCCAGCTGGGTACTATCCAGCCGTAAGGAGATCCCGTCGTGCGTGCACTCAGTATTGCAGCTACGGGCATGCAGGCCCAGCAAACCAACGTCGAGGTTATCGCCAACAACCTCGCCAACATGAACACCAGCGGCTTCAAGGCACAGCGGGCACAGTTCGAAGATCTGCTCTACCAGAACGTTCTGCAGCCAGGTTCGCAGACCTCCGACACCGGCACGCTGGTTCCAGCAGGCATACAGCTTGGCTCTGGCGTACGTACCGCCTCGGTCTATCGCATCGACACGCAAGGCACGCTCACACAGACCTCCAATCCCTATGATATGGCAATCCAGGGCGCAGGATTTTTCAAGGTCACCCTGCCCGATGGCACCTATGCTTACACGCGCGCAGGCAACTTCGGCCTGTCACCCACCGGCGAGATCGTCAACAGCGACGGCTACACGGTAGCTCCGGGCATTGCCGTGCCGCCCAACGCACTCAGCGTCACCATCAATCCGGAAGGCCAGGTGGAAGCCACCGTACCGGGAACCTCAACCCCCACCGTGCTTGGACAGCTTGAGCTGGACCGTTTTGCCAACGACGCCGGGCTGAATGCGCTGGGAGGCAATCTGCTCAGCGAGACCCCAGCCTCCGGTCCGCCCCAGGCCGGCGTACCCGGATCGTCGGGTTACGGCACCATCCAGCAGGGCTATCTGGAAACCTCAAACGTCAATCCCGTCGAAGAAATCACCGCACTGATCACCGCCCAAAGGGCCTACGAGATGAACTCGAAGGTGATCACCGCCGCCAATCAGATGATGCAGACCACCGCGCAGCTATGAGGTTAGTCATGAAAGCGATCGTCCTGGCCGCCGCCCTGAGCCTTGCCGCACTGCCTGCATGGGCGCAGAGCGACAGCGTCGCCACAATCAACGCCAAGACCGTGCGTGTCGTCGTGCCGACGCACAATATTCCCCGCGGTGCGATGATCACCGCCGCCGATCTTGCTTTTGCCAATGTATCGCAGGCAAGGGCCTATGGCGACGTTGTCGCCAGCATGAGTGAACTCGAGGGCAAGCAGGCACGCCGCTTCCTCCAAGCCAACCAGCCTCTGCATGCCTCCGATGTGCGCGCTCCGATTCTCGTCACCAAGGGCAGCACCGTGACAATGATCTTCACTGCGCCTGGCATCTCTTTGACCGCTGTCGGCAAAGCGATGAGCGAAGGCGGCATGGGTGAGACCGTCACGGTGCTCAATCCGGTATCCTACCGCCAGATCAGCGCCGTGGTAACGGGCCCGGGAACCGTTGCCGCTGGGCCCGCACTCGCCGCGCCCAATCTTTAACCTCTCGGCCAACCAATGAGCTCCTCCATGCTACGCGCCCCCCTGAAATCGATCGCACTTGTTGTTGTCGCCGGCTTTGCCCTCTCTGCCTGCAGTGCCGTGGATCGGCTGGAGCACATTGGTGAAGCGCCTGCATTGTCACCGATCACCGATCCCACGGCCCTACCCAATTACCGCCCGATCTCAATGCCCATGCCACCAAAGCAACCGCCAGATACCTATCTCACCAATTCGCTTTGGCCGGTGGGTTCACACAGCTTCTTTCCCGATCCGCGTGCGAGCCATGTCGGTGACCTTGTGACGGTCGATATCTCGATTGCCGATGCAGCCAAGCTCTCCGACAGCACTCAGCGTGCGCGCACCAATGCGGACACCGCGGGCATTGGCAATCTGTTTGGCCTGCAAGGCCAGCTGGCCCAGGTCACGGGCGCCGATCCCTCCAAGCTCGTCAACATGAACTCGACCACGTCCAATCAGGGCTCTGGCTCCATCGCACGCTCCGAGACCATTAATCTGACACTGGCTGCGGTCGTCACCCAGGTGCTGCCCAATGGCAATCTGGTGATCCAGGGCAACCAGCAGGTACGGGTCAATGATGAGCTGCGCAATCTTCAGATCAGCGGTATAGTGCGCACTGAAGACATCACCAGCAACAATACCATCAACCTGTCGCAGATTGCCGATGCACGGCTGTCCTATGGCGGCAGAGGCCAGATCACCGATGTCCAGCAGCCGCCTCTTGGGCAACAGCTCTACGATATCTTGATGCCGTTCTGATCAGCCCGGTAGCTTCCAGGCAATGGCCGGACCACAAAGGTCCGGCCATTTTTTTGCCGGGGCCGGTGCGCGTAAGGGCCGCAGGTGGGTAGGCTGGCGAGCCCTCCCCCTTCATCCAATTCGCCGGGGCAGGACCTGCCCGGTCTAATCGTCCCGATAGACCTTCTCGCGGCGCTCGTGACGCTCCTGGGCTTCGATCGACAGAGTTGCGATCGGTCGCACTTCAAGACGCTTGAGCCCGATCGGCTCGCCGGTTTCCTCACAAAAGCCATAGGACCCGTCCTCGAGGCGGCGTAGCGCAGCATCGATTTTGGCAATCAGCTTGCGCTGTCGGTCACGGGTGCGCAGCTCGAGCTGACGCTCGGCCTCGGTTGCCGCCCGATCTGCCAGATCGGCATTGGGCGTGGTCTCGGTTTGAAGATTCTGGATGGTTTCCCGGCTTTCGCGGAGGATCTCTTCCTTCCAGCCAGTCAACTTACGGCGGAAATATTCCCGCTGCTTCTCATTCATGAAGGGTTCACGTTCCGACGGCCGGTAGCCGGGCGGAAGTTCTATACCCATGGACACACCCCGAAAGTTAAATCGCGCCATTCGAGCGCGCGCCTTATACAGGGGCCTACCTAAGGGTTCAATCAGAAAAGGAGATTCGCGCCGTGGCCCGTGCAGGCTCAGGCCGCTTTCTGTTCAGCCATTTCCAGTTTGGCCAGCTCGACCTGGGCTCGGAGCTCGATTTCGTCCAGAACCGGCTGGAGCTGCGGATCGCTGAAATGATCGGACCGGATGGAGACAGCCCTCGCCAGGCGCTGCAGCGTGGCCCTTGGCAAGGTGCCACTCAGCAAGCCGTCATGCAGTTCATCCAGCACCTCCAGGAGCTGCTGGCCCCGTGCGAGCCCTTTGGAGCGCCCCGTGGTCGCATCATCGACACCCTGCAGTGCGAGGATTGAATCGAGCGCGGCCAGTGGCGCTGCACCGCGGACGAGCGTGGTTTGAGGCGTATCGCCCGGGGTCAGCGAAAAGCCGCCCGCTGACGCGCCAGAGGCGCTGCGGGCCTTAGCCGCTGCACGGGTGCGATCAAGCCGTCCAGTTCCAGCAATGTCCATAGGCGCTACTCCCGCCTTTCAAGCCCTACCATCGTCCCCTATGGTTAAAATCAGGTTCACGCCCGGTGGTAGGGATGGCGGCAGAGAATCGTCAAACCGCGATAGATCTGCTCGCACAGCATGGCCCGGACCAAAAGATGCGGCCAGGTTTGAGCCCCGAAGGCAAGAGTTTGAGCTGATCCGAAGGCATCCGGGGGAAGGCCATCTGGCCCCCCAATCACAAACACAAGATCACGATTGGCAGCATTGCAGAGCCCGGAGAGTTGTTCGGCGAAACTCTGGCTTGTCGTGTTGGTGCCACGTGGATCAAGCACAATGACATGAGCCCCAGGAGGGATCTTGCGGGACAACCGTTCGGCCTCTTCAACCCTGCGGGCCCGTCCCTCACGCAGCTTGGAGACCGGCACTTCCTCAAGCGCGATCTGGGTGATGCCGGCCTGACGGCCGAGTGCCCGTGCCCGTCCGATGAAGTCATCGCACAAGGTGGCCTCGGGCGTACCACGCCCATGTCCTACCGCGGCAATCGTCAAGCGCATGGCCTAATGCGCCGCGCGTTCAGGTTCAGGCACCCGCCACATGCCCTCGAGGTCATAGTACTGTCGCACCTCTGGGCGGAACAAATGCACAATGACATCGCCGGCATCAACGAGAACCCAATCACCTTGTGCCAGGCCATCGGTAGGCCGCGTACCATAACCGGCTTCCTTGAGGCGTCGGACCAGATGTTCGGCGGTGGCGGCGACATGGCGCGACGAGCGACCGCTCGCAATCACCAGCGCATCGGTCAGCGACGAACGCCCGGCGAGATCGATGACCACAATATCCTCCGCCTTGTCGTCTTCCAGTGAGGCACGAACCAAGGCCAGGAGCCCAGCCTCCGCCGTCGCGGCCTTTTTGGGAGAGGATTTGCGCTTTGGAGAGGAGGCGGCGGACCGCTTTGGTGCTGCCTTACCTTTGGGTGCGGCGGCCGGCTTGGCAGACGTCGTTTTGGCACGTACGCGCTTGGCCGGTGGTGCAGATTTTGGACGTATCAGCTTGGATCTCCCTGTTAGCCGATTCAATTTATCACGGAGGGCTTGCGCCCACCAAACGACGGGCGCGGATGGCGCTTGCGCTCAGAGGGTGGCGTGGCCCGTCCAGCACGATCAAGGCTGGCGGCCGGCGCAGCGCAAAGCCCCTGGGGGTAAAAACGCGGGACCGCAAAAATCGCTGCGCCGCAGGCGCGCGCAAGGCGGCCAGGCTCGAGCCGGGACGGATGATGACGGCAACTGGCACCTGACGCATGATCCTCTGCCAGTCCCGCCAGCGATGGAATTGCTCCAGATTGTCACTGCCCATCAGCCAGACAAAATGGACCCCGGCAAAACGCTGCTGCAAGCGCCTCAGAATATCGACCGTGAAGCGCGTGCCCAGCCGCTGCTCCACATCGGAGATGACGACTCTCGGATGAGAGCAAAGTGCCTTGGCATCAGCAAGGCGCTGCGCAAGCGGTGCCATGCCACGGACGGCCTTCAACGGATTTTGCGGCGTCACCAGCCACCAGACATAATCGAGACCCAGTCTCCTCAGGCCAACCTCAGTGATATGAACATGGCCAGCATGAGCCGGGTTGAAAGAGCCGCCCAGAAGACCGATACACAGTCCCGCAGCGACCGGACCTGGGGGGCGCAATTCACTCACGGCATTGACCATCCCCACGCACCACATATTTGAAGCTGACCAACTGCTCGGCACCAACCGGACCACGGGCATGCAGTCGGCCCGTGGCGATACCGATTTCGGCACCCATGCCAAATTCGCCGCCATCGGCAAACTGCGTCGACGCATTCCACATGACGATTGCTGAATCCACCTTGCGCAAAAACTCCTCGGCCACCGCTGCATCTTCCGTAACGATGCAATCCGTGTGCTGCGAACCGTAGCGCTCGATATGGGCGATCGCGTCCTTCAGTCCATCGACACAACGTACCGCAATGATCGCATCCAGATATTCGGTACGCCAGTCTTCCTCACTGGCCGGCACCGCCTGGGTGATACGCTCGCAGACCGCCGCATCGCCACGGATCTGGCAGCCAGAGGCCACAAGCTCTTCGAGCACCGCTGCTCCAAGCGTAGACAAAACCGACCGGTCAATCAGCAAGGTCTCAGCGGCACCACAGATCCCGGTGCGTCGCATCTTGGCGTTGTGCACCAGTGCACGCGCTTTCGCGATATCGGCGGCTTCGTGCAGATAGATATGCACAAGACCCTCCAGGTGGGCCAGCACCGGCACGCGGGCATCGGCCATCACCCGCGCGGTAAGGGATTTTCCGCCGCGAGGCACGATCAGATCAAGATTGCCCTCAAGCCCCTGCAGCATCATGCCAACTGCGTCCCGGCTCGGCACGGCGACCAATTGGATGGCTGAAGGTGGCAAGGCGCAGGCCGCAACCCCGGCAACGAATGCCACATGAATCGCGCGCGCACTTTCGCGGGCTTCGGATCCGCAGCGCAGGATCGCCGCATTCGCCGACTTGAGGCACAGCGCGGCAGCGTCGGCTGTAACATTGGGCCGGCTTTCATAGATCACGCCAATAACACCGATTGGCGTTGTCATCCGTGTGATGGTGAGGCCATTGGGTCGCGACCACTCTGCCAAAGTTTGACCGACAGGATCGGGCTGTCTGGCGATCGCAGCAACACCACTGGCCATCGCTTCCAGACGCACGGGGTCAAGGCGTAACCGATCCAGGCCCGGCGCTGACAGCCTCGTGGCTTGGGCCGCATCAAGATCTCGGGCATTGGCCTCCAGAATAGCGTCACGGTGGTCACAAAGCGACTGGGCCGCAGCTTCAAGCGCACGGCTGCGGGTTGTCGCCGAGGCCTCGCGCAATTGTCCGGCCGCCTTCCGCGCTCTGCGACCCATTGCCAGCATCTCGGCGTCGAGACTCATGCCGTAACCTGCACGTTCAGGGCCAGATCATCGCGATGCACCATGACATCGCGTCCGCGATAGCCGAGGATCTCGGGGATTTCGTCCGTGTGCCGACCTAAGATGGCGCGGGCATCCTCGGCACCATAGGCACTGAGGCCGCGGCCCGCTTCGCGGCCATCCGGTCCTAGAATGCACACGGCGTCACCGCGGGCGAAGTCACCCTCAACTGCACAAACGCCCGCTGGCAGCAGACTTTTGCCGGCCAGCAATGCCGCGAGTGCTCCGGCGTCGATGTGCAGCGTTCCCTGTGGTTTCAGGCTGCCTGCAATCCAGCGCTTGCGCGCAGCGGAGGGCGAAGTCGTTGCCAGAAAGCGAGTATGACGGCCACCCGCGCGCAATTTTGCCAGCGCACGGTCCTGCCCTTTGGCAATCACAACCTGGCAGCCCGCCGCCGTCGCAATGCGCGCTGCCGCAATCTTTGAGGCCATGCCGCCACGGCCCAAACCTGAAACCGAACCAGCCGCCATGGCTTCAATCTCAGGCGTGATCTGCGCGACAACGTCGATAAAACGCGCGTCCGATTCGCGGTGCGGATTGGCGCTATAAAGACCATCGACATCCGAGAACAGGATCAGGACATCGGCGCCCATCATCGATGCCACCCGGGCGGCCAGCCGGTCATTGTCGCCATACCGGATCTCGGCAGTCGCGACGGTGTCGTTTTCATTGATGACTGCCACCGCGCCAAGCTCCAGCAAGGTCGACAGCGTAGCCCGTGCATTCAGATAGCGGCGACGTTCCTCGGTATCATCGAGTGTCAGCAACACCTGGGCGGCAACCAATTTCTGCCGTGCCAGCGCTTCGGCCCAGGCCTGCGCCAGCTTGACCTGCCCGACCGCCGCCGCGGCCTGACTTTCTTCCAGCCGCAAGGCTCCCGGCCTCAGACCAAGCGCAGAGCGACCCAGCGCAATGGCTCCGGAAGAAACGATCACAAGCCGATGGCCTTGCCACGTCAGCTCTGCAAAGTCTGCGCACATGCCATCGAGCCAAGTTTGACGAATGGTGCCACCTGGTCCGTCGATCAGGAGCGCCGAGCCGATCTTGACGAGAACAAGCGAGGACGCTGAATGCGCGAACAGATCCGTCATGGCGCCCAGCGCTTTACATTTGGTTCTTTGGCATGGCGCAGAGTACGGGCCTCACTGATCGCACCAGCCACAACGCGTACGACCTCGTTCACGCCCTCACCGCTGACCCCTGACATCGCGTAGACATCGCCTGCACTCGCCCTTTGGAGCGCCGCGCGCTTGCGCTTGAGGGCCGCGCTCGAGAGCGCATCGATTTTGTTCAGCACGAGAATTTCGCGCTTGTGGTCAAGACCGTGTCCATAAGCTTCCAATTCATGCCGGATGGTACGGTAGGCGCGGATAATATTGCTCTGGGTGGCGTCAATCAGGTGGAGGATGACACTGCAGCGCTCGGCATGGCCGAGAAAGCGATCACCAAGGCCAACACCGCCATGGGCCCCTTCAATCAGACCCGGCAGATCGGCAAGCACGAATTCGCGTTCGTCGATGCCAACGACACCCAGCTGCGGAGTGAGTGTCGTAAACGGGTAATCGGCAATCTTGGGACGGGCGGCCGAAACCCGTGACAAAAAGGTCGACTTTCCCGCATTGGGCAGACCGACGAGACCAACATCTGCAATCAGCTTGAGCTGTAGAACAATGGTCCTTTCCTCACCGGGCTGACCCGGATTGGCATGGCGCGGAGCCTGATTGGTCGCGCTTTTAAAATGCGCATTGCCGAAACCACCATTGCCCCCTCTGGCAAGAAGCACGCGTTGACCGGTCTCGGTCAGATCAGCAATCAGGCTTTCTCCGTCCTCCTCATAGATTTCGGTTCCCACCGGAACTTTGACAATAGCATCTGCACCCGCCGCCCCGGACATCTGCTTGCCCATGCCAGCTTCGCCATTTTTGGCGTAGACATGCTGCTGATAGCGATAGTCGATCAGGGTGTTGAGATTGGCAACCGCTTCGGCGTAGACATCGCCACCGCGTCCGCCATCGCCTCCCCAGGGGCCACCGAACTCAATGAACTTCTCGCGCCTGAACGCCACACAGCCATTGCCGCCGTTCCCCGAGCGGATATGCACCTTTGCAACGTCGAGGAATTTCATGGTCCGTCCTTCAATCTGCGGCACCAGCGTGATGCCGGCCCTGGCAATCCTGCCGCGCTTTGCCCCGGAGCACGGCTGCGGAGTACCAGCGGCCTGATACATGGCATAGCCGCGCCACCCGCGCACCTATGCTTATCATGGCTGAAGAGACCGTCTTTCGACCGACGAGACACCAATCGGGGCAGTCAGCATCGCCGGTTCAAGGATCATGTCGTGGCAGAAGATGCGTTCACGGCGGGCCAGACAGTCGCGCAAAGAGACCCCCGCCGGCACGAAACCCAGCTTCTGCAAAACGCGTCCGGAGTTCGGATTGTCATCAAACCACCCAGCCGTCAGATAGGTGGCGCCAAGCACCTCAAAGGCATAGCTGACAACCGCCCGTACCGCCTCGCTGGCATAGCCAAAGCCCCAATAAGGACGCGCCAGCCAGTAGCCAATCTCATAGGCGCCATCCGCGCAGGCACGCGCGCCGCAGCCACCGATATAGGCTGCGCCGCACTTGAGCGTGATGCCAAGCACAAGATCTGCGGTCACACCCACGCGGGCGAGAAAGGCCTCGGCATCGCTCTGGGTATAGGGGTGGGGAACACGGGCAAGATTCTTTGCCACCTGCCAGTCACCCACACCCGCGGCAATGGCGGTGGCGTCGCTTAACGTGGGGCTACGCAGCACCAGGCGCTCGGTTTCCAGGATCGGACTCATGACATTCTCCGGGCGAGACAAAAAAAGGGAGATGGCGGTCCATCTCCCTCGCCCGATGGCCGCCTCTGCTGGCGGCCGGATGTTCCGGAAGGCCGCCTATTCCGCCGCCGTCTTGGCTGGGGCAAACGGGAGCACCGATACAAAAGTGCGGCGCTTGAAGCCGGTTTTGAACGCAACCTGCCCGTCGCTGGTGGCAAAGATCGTATGGTCGCGACCCATCCCGACATTGGTTCCAGGGTGGAACCTGGTACCGCGCTGACGCACGATGATGTTGCCAGCGGCGATGGCTTCGCCGCCAAATTTCTTCACACCCAGCATCTTGGGGTTCGAGTCGCGTCCATTGCGCGAAGAGCCGCCGGCCTTTTTGTGCGCCATCTGTCCTGTCCTGCACTTGTTCGCCCCGAGCCTTCAGGGCAACAACGGTTTGCTAATTCGCCCAGTCCGGCTTAGCCGGCATGGATCTCCGTAATCTTCACCTTGGTAAAGTGCTGGCGATGCCCGCGCTTGCGCCGCGAGTCCTTGCGGCGCCGCTTCTTGAAGGCAACGACCTTTTCGCCACGGCCCTGCTCGACAATCTCGGCCATCACGCTCGCACCACCAACGAGAGGAGCACCGGCACGTACCGTCTCGCCCCCCAGCATTAGCACGTCGGCAAACGTCACCGCCGCACCTGCCTCGCCCTCCAGCTTCTCAACCGAGAGCACGTCATCTTTTGCGACCTTGTACTGCTTGCCGCCAGTGCGGATCACCGCAAACATGGACCAAATCCTTGAAAAACGTTGCCTTTGCACGCGCCAAGCTTTCCCAGCGGGGTTCCCGGGCGGGCTCCGAAAGGCGGGCACTATAGCGATGCGCGATTGCCGGTCAAGCAGGATCCTGCGGCCCAAGTTTGGGAGGGGTATCACGGCCAGATCGCACCGTAACCGGATGGCACCTAAAGGGTTCCCAAGCGGTGCAAAGGACCGAAAGCCTTCGCCAAAGTCTGCCTGCCCCAGTATGGTGCGCGCGCATGCGCGCAATGACGGATATTCTCTATAATTTCCATTGGATCGTGCCCGGCGAGGCCGCGCGCGCGGCTCAGGCGTATGGTGGAAGGCTTGGTCCGTTTCTGCGCCGTCACAAAATTCGCACCGTGATTAATCTGCGCGGAGCCAATCCCGATTGGCGCTGGTGGCATTATGAGCGCCGGATCTGTGCCCGCGAAGGCATCGCGCATGTCGATGCCATGCTCTCAAGCAAACATCTGCCCTCACGGGCCATGCTGGCGGGCCTTCTGGAGGCGTTTGAACACAATCCCAGGCCCTTGCTGCTCAAATGCTCAGGGGGCCAGGATCGTACCAGCCTCGCGGCCGCTCTTTTCATCCTTTACCACCAAGGCTGGCAGGGCGAGGCAGCCGCACTCGCCCAGTTTGCACGGTGGCCCTATCTGCATCTGCCCAAACCTTATCAGCGTTGGCTACGCCTGTTCGTCGTCTATGCCAGGGAAGAAGGACAGGGCAGGGACCTCGCCGCTTTCGTGCAGCAGGATTATAGTGCCAGCGCGTTTCAGGCCTGGCTCGATGCTCGCGGTCAACGCAGCGCCTATCGCAATGTCTATCGTGAGGCCTCTTAATGCGGACCCTGTGCGTACGCAGAGCCCGGCCCATGGTTTACGGCCCGCGCCCGTCGCGCCACGTGCCCTGGATATTCGTGACCACCAGGCGTGCGCATCGCGGGGCTCGTTCAGAGCTGCCGGACTGATGCAACTGCCCCACGCCCTTTCCATCGCCGAAGGTGTCCAGCTCTGGCCTCAGGCGCTCGATCCGGCGCAGCAAGCAGAATTGCTGGGGGCGGTACTGTCCGCGGTTGAAGAGGCCCCCTTCGTGCACCCAACGATGCCACGCACCGGCACCCCCTTTTCGGTGACCCAGACCAATTTTGGCACCTTGGGCTGGGTTTCCGACCGCGACGGCTACCGCTATCAGGAACACCACCCCAAAACCGGTAAGCCTTGGCCACCTATCCCTCCGATGCTCATCAGCCTATGGCACGCGGCCCTGCCCGACGCCCCTGATCCGCATTGCTGCCTTATCAATTATTACAGCGCCGGTGCTCGTATGGGCTTGCATCAAGACCGCGACGAGACCGCGCTCGATGTCCCTGTCCTGTCGGTGAGTCTTGGCGCGAAGGCGCTGTTTCGCCTTGGGGGCACAAGCCGGAAAAGCCCAAGCCTCAGCCTGACGCTGCACTCCGGCGATCTGCTTGCCTTCGGTGGCCCCGCGCGGCTCGCCTTTCATGGCATTGATCGCATCATAGCGGGCAGCTGCGGTCTCGTTCCCGATGGAGGACGCATCAATCTGACATTGCGTCGGGTCTGAGCGATCGCGCAAAAAAAGACGCCCGGTCAGGGGAATGACCGGGCGTCATGCGCCGTTACGCGCCGGTGTCGGGAGGGGATGACCGACACCACGAGAGGGCTCCATCCAGCTTGCGAGCGGGGGGGCAGTGCCTGCTGGATGGCGTCGTCGCCCGTCTCGTCCTAATACCTATGCAGCGAGGCAACAGTTTTCAAGTATTTTCTACATACGATGACGTCATGATACAGTTTTAATGGACAGTTGCTCAAAAGATACGGTTTGTTGGCAACAATCAATCGGCAACGCCTAGGCGCCAGGCTGGCAGACAATGCCCTTTTCCGCCAGGAACGGGCCAAGCTCGTCGGCTTCGTACATTTCACGCAAAATGTCCGAACCTCCGACAAATTCACCTTTGACATAAAGCTGGGGAATGGTCGGCCAGTTGGAGAACTCTTTGACACCCTGACGAACCTCAGGGTCCTTGAGAACATCCACCGACTTAAACTTTACACCCAGGCTGGAAAGGATCTGCACCGCGACAGAGGAAAAGCCGCACTGCGGAAACACCGGCGTGCCCTTCATGTAAAGCACGACGTCATTGTCTGCGATTTCCTTGGCGATCTGATCACGCACGCTCATTGCACGAGGCCTTTCAAAGGACGGGGGGGTAAACCCATGATCTAAGAACCGTGGCTCAGGGCGTCAAGATCAGCCTGGGTCCACGGCATCTACCGCAATCACACCTTTACGCTAGTCTGCAGCGACAGGGCATGCAGGACACCACCCATGCGGCCCTTCAGCGCATCATAGACCATCTGATGCTGCTGGACCCGCGTTTTGCCCTTGAAC
>JBMFWV010000052.1:0-23205 GCA_049964915.1 Rhizomicrobium sp.
GCAATGCATTGAGCTTACTGGTCCTAATCGCTCGATTGAAATGCTTGAACGCTTTGCACCTCGTTCCATGTCTGGAAATAAGACCAGGCATTTCGCTGCAACCGCAGCGTGTTACAAGATCAAGCTTGAGTGTCTTCGCGCCGTTGCTGTCATGGCATCGGCATCCTGAAGCGTCCTTTGCCGGACTGGTGGTCATAGCGGGGGAATTCCACCCGATCCCATTCCGAACTCGGCCGTTAAAGCCCCCAGCGCCTATGGTACTACGTCTCAAGACGTGGGAGAGTCGGTCGCTGCCAGTCCTGCTAAGGACGCTTCAACCCTGCCTCACAAATACTCAGGAAAGCCCCGCGGAGTATATCCGCGGGGCTTTTTTGTTGTTGATGCTATGCGTGGCCCTGACGTTGTCGCTCTCGGTAGGCGGTGGTGGCAGACAAGTCATTCTCGCGGTAGTGGCGATGGCTGGCCAATCAAACGGTGCCGGTTGCACCCACCACGTTTGCGCCGGCTCACATACGCGAGAGCCTGGACATGCAACCTTTCGGACAGAGGCCGGTTTGGCTCAGCCCTGGCTTAGACGATGACGACGCTGCCCTGCAGTGTCCTCTCAGACAGCCAATCTTCACAACATGGTGCCGGATTTCTAGATTGGAACGTTAGCATTCGTCCGACCTCTGCGGCCTGTGTGGTGCAGGTGTGCGCGGTAGGTGCAGTACAAGGCGTTGAGGAGAGACGGTAGATGATGAAAACACGTGTACTAGGAAGCAGCGGCCTCGAGGTTTCCGAGCTTGGCTATGGCTGCATGGGATTGAATCACGGCTACGGCTCTGGCCTCGGGCGCAAGGAGGCTGTGGCGCTTATTCGGGACGCTGTGGAGCTTGGGGTCACGTTTTTCGATACTGCTGAGGTCTATGGGCCTTATACCAATGAGGAAGTTGTCGGGGAGGCACTGAGGCCGGTACGTGATCGGGTGGTGATCGCGACCAAGTTTGGGATGAATATCGATAACGGCAAGATGGTTGGCACCAACAGCCGGCCCGAGCAGATCCGCTCGGTCGCTGATGCGTCCCTACGACGGCTTGGTGTCGAGGTCATCGATCTGTTCTATCAGCACCGCGTCGATCCCACGGTTCCGATCGCGGATGTTGCCGGTACTGTGGGTGAGCTCATCGCAGCAGGCAAGGTTCGGCATTTTGGCATGTCGGAAGCCAGTGCGGCCACCGTGCGCCGTGCCCACGCTGTGCAGCCGGTCACCGCTCTGCAGAATGAATATTCACTTTGGACTCGTGACTGCGAGAGCAATGGAATTTTTGAGGTCTGTAGCGAACTTCGCATCGGACTGGTTGCATTCAGCCCTCTGGGCCGGGGTTTTCTGACTGGTGCCATGGGCAAGGACACCCCTATAGGTGACAGCGACTTTCGCAAGCATCTGCCGCGCTTCACACCGAAGGCGATGGCAAAAAACCAGGTTCTGGTCGACCTACTCAAACGCGTTGCCTTGACGAGGTCCGCGACCCCGGCGCAGGTGGCACTGGCGTGGATTCTCGCGCGACGGCCGTGGATCGTGCCGATTCCGGGAACAACGAAGCTGTCGCGACTGCGCGAGAACCTCGGTGCTGCCGATCTCGGACTCAGTGCTGAGGAACTCAACGGTATCGACAGTGCCGCCGCTGCCATTGCCGTGGAGGGCGCACGCTATCCCGAACACCTGATGGCTGCCACTGGCCGCTGAGGTAACAGAGCGCGATTTGGCAAAGCGCATCGACGGTTTCTATCAGCTCGATGCCAACTGTGTTGTCTCGGTGGCTTGCATCGTTGCTCATGGGACCCACGAGCCTGATAACACAGGCGTCAAAGAAGCCACCGTCCATCCAATTATGCAGCTATGTGAGCTACCTATGTCGCAAAATCCGATCGATTTAAGAGAGCGCGTCGCGATCGTCACAGGTGCCGGTCGCGGGATCGGCCGGGCGATGGCGCAGGGACTCGCCGAGGCTGGCTGCCGGGTGGTCGCGACAGCAGCCCATGGTGTGGAGGAACTTTCATCACTTGCTGCGCTATTTCCTGATCGCGTTCTTGCCCTACGTGCTGATGTTACAGATGTGAACGATTGCGCCCGCTGCATAGACACGGCCCTCGCGGCCTTCGGGCGTCTCGACATTCTCGTCAACAATGCTGGGCGAGGTATGCGCACCGTGTCGTCGGACTTCATGACTGAGCCAAGCAAATTCTGGCAAACCGACGTCGATGCCTGGCGCAGGCTCATCGATACCAATGTCAACGGTCCGTTTTTGATGGCGCGCGCGTCTACCCCTGTCATGTTGCGCGCTGGCTGGGGCAGGATCATCAATATTTCGATGAATTATGAAACCATGCGTCGTAAGGGATTTTCGCCCTATGGGCCATCCAAGGCGGCGCTCGAGGCGCAGACCGTGATCTGGGCCCAGGATCTGGCTGGAACCGGGGTCACGGTCAATGCGTTGCTGCCCGGCGGTGCTACCCGAACTGGTATGATTCCACCTGGTGTGCCCGCGTCGCTTGCCGCAAAGCTCCTGGATCCGGACATCATGGTGCCGCCCTTGCTGTATCTGGCGTCGTCATGCTCGGACGGTGTCAGCGGAAGACGCTTTGTGGCAGCTCTTTGGCCGGCTGCTGGGGAGGCAGGGTGGCCAGGATAGGAGGACCTCATGATCCCGCGCCGTAAGCTTGGCCGGCTTGGCCCCGACATCTCCGCGATGGGCCTTGGATGCATGGCCATGTCCGGCGTTTATGGGCGTCTCGACCGGGCCGAGAGCCTTGCGACGGTGCAGGAGGCGGTGGACGCCGGCATCAGCCTGATCGATACCGGTGATTTCTATGGCATGGGTCACAATGAAATGCTGCTGGGTGAAGCGTTGCGCGCCATCGGTCGCGAGCGCGTTCTGCTCAGTGTCAAATTTGGAGCACAGCGTGACCCGTCAGGAGCGTGGCTCGGCTTCGATGCCAGCCCAACAGCAGTGAAAACCGCGCTTGCCTACAGTCTCAAGCGGCTGGGCACGGATTATGTCGACATCTATCGTCCGGCGCGTCTTGACCCACGTGTGCCCATCGAAGACACGGTGGGTGCTATCAGCGAATTGGTGCGGGCGGGCTGGGTTCGCTATATCGGCTTATCCGAAGTGAGCAGCGAAACGCTGCGGCGTGCGGCCCTTGTGCATCCGATCTGCGATCTGCAAATCGAGTATTCACTGCTCACCCGGGATATTGAGTCGTCGATCCTCCCGACCTGTCGTGAACTTGGCATTGGCATTACCGCCTATGGCGTGCTCTCACGCGGGCTGATCGGTGGGGATTGGCATCCCGAAACCACGATGCCGGGCGACTGGCGGCAGGGAGCACCGCGCTTCAGCGGCGACAACCTCACACATAACCTGCGCCTGCTCGCGCCGCTTGAGGAACGGGCAGCGCAGCGGGCGGTCAGTGTCGCGCAGCTCGCATTTGCCTGGGTACTGAGCCGTGGTCGCGATATCGTACCCTTGCTTGGTGCCAGCCGCCGCGTCACCCTGCGCGACGGATTGCTGGCCTTGCATTTGGATCTAGATGCAGACGAGCTACGTCTGCTGGATGCCGCGTTTGCAGTCGGCGCTGCAGCCGGCGGGCGTTACCCGGCGCCACAGCTCAATCATCTGGACAGCACCCGGGGCTGAAGCCCGACTTTGCTGCTGCTCTGCGCCTGGGAGATCGTCCGATCTGGACGTTGGGAATGAGCGCAAGCCTGGTGTGCTCACCCTCCCGCTGGCGGTAGCGGTCAGGCGCAGCGTTTGGCTTGGCTGTTGAGCCGGGTCCTTAGGTCCTTAGGTGAGGGTGTGTCCGTCCATCGATAGGTCAACACCAGAGGGTGCATGCACCGTACGAGCTCTAATAGGTGAGAAAGCCCTTGAGCCGATAAATATGACTACCGAGAGCACGAATGCGCGAATCCCAGACGCGCACCATGCTCCAGTCATTATTGGGACTGACGTCGACGACGGGCGCATTAACATTAATACGTCCGTCATTTCCCCAATTGGCCTGGTCAACGCGCACTTCGCGCGCGGATACGATCTTTTGCACCACGGCAACATGGCCCAGGCGCAGGCGGCGGGAACGGGCAAACACCATGACGGCGCCCGGTCGTGGCCGCGTGATTTCATTGTAGAGCCCGCGGGCCTTGGCCCACCAGGTGCGGGCGTTGCCAAAGAGGTCGAGGCCCGTCATCGCCCGCGCGAAGGTCACGCACTCGTAGCGCTTGCGCGTCCAGATTACTCTTGGCGTATTGCCGGCATCACGCGCCAGCTTGAGAAGTAGCGGGGCCGCCAGTCCCTGAATGGCGCTGTCGGGCTCAGCCAGGCGCGGCAGTCTCATGTGCAATTCGTGGGGATTGGAATCGATTGTAACCGACATGATCGGCCGCGGGGCACTCGGCGTATTAAGCGACAGATCGCCCGCGAGGCGCGGCGAAATCACGAGGGGGACGGGTGCTGGGGTGGCCATGGCCGGGGCCGAGGATAAAAGCCAAAAAACCGCGAGGGCATAGAGCGCAGGACGGGGGGCTCGGTGCATTCCAGCTCCTTTCTGTGCAATCGCGGACGCGGAGGATTGGTCCTATTCCTGTACTCTATCGCGCTAAAACTGCCAAGGCCATAATGCCATCACGGCTATTTAGCGGCCCTATGCTCGCGCCCAAAGCTTACCAAAAGCTTGCGCCCAATCCCGTACACTTGGCTGTTGGTGGCGCCTTTCCCGACGCCGCTGGCCAGCCAAAGTCGGTGGCTCTCCTTTGGGGCAGAAGAACGCCCGCCCGCAGCCCTATGGGGGCTGCGGGGGACTGAATGCTATTTATTTTCAGGTGGTTGGTATGATCTTGCCGGCCGAGGTAATCGTCAGATTCTGAGTTTTGCCGGCCTTTACGGCAGTCGCCATGACGTTCATGCCTTTGGGGTGAACCCCGGTGATGCTGCGATAGCCTGCAGCCTCGAGAAGGTTGAGCGCATGGACTTCCCGCTCACCCGTACTGGCCGCCTTGTGGTGCCAGGCTGCCTTGTGCATGGCCGTTTTGTGCCAACCCTTGTGCCAGCCTGTGTGGGTCATGGTTTTCGCGGACATTGCTTTGGCAGCCATGGCTTTATGGGCCATGGAGGTGTCCGCGGTCTTTTTTACGGTCGCCACCTTGTTCGCCATCGCCGTTGTCGCCATGGCCTTTGCCTTCATGGCCGAATGCTGCATCTGGTCTTTCGTCGCCGCAGAGGTTGCGGCCAGAGCCGTGGCCGAACTCAGCAGAACCGCCGAGGCAACCGCAAGTGCAAGTTTGCCCATCATTATCCTCCTTGTCTCAGGCCGGACCACTCCGACCTGGGTTGAAGAGGAAATGACACACGCAAATGATGGCTCCCTGTCATGCCGATGAATTATGTGACATGACGCTTTAAGAATTTGCCATCGCCTGCTCGAGATCGGCAATCAGGTCATCGGCGTGTTCTATCCCGACAGAGAGGCGGATCAGCCCTTGGCCGACGCCAATGGCATTACGGGCGTCCTCGCTCAAGCCGGACAGCACGGTGGTGGACGGATGGCAGGCGAGTGACTCGGTGCCGCCAAGACTGACGGCAAGCTTGACGATCTTGAGGCGATCGAGAATAGCGAAGGCGCGGGCGCGCGAGCCAACGTCAAATGCCATCAAAGTGCCGGGTCCGGAGCACTGTGCTTCATAAATCCGCCTCTGATCGCTGCCGGCTTTGGCAAGAGCCGGAAAATGCACAGCCTCGACATCGGCGCGCTGGCAGAGCCAATGCGCGATCTTGGTGGCATTGTCGGCGGCACGCGTCATGCGCAGGATCAGCGTTTCTAGGCTCCGTGTCAGCATCCAGCAGGAATGCGGATCAAGTGAGGCGCCGAGCAGTGGACGTAGTGCTCTGACCGGAGCCATTGCCCCCTTCGTGCCCAGTACGCCGCCGGCGATGAGATCGCTGTGGCCGCCGACATACTTGGTCAGTGAATAGATGGAAAGGTCGGCACCCAAGGCCAGTGGCTTCTGGAACAACGGTCCCATCAGCGTGTTGTCGACGGCAACGATGGGGCGTCGTCCCTGGCGCTTCTCACTGGCGGCCGCGCAGGCAACTGCTGCACCGATATCAGCCAGTCCGGTGAGCGGATTGGCCGGTGTTTCCAGAAAGACAAGTGCAAGCTTGCCGAGTTTTTCCGCCTCGAGGAAGGCGCGTTCAAGCGTCTCCTGACGCGAGGGATCGGAGATGGTGTGTGAGCGGATGCCAAATTGCGGCAGGATATTGTGGAACAGTGCATCTGTGCCGCCGTAAAGCGGTTGACTAAATAGGATGACATCGCCAGGCCGGCAATGCGCCAATGCAGAGGTCGTGATCGCCGCCATGCCGCTGGCAAACACCGCTCCAATCTCGGCGTTTTCAAAAACCGCGAGCCGCTCTTCAACGATCTGAGCATTGGGGTGGTTATAGCGCGCGTAAACCAGCCCACCGGCAGAATCGCTCGTGCCTGCGCTGCGTCCCGTGGCGATATCGAAAAATTCCCGCCCGGCATCGGCACTGGGAAAGGTGAAAGTTGAGGTCAGAAATACTGGCGGCTTGACCGAACCTTCCGAGAGCCTGGGATCATAGCCATAGCCTAGCATCAAGGTTTCAGGATGCAGGGCATGATTGCCGATGCTCGTCCGGCGATAGCCGTCATTGCTCATATTGATACCTGTGGCTGAATTGGCGGAGCGATGATGCGACTCCGTTCGGCAGTGCTCCAGCCAGGCCGCCAAATAACAACAAGACGAAAGATCTGGTGATGGATGTGGAATTGTGTTCTTCAGCTGTGCACAATAAATCTCGCTAAATTGCCGCTGCCTTGGTGCGAGGCTTTCCACATGTGGAGAGGTAAAGCCGGTTGCCTGCGCAAATCAGAGCGTGGCGTGGTCCGCTTGGGCTCCCCTCAGCAAAGGCCGGCGATCCTCTCTTGCGCCATGGCTGGCCCGCATCCAGGTGCAACGCGAATTCCTGCCTTCCAGTGTCTGAAGGGGATGGACAGGTTCCGGACGATGTCCTATACCCGCCCACCTTTCGCGCCCCTGTCGAGGCGCGCATGACGCGGGGTGGAGCAGCCCGGTAGCTCGTCAGGCTCATAACCTGAAGGTCGTTGGTTCAAATCCAGCCCCCGCAACCAAATTTTGATAGAAATATCAAACAATTAGCCGCCCTCTGGGCGGCTTTTTGCTTTGGGAATATCGCTTTCGAGGCAAGACGGGGGCGGAGAGTCCCTGTTGTACGGAACTACCCATGGGAGTGCCCTGAAAATCATGACGTATGCGTCATTAATTTCATAAGTGCCGGCTGCAGTACTGCGATATTGAAATATGTGGGAAATCGTAGGGCGATACAAAAGCAAGTTCTGCTATCGCCACAGATGATACGTCAGACGGCGGCCGTTCTGGTCACGACGACAGGCACAGCGCGACACCAAGACCGTGTGCGACGGTGTTGGGCACTGCCAGGCCGTGCCCCCGACGCCGAGCTGCTAGTGGGCCGATTGCTCGGGCACTTTGCACCCAGATCCGGCATCAGGTGATCCGCCTCCTGGAGACACAAGCGCGCGTTGGCAGAGGGCGCATTGCATTCTTCTTACAGTTCCATGGTCAGCGACGATAGGCGTTGGGTTAGTCCGGCAGGGCGAGGGCATTGGTCATGGACCCGCAGTGATCTGGGGCTGAGCAACTCTCACGCAGTTCGCTGTAGTAATATTTACGAAACTGGAGCGTGGCGCGGTCGGTTGCGACGGACTTCTCCGACGCCGCAGGAGGTACTTCGCTCGTACCTGAGGATTCCACCACATCCTGGTCTTCATCAGCAATGCGGCTATTCATCCAGGAAAAGATCAAATTGAGTGGACGGGCACGGGCGAAATCCCGGGATTGGCAGATGATGATGCGTGTCCGGTCACTCTGTTCGGGAATGACAAGCGCATGAATCCGCAGGTGCTTGCCGGGAATGGGGATATGAAGGGCCATGAGATTGGGTTTGTAATATTCAAGGAAGGCTCCGCCGTCCTGACCGTCCATGCGTGCTTTCGCACGCCCTCCGAAATCCGTGTCCTCCCAGGTGATCTCCATTTTGGAGTGCGCCGTCATCTGTTGCCGCAGGGCCTTGCCGATCGAGCGGCGGTGCACGAAAGGCAGGTGGGGACTGTCGAGTATGTTTTCCATCGCCCGCGTCCAATGGCACCGCCAGGTTCGCTGCACATAGGTGCGGGCAAGGCCCGGGGCAGAAAGCCCATCTGGCACGGAAGGCTCGAAGGGGGCGGGTCCGCTCGCCGTGAACACCCACACGAGGTCTCCGATCACGCGTGTGGGTAAGGCCAGTGCAGATAATGTCTCACGCTTGGCGTCGGGGTTCAGAGGGACATGACAATTGTTGCCTTTCCGGTCGAACTGCCAGCCGTGAAAGGGACACTCCAGCCGGCCCTCGGAGGTTAATCTGCCGTGAGAAAGCGCGGCGCCCCGGTGCGGGCAACGGTCGATCAGGGTGCCGATCTGGCCGTCCTGGTCCCGGAACAGCACGACGGGCTCGCCCGCGAGCTGTGTCGCTACCGGAACCCCACGAATGCTCCTTGCAGGAAAAACGGGGGTCCAGACCCCAGAAAAACCCTGAAACATGACGATTCCTTCGTACTGCCCAGCTGCCCCCACTTTATGACCTGCCCGGACTGGGGGGTAATGACGCCCCGCAAAGTGGTCTCTGAAGAGGTACAGAAGTAAAGTCAGCAGATCTTGTACGCAGCATAGGGAAGAGAAGATCAATGAGCTCCGGCACCGCCGCCAAGGCTGGCGTGCCGTCACAGTCCTTCAAACACCCAAGACACGGGCTTCCCCAGCACCTCCAGAGCCTGCTATGGAACGGATCCAGTTTTACTTTGTCTTGCTCGAGGACAATCTTCGCCCGGTCTGTCTATCCCCGTTTTAATTTTTAGTGGGCGACGATAAAGGCGAGGATTTGTCCCTAGATCGCCAACCAGGATCCTTTTATGCGCAATTTTGCTCCTTCATTTGTCCGGGCCTTTGTGGCCGGGATTGCCACATTTGCTTTTGCCGGCCTCCTGGCGTCCCCCTCTGCTTGTGCGCATGCAGGCACCAACAATGTGCTGCGCGCGACACTCAAGAACGGACTTCGGGTGGTTATCGTACGTGACACCATGGCACCCGTGGTGTCGACCTCGGTCAATTACCTGGTTGGCTCGGACGAGGCACCCAAAGGCTTTCCCGGAATGGCCCATGCCCAGGAGCACATGATGTTCCGTGGTAGCCCGGGCCTTTCGTCTGCCCAGCTTGCGGAAATCGGCGGGATGATGGGGGGCGACTTTAATGCCGACACGCAGGAAGGCGTCACCCAATATTTGTTTACGGTTCCCGCCGACGACATTGATGTGGCGCTGCACATTGATGCCATTCGCATGCGCGGAGTGGATGACAGCGCCAAAGACTGGGCGAAGGAACGCGGAGCCATTGAGCAGGAAGTGGCTCGTGACATGTCGAGCCCCGATTATGTGCTCTACAAGAAGCTGCGCGCCGCGATGTTTGCTGGGACGCCCTATGCGCATGATGCGCTTGGAACCCGTCCATCTTTCAACAAGACTACCGCGGCAATGCTGCATCGCTTCTACGGGCGCTGGTACGCGCCCAACAATGCAATTCTTGTGATTGTCGGTGATCTTGATCTGAAGCGCACGCTCGCTGAGGTCCGCCGGCTCTACTCCTCGATCCCGGCCAAGAAGCTTCCGGTCCGTCCTGCCTATCGTCCGCGGCCGGTCAAAGCGGTCACGTTGACCATGCCAACCGATCAGCCGACCGCCTCCACAGTCATCGCGATGCGGATGCCGGGGCCATCGAGCCCCGATTTTCCGGCGCTCGAAGTCCTCGCTGATGTGCTGGCGAGCCAGCGCGGCGCGCTTTACGCGATGGTACCAGAGGGCAAGGCGTTACAGACAGGTTTCGAGCTCAGCGCCCTGCCCAAAGCGAGCCTTGCCTATGCTGCGGCCTCGTATCCAGCCAACGCCAACGCCGCTGCAATCAAGCAGCAGATGCTGCAGATTCTGCAGAATATCCGCGAGCATGGCGTGCCACCTGATCTTGTTGCTGCCGCCAAGCTGCAGGAAAAGACCCAGGCAGGGATGCAGAAGCAGTCCATCGAAGGACTTGCCTCACTGTGGTCCGAGGCGCTGACGGTCTATCATCTGCCGTCACCAGATGCTGATCTGAAGCGCATCGAGAAGGTGACGGTCGCTGATGTTGATCGCGTTGCACGCAAATATCTTGATCTTTCGCGTGCCATCACGCTTGTGACCACACCGCGTGGCGCAGGAGCCCCTGTTGTTTCCGGGGGCTTCGGCGGTCAAGAATCGATCGTTCTGCCAAAGGAAAAAGCTCCTTCGCTGCCGGCATGGGCGAGTAACGCTCTTGCGCGTCTGCGCGTGCTGCATTCCACGCTCGCGCCGACTGTGTCGGTGTTACCCAACGGCCTTACGCTCATCGTACAGCCCGAATATGTGAGCAACACGGTCAACGTCTACGGTCATATCAAGAACCGTCAGCAGACCGAGGCGCCTGCGGACAAGCAGGGCGTTGGAGGCATTCTCGATCAGCTCTTCAACTTTGGTACCAAACGCATGAACCGCCTGCAGTTCCAGGCGGCACTCGATGCAATCGGTGCCAACGAGAGCGCGGGCTCGGATTTTGGGCTGAATGTGCCGGTCAAGGAATTCCGTCGCGGTGTTGCGCTGCTCGCCCAAAATGAGCTGGAACCGGCCTTGCCGCCTGTGATGCTGGCTATCCTGAAAGAAGAAACCGCCCAGGTACTGGCCCAGCGCGAGCACTCGCCGGACTTTCTCACTGATGTGGCGATCCGCAAGGCTCTATTCCCGCCTAATGACCCAAGTCTCAAGCTCGCCACACCCAAGACGGTGCTGTCGCTGACATTGGATGATGTCAAACACTACTATCACACAGTATTCCGTCCTGATCTGACCACGATCGTCGTGATGGGACCGGTTACCCCCAACGCAGCGCGCGAGGTCATCGAACGCTATTTCGACGCGTGGAGGGCGCACGGGCCAAAGCCCCAAACCGAATTGCCGAAGGTGCCGCCAAATCGCCCTGCGCGGATCGCGGTTCCGGATCCTGCGCGTGTGCAGGACAGGGTGGTCATGGCCGAAACCGTTGGCCTGACGCGGTCCAATCCGGACTATTACGCACTTAACCTCGGCAATGCAGTGCTCGGTGGAGGATTCTACTCCACGCGCCTCAGTATCGATCTGCGCAAGAATGCCGGGCTCGTCTATACTGTCAATTCGGAGCTGGTATCGGGTAAGACCCGCAGCGTCTACCTCATTGCCTATGCGAGCGATGCGCAGAATGTCTCAAAGGCCAGCACGATCGCGACGGAAGATCTGAAGTCCATGCTGACTGCGCCGCCATCAGCCGAGGAGCTTCTGCAGGCCAAGGCAATGCTGCTGCGGCAGATCCCGCTCAACGAGGCAAGCTTTGGCAGTATCGCGCAGGAGTTCATCCATCTGCATGATTTGGAACTTCCTCTGGACGAACCCACGCTTGCAGCGCGGCGCTATATGTCAGTCAGTGCCAAGGATGTTCAGGCGGCATTCCAGAAGTGGCTGCGTCCTGCCGATATGATCCGGGTCAGTGAGGGGCCTGCTCCCAAGTAGGCGCCCCTAGGACGTCATGGCGATATTGTGCGGAGGGGGCGCTGAGGTGACTAACCTGGCGCCCTTTTCTGTGCCGTCATCCCATCGCATCCATGGACCTGATTGCTTGGCAGTTTCTTGAGCGTTCATGTCAGGTGTCTTTGACGTAGGGTCCGTTCAATGGAAGTCCCGACTCCTCGGTATTGCCTCGATATTGCGTGGATGACGCTGGAGGGGCGCGCTGCGTCTGGCCCCATCGGTTCGTGCAGCACGCAGGGGGTCATCGTAAAGGCTGTTCAATGTATCGGAGAGATCTGTCATGTGGGCAGCGACGATATGTAGAACCAACCCCTGACGCTGCACGCGTCCACGTACTTCGAGTAGTCTTGCGCCCAGAAGTGCATGACGATGGCGCTCAAATATATGAGGCCATACCACGATATTGGTGCTGCCGGTTTCGTCTTCGAGGGTGAGGAAGATCACACCCCTGGCGGTGCCGGGACGCTGACGCACGAGAACCAGCCCGGCAACCGCAGCGAACTGGCCATCACGCATCTGTAAAAGCTTGGCATGGGGCACGATGCCTTCGGGCAGCTGTCTGCGCAGCAGTGCCAGGGGGTGATCCTTCAAGGATAGGCGTAAGGAGCGGTAGTCGTGTAGAACTTCTTCACCAAGGCCCATTTTCGGCAGGGTGACGCCCACTTCGCGCCGCAGCATCTCCGCATCAGCATAGGCAAAAAGTGGTAACTCAGGCAGAGCCTGCCGGCTTTGCAGAGCTCCACCATCGAGCCCCTTGACCTCCCACAGGGCATCACGGCGGCTGAGCCCCAGCGATCCAAAACAATCCGCTTCGGCCAGTTGTCGTAAAGCCTCACTGCCAAGTCCGGAGACTTGAGCCAGATGACGTACACCGCGAAAGGATGTGTGCCGGGCTGCGGCCAAACCGATGGCATCGGTCTCGCGAAAACCCTTGATCTGACGAAACCCCAGCCGCACACCACCATCTTCCAGGGTATTGTCCCAGGCGCTCGCATTGACATCGGCAGGGCGCACCATAACCCCATGCTCGCGGGCATCACGCACCAGCTGGGCCGGCGCATAAAACCCCATAGGCTGGGCATTGAGTATGGCTGCAAGAAATGCGTCCGGATAATGGGCACGTAAATAGGCAGAGACGTAGACAAGCAAGGCAAAGCTCGCTGCATGGCTCATGGGAAATCCGTAATCCGCAAAACCCTCGATCTGATGAAAGCAGCGGTCGGCAAAATCACGCTGATAGCCACGCGCCATCATTCCGCCAATGAACTTGTCGCGGAATTTTGGAATGGTGCCGCTACGGCGGAACGCCGCCATTGCCCGCCGCAACTGGTCAGCTTCGGCCGGAGTAAAGCCGGCCGCGACGATGGCAATCTGCATGGCCTGTTCCTGAAAGAGCGGGACGCCAAGGGTGAACTCCAGCACGGAGCGCAGCTCGGGACTTGGCAGGTCGATGGGTTCGCGCCCCTCGCGCCGGCGCAAATAGGGATGAACCATGTCACCTTGGATGGGGCCTGGTCGGACGATAGCTACTTCTATGACAAGATCATTGAACTCCTTGGGCTTGAGCCGAGGCAGCATTGACATCTGCGCCCGACTTTCCACCTGAAAGACACCGACCGAATCTCCCTTTTGCAGCATGTCATAGACCCTGGGACATTCGGCCGGCACACTCGCCAGTGTCAGGGCATGTCCATGATGAGCGGCAATAAGGGCAAAGGCCTTGGCAATACAGGAGAGCATGCCAAGGGCGAGGATGTCGATTTTCAGGATACCGAGGGCTGACAGATCATCCTTGTCCCATTCGATGAAGGTACGATCCTCCATTGCGGCATTGCCGATCGGGACAAGTTCCTCAAGCAGGCCACGGGTAATGACAAAGCCCCCGACATGCTGGGATAGGTGGCGTGGAAAGCCATAGAGTTCACGGGCAAGCTGAAGGACCAGGAAAAGGCGATGCTCCGACGGATCAAGGCCAAGGACACGCAGATCCTCTTCCCGAATGTCCTTCTTACCCCAGCCATAGAGATTGTTGGCAAGAGTGCTGACCATATCCAGAGACAGGCCGAGCGCCTTGCCAACATCACGAATAGCGCTCTTGCTGCGGTAGGTGATGACGGTTGCTGCCAGACCGGCACGATGCCGGCCATATCTCTCGTAGATATACTGTATGATCTCTTCGCGCCGCTCATGCTCGAAATCGACATCAATGTCTGGCGGTTCATCGCGCGCAGCCGAGATGAAGCGCTCGAACAGAAGATTCATGCGTGCCGGATCAACCGCAGTGATACCAAGCACGTAGCATACTGCTGAATTGGCTGCCGAACCTCGTCCCTGATAGAGAATCTGCCGGCGTCTGGCAAACTGGGTAATGTCCCATACTGTAAGAAAGTAAGGTGCATAACCAAGTTCGCCGATCAGCCTGAGCTCATAGGCAATCTGTGTCTGGACCTTTTCGGGTATGCCATCGGGATAGCGTTCGTAGGCCCCTTCATGAGCAAGTCTGGTCAGGACCTCCTGTGGTGTCCCAGTTCCGCCGATCGCATCATCAGGATAGTTATAGCGCAGATCATCAAGCGAGAAGCTGATCCGATCAGCGAAGCTTTGGCTGGCAGCGACCGCTTGGGGGTAACGTTTGAACAGCCGGACCATCTCCTTAGGATCTTTCAGATGGGCTTCGGCGTTGGCAAGAAGCCGTTTTCCGGCATCGTCGATGGTGCATTTTTCACGGATGCAGGTCAGTACGTCGAACAATCGGCGCCGCTCGGGGTTGTGATAGTGCACATCATTGTGAGCAAGAAGTGCAAGGCCAAGCTCATGTGCCAGGGTGTCGGCAGCAGCGAGGCTGCGTTCAGAACGTGCGCCATAGGTCATGGCAATCCCCAGCCATACCCGCTCGGGTGCAGCTGCTACAAGTTGCATCGCAGCTTGACGAAACCCCGCATATGATGACGGCCGTGCTGGAACGGCCTTGGCGCTGGCATGATCCGTCTTGTCTGGATAGCCGAACGAAGCAAACATGCTGGCGGCTGGCAGGAGCACGAACAGCTGTCCTTCGCTGAATTCGATGATGTCATCGAGGCCAAGATCGCACTGACTTTTGGGTGCCTTGCGATTGCCGCGTGTCAGAAGCCGGCACAATCTTCCATATGCAGCGTGGTCCTGAGGATAGGCAAGGATCTCAAGACCGTCACGGGTCACAAGGCGAACACCGGTCAGCAGGCGGATGCCGCAGGTTTTTGCCATGGTATGGGCGCGCACCACGCCGGCAAAGGAATTGCGATCGGCAATGCCAATGGCCGGAAATTTGAGCTCGGCAGCGCGGGCGATCAGCTCTTCGGGATGGGAGGCTCCCCGCAGAAACGAAAAATTGGTGGTTACGGCCAATTCCACATAGGTGCTCACGCAAATACTCCGTGTACGAACCAATGTGGCGGGCGAGACGCGCCATAAAGGCCGTCGCGATACATCCAGAACTTGTGGCCTGCCTGGTCTTCAACGAGATAGTAGTCGCGGGTTGGACTTTCTCCGTTCCGCCACCATTGTGGTGCGATGCGTTCAGGTCCTTCAGCGCGCTCGGTGCGGTAATGCAGGCCGCGCCATTTGAACTGAAGCGGCGGACCTTCGGGCAGCAGTGCCAGGACTTCCGCCGGTTCGGCGCGGGACAGCAGCAACAGGGGCCGCAGGCCGCAATCCCTCCATATGCCCGGTGCTCCAGCCGGCTTCAGGACCATGGCCCTTTCCGGGCTATGCGTGTCGCGCGAATAGGCGCGTAGCACATTGTCGGAGCCCAGTCGGCTCGTCAGCCGGTCGATTAGCCGGGTAAGACGAGTTGCATCTGCAGTGGTCTGGGCAAGGCCAGCCTGGAGGGGCTCGAGGGGCTGGCCGAGCGTGACATCAAGCCGGGCGGCTTCAAAGCCGAATCCGGGATCAAAGGCCTCGGTGAGTGCATCAAGTTTGAGAGCGAAGAGTTTGATGATGTGAGCAGGATCGCGGCTCGCCGATGCAAGGCGCAGGGCGATACGCAGGACCTGACCGTCGACACGAAACAGGTTTAGGCTGAGGGCTCTGGCCCCGAGGCCGGCCCGTTCAAGCAAGGGCATGAGATCCTGGGCCAGAGCGGCAGCCAGCTTAAGCACATGCTCCTGGTCGCGGATGGGTTCGGCGAGGATCGCCGAAACCCGTGCCGGGGCATGCGGCAGTATGGGTGAAAAGCTTTCTCCTACGCGTCCCAGGGCTTGATCCAGACGCAGCAGCAATTCCTCGCCAAAGCGTGCAGCGAGGGGTGCGCGTGGCAGGTCCATGACATCGGCGATGCGCGTCAATCCTAGATGGCGCAGTGTGGCCACGGTTTGTGTGCCGATGCGCAAGGCGGCAACAGGCAGATCGCGGAGCGCCTGGGTCTGGGTTGTGCTGTCGACAATGATCTGCGCTTTGACGCCATGGCGGCAAAGGGCATGTGCCGCCCCGATACTGTCGGCCATCGCCAGCCTGACGCTTAATCCGAGCTGTGCCAGAGCCGCAGCCATGCTGTGAAGCATGGCGGTTTCACCGCCAAACAGATGCGCACAACCGGTCATGTCGAACGTCATGCCAGCTGCGCCATCTTCGATTTCAGGCCAGGGTGCGACATAGGGCGAAAACCGTGTGCACCACAGGTTGAGCTTGCGCAGCCTGGTTTGTTCCTGTGCGCGATTGACAGGGCTGGTGATGAGCTTGGGCACACGTGCGCGCGCATCGCTGAGCAGTTGGCCAGCGTAGAGACCAAGCTGTTTGGCGACGGCACAGGGAGCATCGAGATACCAGCCACCGCTGGTCTGCCTCACCAGCGCAAATGGTTCAGGCGGCGAACAGGCCTGAGCCTTGTTCCGGTACTCGATGCTGAACGCCGGCAGGAAGGCGCAGACATAGCGTGGCATGATCCCATTCCACTACCCAGGCACCGGGCTTGCCCGCGCGCACTCGCTCCAGTGCGACGGCAAACCGGGGGGCTGCCAGAAACCCAAGACTGTCATTTGCGGCCCGGTGCGACTGGACGCGCCAGCGCGTGACAGCCGCACTCGCCTCATGATCTTGAGGCGCGCGCAGAAGAAAGAGTGGTGTCGCTCCAGCCTCTGCTGCCAATTGCAGCCGCCGACTTGCTGTCAAATCCAGGCCGATGGGCCGGGTACCGATCACTGCACCCACTGCGCCCGCGCGCAAAACCTCTTCCAGCGCCCATAACTGCTCCTGGGTGTTGGCGCAGCGCAGAAAGAAAATGGCACCAGGGTCAATCCCAAAAGCCTTCAGCCCTGGACCATAAGGCAGGCCAAAATCACTATGGCGCGGGAGCACCCAGACCTGGGGCTGGTTCCCGGCTGCGATCGTCACCAGCGCCAGCAGAAACCCGATGGCCGCAGGGGTGGCCGCATGTTCTGCCGCAGCTACCTCATGCAGGGCGCCCCGAACCAGGCCGCCGTGCAGGCAGTCATCAATTGCTGCGCAGCCCAGGGGGTGACGCACACGCTCGGATTGCGTCACCAACGGCGCAATCAGCCGCTGCGCCGCGGCGAGCTTCGCCCGGCGATCTTCCATTGCCTACTCCGTTCACTTTTCGTTCTGATAGCATCACGGCCGGAGCGCTGAGTCAACCTTAGGCCAACCAGGGAGATGAGCCTCCACCATAGGCATCGATGGCGGTAAACAGCGCACGTACCGCATGGCGCTCGTCGTCACTAAGTTCGGGGCGCCAGATGTCAAACAGCAGAATGACCCGGGTCTGGTCGCTGTTATTCCAGGCTTCGTGCTCAATTGTGTCATCGAAAACCCAGGCTTTGCCTTCGCGCCAAGCGCGTACGTCATTGCCGACGCGAAAGCCGCAGCCTTCGGGCACGATCAGCGGCAGATGACAGATCAGCCTTGTGTTGACGAAGCCATGGTGGGCCGGAATACGGGTCTTGCCCCTCAGTAGAGAAAACAGTGCGGTCGGGGTGCGAGATTCAATATGAGGCATGGGCAGCTGCGACAGCACGGCCATGGTCTTGGGGCAGCGTGCAGCATTTTTCTCCTGCAGCACTCCGCTTTTCCAGAAATAGAAGGCGCTCCAGTTCGGATTGTCGCGCAAACCACGCTGAGCGTTGAAGGGACGATTAGGATCACCCTCCACATAAGGCACGAAGGCCCCATCCTCTTCCAGGACGGTCAGCAGCTCCGCGCGGATGTCGGCGGTAGCGGCTTCAACCTGATCGAGCCATTCGAACTGCTCTCTGGGATAGAATTGCAGCTGTGGCAGGCCAGGAAAATAATAGAATTGAGGGGCCTGCAGGTAGATCTTCTTCTTGCCGAACATCAGATCGAGTGAGAGCCCAAAACGATCAGGCTCGTCCGCATTCAGACGACCAGCCATCGCTGTACGCAAGTGCGCCTCATAGGCAGCCTCGTAGCGCTTCAGCGTGTTCTGGGCACGGGTCAGGGCATCGATGAGATCTGCCGGCAGGGCGCCGCCACGGCCTGCTGCCTTCAGCGCCGCGTCGTAGAAGCTCACGGCGCCGCGGCTGTCCCCCTTGCGATCGAGAATGTCGCCGCGCAGCAGCAGGGCCCGCAAATTATAGGGATCACGGGCCAATGCCTTGTCGAGTGCATCGCAGGCCATCTGCCAGTCATCAAGCCTGTCACACGCCATGGCCAGGCCAAGCAGTGTTGCGCTGTCCTGGGCCCCAGCCGCGATCGCGTCTTCAAACGCCTTGCGTGCGGCATGGGGATCACCGCGGCGCAGCGCCTCCATCCCCGATAGACCTGTGCCCGACACCGCTGCTCCCCCATGAAGGCCGTGGATGAAGCGATGAAAACGGTGAAGTTGTCGCTGGTCAATCCCCCGCGAAGGACGAATAGACCAGGGTCCGCAGCTCCTTGCGTATCGGATAGCTGGACGAGGGCAGGAACTGGGTCATGAACACCACAGCGATCTCGTCGAGGGGATCGACCCAAAACGCGGTAGAGGCCGCGCCTCCCCAGAAATATTCTCCGGCATTTCCCAGGGTCATGGCCTTGGGCCGATTGATGACCGAGCAGAAACCAAGGCCGAAGCCGAGACCCTCATTGCCGGCTTCGGAAAACAGCGAACGGGACACCTCCATCAACTCCTTGCCTCCGGGCAGATGATTGGCGGTCATCAGCGTGATGGTCTTCGGACTGATGAAGTAATGGCCGTTGAAGCTGCCGCCGTTCAGGAGCATGTGGCAGAATTTCAGGTAGTCGGCGGCCGTACCGACGAGCCCGCCCCCCCCGGACACAAGGATGGGCGGAGCCAGATATTTGCTTTTGGCCGGATCGTCCTGCAGCACAACCTTGCCCTTCGCATCGAAGGCATAACAGGCGGCAAAGCGTTCGGCCTTTTGCCCTGGTACAGTAAAAGCCGTGTCTTCCATGCCCAGAGGGCCGAGGATGCGCTGCTGCAGGAAATCCTCGAACGGCATGCCGGAAATCTTGCCCACGAGATAGCCAAGGACATCTGTCGATACCGAATAATTCCAGGCTTCGCCCGGTGAAAATTCGAGAGGAATGTGGGCAAGAGCCGCGATCATGTCGTTGAGCGACTGGGGCGTGCCTTCTATGTTGCCGATGCCCAGCTTGCGATATGCCGCATCCACATTGGTGCGTTGCTGAAAGCCGTAGGTAAGTCCCGAGGTGTGGCGCAGCAGATCAATCATCCGCATGGGTGAGGAGGTTCTGCGCGTCTGAAAGGCGCCAGGCAAACCGGCCACATACACACCAAGATCGCGCCATTCGGGAATGAATCGGTGCACCGGATCATCCAGCGCCACAAGTCCGTCTTCGACCAGCATCATGAACGCAACCGAAGTAATCGGCTTGGTCATCGAGTAGATACGGAAGATCGTGTCCTCCCGCATTGGCTTGGAGCGCTCACGGTCCATCTGTCCGACCACCGAGGTATGCACGATGCGGCCCTGATGGGAGACAAGCGTTACGGTGCCAGCGAGGCGGCCGCTGTCGACATAACGTTGCTGCAAAAAGCCATCCAGCCGGGACAGGCGGGATTTGATAAGTGAATGCGGGCGCTGGGCCATGACGAGATCTCCCCATATTTTGACCACCACTGTAGCCCATCGTCGAGGTTTGAAAAGACCGTGCCGATGGCCTTAAGCTTGGCCGCAAAACAGCGAGGCCGACATGGCATGGGATTTTGAGACCGAACCGGAGTTTCAGGGAAAGCTCGACTGGATCGAGCGGTTTCTCGATGACGAGGTCGAGCCTTTGGTGCATCTCGATATCTGGCGCGCCGGCCCTGGCTCCAGGGCCTACGAGCAGGCGATCCGGCCCTTACAGAAAAAAGTACGTGAACAGGGTCTTTGGGCCTGTCACCTGGGCCCTGAACTGGGCGGGCAAGGTTACGGCCAAGTGAAGCTTGCGCTCATGAATGAGCGGCTGGGTCGGGTCAGTCTCGCCCCCGTCGTCTTTGGCTGCCAGGCCCCTGATACCGGCAATGCCGAGATCATTGCCCATTTCGGCACCGATGAGCAGAAGCGCAAATATTTGTGGCCATTGCTCAACAACGAAATCACCAGTGGCTATTCGATGACCGAACCACAAGGCGGTTCTGATCCGCTCGCGTTCCAGACCACCGCCGAGCTCGACGGCGAGCACTGGGTCATCAATGGTGAAAAATGGTTCACCAGCGGTGCCCGCCATGCCGAGGTCTTTGTCGTATATGCGCTGACCGATCCGGACCATCCAGATCCCTATCGCCGCATGTCCATGTTCCTCGTGCCCCGCCGGAGCGCTGGTGTCGAAGTGGTACGGTATGTTGGCGTCGGCGAGACTAGCCGCGGCTCCGAAGGCTATATGCGGTACACCAATGTGCGCGTTCCTAAGGATGCGCTTTTGGGCGAACGCGGCGGAGCCTTTGTCATCGGCCAGACCCGCCTTGGTGGCGGACGCGTGCATCACGCCATGCGCACGGTTGGTCAGTGCAAGAAGGCGCTGGATCTGATGTGTCGCCGGGCAGTATCGCGGGCCACGCGCGGCAATGGCCGCATCGGCGACTATCAGATGGTTCAGGAGCAGATTGCCGACAGCTGGATCGAGCTTGAGATGTTCCGCCTGCTGGTGCTGCAGACCGCCTGGAAGATTGACAAGTACAAGGACTATCGCAAGGTCCGCAAGGATATCGCCGCGGTGAAGGTGGCGATGCCCAAGGTCTACAGTGAGATTGTCAAGCGCGCGATGCATATCCATGGCGCGCTCGGGGTCTCCAATGAGATGCCGTTCGCTTCGATGCTCATCGGCTCGATGGTCATGGGCATCGCCGATGGCCCGACCGAAGTGCACAAGGTCACGCTCGCCAGGCAGGTGCTGCGGGACTTCAAGCCCGATCCGGGGCTTTTCCCTGCCTACACCCTGCCCAATATGCGCGCCGCCGCCCAGGCCCGCTTTCCTGACCTTGCCGAGGAAATTCGCGCTGAATGGGCGGCGCGCGCGGCCAGCATCGATGCGCTGTGATCGGTGGCAAGAGCCATCTTGTCGCTGCGGGCCTGCCCGCGCTGGCCAGCGCGTGATGCCGCTTGATTTTTTGTCACCGGGGTGAAGGATGGGGTATTGCCATCTCAACCCCAGAACACGCTCACGGACGCACGATGACCCTGCCCGCCAATTTTCCTGTCGTTTCCCTCGCCCAGGCCCACGCGCTGCTGACACAACCGGGCTCTAAGCTCGAGATGGAAGAAGTCATGATCCGCGGTGTGCGCACCCGCGTATGGAAGCACTCTCCGCCGAGCTTGCGCGAGGCCGTCGCCTATAGCCGCCAGTTCGCGGCGCGCGATTTTCTCGTCTACGAAAACGATCGCGCGACCTATGAAAGTTTCTACCGCGCCACGATGCGCTTCGCCCATGAGCTCGTCCGCCGCGGCGTGAAGAAGGGCGACAGGGTTGCGCTGATCATGCGTAATCTGCCCGAATGGCCTGTTGTCTTCTACGGCGCCACCATCATTGGGGCCATCCTGACGCCCCTGAACGCCTGGTGGACCGGACCCGAACTCGAATACGGTCTGGTTGATTCCGGCTCCAAGATTGCCGTGGTTGATGCCGAACGTCTCGAGCGGATCAGCGAGCATCTTGTCAATTGCCCTGATCTGGAATGCATCTTCGTCAGCCGCTACGACGATGATCTGCCGCAAACCAATATCGAACGGCTGGAAGATGTGCTGGGCACGGTCAATGACTGGCACAAGCTTCCCGAGCTTGCCATGCCCGACGTTGCGATTGCCCCCGATGATGACTGCACCATTCTCTATACGTCAGGTACAACCGGACGACCCAAGGGAGCGCTTGGGACCCACCGCAACATGCTTTCCAACATCTTTGCTTCGGCGGCGGCTGGTGCACGCTCCTTTGTTCGCCGTGGCGAGGTGCCGCCGCAGGTCGATCCACTCGAGGCCCCACAGCGCACCGCTTTGCTCTCGGTGCCATTTTTCCACGCTACTGGCTGCTTTGCGGTAATGAACCCCACGCTGTTCACTGGCGGCAAGCTGGTCCTGATGCGCAAATGGGATCCGGAAATTGCCATGCAGCTGATCGAGCGCGAGAAGGTCAATTCCGCTGGCGGCGTGCCGACCATCGCCTGGCAGCTGATCGAACATCCCGCCCGCTCGAAATATGACCTCTCCTCACTGGAAATGGTGTCCTATGGCGGTGCGCCCTCTGCGCCGGAACTGGTACGCAAGATCGTCGAGAGCTTCCCCAAATCCCAGCCTGGCAACGGGTGGGGCATGACCGAAACCAGCGCAACCTGTACCTCGCATGTCGGCGAGGATTATGAACTTCGACCAGACAGCTGCGGCCCTGCTGCGCCGGCGTGCGATCTGAAGATCGTAGGCCCCAATGGAGAAACCCTGCCTCCTGGTGAAGTGGGCGAGCTGTGGGCGCGGGGGCCCAACATCGTCAAGGGATACTGGAACAAACCCGAGGCAACGGCCGAGACCTTTGTCGACGGCTGGGTCAAGACCGGCGATCTCGCGCGCCTCGATGACGAAGGGTTCTGCTACATCATAGATCGCGCCAAGGACATGCTGATCCGTGGTGGTGAGAACATTTACTGCATTGAAGTCGAGAACGTGCTTTACGAGCATCCTGCGGTGATGGACGCAGCGCTGGTTGGCATTCCACACAAGACTCTGGGCGAAGAACCCGCGGCCGTCGTTCATCTGAAGCCTGGGCTTCACACTACCGAAGCGGAGCTGCGCAGCTTCGTGGCGGGCAAGCTTGCTGCCTTTAAGGTTCCGGTGAAGGTCGTCTTCTGGCCGGAAACCCTGCCGCGCAATGCCAACGGCAAGATCCTGAAGCGGGACCTCAAGAAAATCTTCGTCGACGAGCCCAATGCCTAACGAGGCTTCGCCTCAGACCGACGAGGCTTAGGATAAGATAATGAGGAGTGAGGCCCCGGTCGAGCCTGCAGGG
>JBMFWV010000053.1:0-23040 GCA_049964915.1 Rhizomicrobium sp.
CCATTGGGTCCGATGACACCAACAATGCCGCCGGGCGGCAGCTTGAAGTTCACATTCTCGAACAAGAGCCGCTCGCCATAGGCCTTGGTAAGCCCTTCGGCTTCGACCACGATGCTGCCCAGCCTTTCGCTGACCGGAATGAGGATCTGCGCCGCTCCCTGGCGCTGCTCCTGCGAGCGGGCCAGCAGCTCTTCATAGGCATTGATACGGGCCTTGGATTTCGCCTGCCGCGCTTTGGGCGAGCGCGAGATCCACTCCCGTTCCCGCGCAAGACTCGATTCGCGGGCTTCGGCCTCCTTGCCTTCCTGCAGCAGGCGCTTTTCCTGTTCGCCAAGAAAGGTCGAGTAATTGCCTTCGTGCGGAATGCCGCGGCCGCGATCAAGTTCCAAAATCCAGCCGGTGACATTGTCAAGGAAGTAGCGGTCATGGGTGACGAGGATGATGCAACCCTTGTACTCCTTGAGCGTCTTCTCCAGCCACGCCACCGTTTCGGCATCCAGGTGGTTGGTCGGCTCGTCGAGCAACAGGATGTCGGGCGCTTCAAGCAAAAGCCGGCAGAGGGCAACGCGGCGTTTCTCACCGCCGGACAGTTTGCTTACCTCGGCATCACCATCCGGACAGCGCAAGGCATCCATGGCCATCTCAACCTGCGACTCGAGATCCCAAAGCCCGGCAGCTTCGATCTTGTCCTGCAGTTCCGCCATTTCATCGGCGGTTTCGTCCGTGTAATTGGCAGCAATCTCGTTAAAGCGATCGACGAGGGCGCGTTTTGCCGCCACCCCTTCCATGACGTTGCCCAGTACGTCCGTGGCGTCATCGAGCTGCGGTTCCTGCGGCAGATATCCGACATTGACGCCATCGGCGGCCCAGGCCTCACCGGTGAACTCGGTGTCGATGCCCGCCATGATGCGCAACAAGGTCGATTTGCCCGCACCATTGACACCAACGATGCCGATCTTGGCGCCAGGATAAAAGCTCAGATAAATGTTCTTGAGGACTTGCTTGCCTCCCGCATAGGTCTTGGAGAGATCCTTCATGAAATAGACAAATTGCGGTCCGGCCATCGCGTGCACGTCCTTGGAGCAGGTTGAATTGAAGTGGCGCGGGTTTTAGCGGAGGGGCACTAGAGGCGCAATGTTTGCCTTTTTGCCCGTCCGCGCCGCAACCGGATCAAAAATTGATCTTGGCCCGCGACAGCACCGTGACGGCATTGTTGCCGTTGCGGCCGGCGACGTTCATCTGATAGCCGGCATTGGCCTGCAGCGCCAGCGCACCGTCAAAGAAGGTGGTGACATAGCCCAGCTCAAGATCGGTTTCGGTGTTGCTGCCGACGAGAAGGCCGCGAGAATCGATGAGCGTACGTGTCAGATCGACGCCCATCGGGGCAGCCAGATCAATCCCGCCGGTATAGATGTCGCCCGGACGGACGATCGCAAGCCCGACCGCATCGTGATTGGAGAACAGGTCCTGCTTCATCAGAGTCACGCCGTAGGAGCGATCGTTTTGCAGCGCCTGGGCAAAGGCCGGCTTGAGCGCCAGCTGGGTTGAACCCTGCCGGTAGGCGAAGGTCGTCACCCAGCCATCACCGAGCCCCAGATGCGCGGCCATTCCAACGCTGCTGGTGCGGGCGCTGGCAAGTGCCGGACCACCGATGAAATTGGCATTTTCCTCAGCCTCGCCCGCGGACAGCGACAACCGTGCCCATGGCCGCAGCGTCCAGGTCAACCCCGCCTGGGCGGCATTGGTCTGTCCCGGCATGAAGCCCCCCACGACGGCAGCATGGGTAGTGGCCAGCGGCATCTCCTGCTGACGCTGTTCAGCCGACAGGTTCGAGGCGCTGACACGGAAATGCAAATTGCTGGCAAGGCGTATCGCCGCCGACAGGAAGCTGCCTCCCTGGGTCAGGCTGTCATAGGGTGACAGTGCTGCCTTGGCCACGGGGAAAAGCCCATGAAAATGCCCGCCCTCTCCAGGCCGCTGCCCCAGATCCGGGCCACCCGAAACCGAAAGGTGCAGGAGTTGCGCGCCTGAGCCGGTTGGGTCGCTCTGTGGCAAGCTGCTAGAAGCGGGCAGGCGCGCCGACGCAGCCTGAGCACATCCGCCAGCTGCGATGACCAACATCGCAGCTGCAGCGGCAACGCCCACCACAAGCTTGCGCACGCGCATAAAAACCCCACATCTCCCCCACGCGACGTCCCGAAATCCAGGCCGTCGAGCATGGAGCCCAACTTTATCAGATGGCCTCTTCCAATCAACGCCGCACCCCGGCAATTCTGTGACCTGCCGGCCACAAGGCTCGGCTTTTGCCACACCGGGCGCGCGCCAAGCAGGAAACAGACGCGGCCAAGCGTGCCAAAATGGACCAAAAGGAGCCTACGCCTTGACCCAGAGCCCCCTTACCGCCGTGATCGTGCCGGTGACCCCGTTCCAGCAGAACTGCTCCTTGGTCTGGTGCAGCGAGAGCCGCAAGGGTGCCCTCATCGATCCGGGTGGAGAGAGCGAGCGGCTCATTGCCGCGGTCAGCGCCAAGGAGGTTGAGATCGAAAAAATCCTCCTCACCCATGGCCATATCGATCATGCCGGCGCCGCCGCCCAACTCGCCCGCCACTATGACGTGCCCATTGAGGGGCCCCATGCGGACGATCGCTTCCTGCTCGACAGTCTGGCCGAACAGGGCAGCCGCTTTGGCTTTTCTGGCGCCGAGAACTGCCTGCCCACCCGCTGGCTCAACGACGAGGATGGCGTCGAACTCGGCGCCGTGCGCCTGCGGGTCCGCCATTGCCCAGGCCACACCCCGGGCCATGTGGTTTTTTATGCCCCGGAGGCGGGGCTCGCCTTTGTTGGCGATGTGCTGTTTCGTGGCTCAATCGGACGCACGGATTTTCCGCGCGGCGATTTCAACTCCCTGATCGGCTCGATCACCGAACGGCTGTGGCCACTTGGTGATGATACCAATTTCGTTCCGGGCCACGGCCCGATGTCGACCTTTGGCTGGGAACGCAAGACCAACCCCTTTGTCAGTGACCTCGCCTTGGGTCGTGCCTGAGCCATACCAACTGTTCCAAAGCGCTGGACTTGGGCGGCCCGGCCAGCGCATCCTTTCTCCCGGAAAACAACCCGGGGACAGGCATGACAGCCATCAATTCCGTGACCGATCTCAGCAAAGATGGCGATATCGCCGTGATCACCCTCAATTCGCCGCCGGTGAATGCACTCTCGGCAGGGGTGCGCGACGGCCTCAAAGGCGCCTTCGACGCCGCCATCAAGGATCCTTCGGTCAAAGCCATCGTCCTCATCTGTGAGGGCAAGACCTTCATCGCTGGTGCCGATATCAGCGAATTCGGCAAGCCGCCCAAGGGCGCAAGCCTTTTCGAGGTCGAGGACACCATCGAAAGTGCGCCCAAGCCTGTAGTCGCGGCCATTCACGGCACCGCTTTGGGCGGCGGCCTCGAGGTGGCGCTGTGCGCGCACTACCGGATCGCGGTACCGAGCGCCAAATGCGGACTGCCGGAAGTCAATATCGGCATCCTGCCAGGTGCCGGCGGCACCCAGCGCCTGCCGCGCATCGTCGGGGTCGAGGAAGCCCTCGCGATGGTCACGAGCGGCAAGCACGTCAATGCCAAGCAGTGCCTCGCAAGCGGACTCATCGACGAGCTGGCACCCGAAGGTGAGCTGCGTACAGCCGCCCTCGCCTTCGCCCGCAGGATCGTCAGCGAGGCTCGTCCCTTGCGCAAGGTGCGCGACCAGAACGAAAAAGTGGAAGCTGCCCGCGGCCATCCGGAGATCTTTGCCGAATTCCGCAAGGCCCATGCCCGTCAGTTCCGTGGCTTCAAGGCCCCCGAGAACAACATTCGCGCCATCGAAGCTGCAGTTAACCTGCCTTTCGATGAGGGCCTGAAGGAAGAACGCCGCCTCTTCATTGAACTGTTCACCGGCCCCCAGGCCGCCGCCCAGCGCTATGTGTTTTTCGCCGAGCGTCAGGTGTGGAAGCTGCCGGACATTCCCGATGACACCACGCAGATCCCAGTCCGGAAGGTTGGCATCATCGGCGCGGGCACCATGGGTGGCGGCATCGCCATGAACTTCGCCAATGTCGGCATCGAGGTGACGATCGTCGAAGTCCAGGACGCGGCCCTGAAACGCGGACTGGGCGTCATCCGCAAGAACTATGACAACACCGCCGCCAAAGGTCGGCTTACCGCCGCCGACGTCGACAAGCGCATGGGTCTCATCAAAGGCTCACTCGAACTGGAAAGCCTCGGCGATTGCGATCTCATCATCGAGGCGGTGTTCGAGCGCATGGAGATCAAGAAAGAGGTCTTTGCCAAGCTCGACCGCATCGCCAAACAGGGTGCGATCCTCGCCTCCAATACCTCCTATCTCAACATTGACGAGATCGCGACGGCCACCAAGCGGCCAGACGCGGTGATCGGCATGCACTTCTTCTCGCCGGCCAATGTGATGCGCCTGCTCGAGGTCGTGCGGGGCGAGAAGACCTCGAAACCTGTGATTGCCACAGCCATGGCCATCGCCAAGAAGATCGGCAAAATCGGGGTTCTGGTCGGCGTCTGCCCCGGCTTTGTCGGCAACCGCATGCTGGCCCAGCGCCAGCGCGAAGCTCAGAAGCTGGTCATGGAAGGAGCGATGCCGTGGGACGTTGACCGCGTGCTCTATGACTTCGGCTTTCCGATGGGCCCCTTCGCGATGAGCGATCTGGCCGGTCTTGACATTGGTTGGGTGAAGGAGGACTCACGCGGCGAAACCATTCGCGATGTGCTGTGCGAGATGGATCGCCGTGGCCAGAAGACCGGTGCCGGCTATTATGACTACGACGAGAAGCGCAACCGCAAACCTTCGCCTGTAACCGAGAAGATCATCAGCGAATTCAGGGCCAAGGCCGGCATCACTCCGCGCAAGATCGAGGACAGCGAAATTCTCGAACGCTGCATCTACCCCATGATCAATGAAGGCGCCAAGATCCTTGAGGAAGGCAAAGCCATCCGTGCCAGCGACATCGATATCGTCTGGATCAATGGTTATGGCTGGCCGGTCTATGAGGGTGGCCCGATGTATTACGGTGATGCGGTCGGCCTCGGCAAAGTTCTCGAACGGATGCAGAGCTGGCACAAGAGTATGGGCGATGTGTTCAAGCCCGCCGCCCTGCTCGAAAAGCTCGTGGCAGAGGGCAAGGGCTTCAAGGATCTCAAATAGGCAGACTGCCGGATACTGGCCGGCAGCTCTCCAGTTCTATCAGCGATATCAGCGAAAGGGTGTCTTCATGCGTGAGGCAGTAATCGTATCTACGGCACGCACCGGCCTGGCAAAGGCTGCGCGTGGCGGATTCAACATGACGTCCAATGCCGACATGCTCGGCGCAGCGATCGAACAGGCAGTCAAGCGCGCGCGCTGTGCACCCGAAGAGGTGGAGGACGTGGTAGCCGGCTGCGTTGCGGCAAGTGGCAATGTGGGGCGCGCCGCCGCACTCCTCGCCGGGCTTCCGGTCACCACCTCAGGGGTTACCGTCAATCGCGCCTGCTCCTCGGGCCTCAATGCCATCGCCATCGCGGCCCGCTACATCATCGACGATGGCTGCCAGATTGCGGTTGGCTGTGGCGTTGATTCGATCAGCTTCCAAGGCGGTGGCGGCGGCGGCCAGTCCACGCGCATCACCGAGCTCTATCCGGACTTCTGGATGCCGATGATCGATACTGCCGATGTCGTCGCGGCGCGCTACAACATCAGCCGGGCCTACCAGGACGAATATTCGCTGCGCTCGCAAAAACTGATGGCGGCAGCGCAGGCCGCCGGCAAGTTCAAGGACGAGATCGTCCCGGTCAAGACCAAGATGAAGAAGGTCGACAAGGCAAGCGGCACCGAAAGCATTGTCGATTATGTGGTCGAGCGCGATGAATGCAATCGCCCTGACACCACGCTTGAGGGCCTGCAGGCGCTGGCGCCGGTCAAGGGTCCGGGCAAGTTCATCACCGCCGGCAATGCGAGCCAGCTCTCTGATGGCGCCGCCGCGGTGGTGCTGATGGAAGCCAAGGAGGCCGAACGGCGTGGCCTGCAGCCCCTGGGACGGTTCCGCGGCTGGGCAGTGGCCGGCTGCAAGCCCGACGAAATGGGCATCGGTCCGGTTTTTGCCATTCCGCGGCTGCTGGAGCGTCACGGCCTCAAAATCGATGACATCGAGCTTTGGGAACTCAATGAGGCCTTCGCCAGCCAGTGCCTCTATTGCCGAGACACTCTTGGCATTGATCCCTCCATCTACAACGTCAATGGCGGCTCGATTGCCATCGGCCACCCCTTCGGCATGACCGGAGCGCGGATGACCGGGCACGTTCTGCTCGAAGGCCGTCGGCGCAAAATCAAGAATGCGGTGGTCTCAATGTGCATTGGCGGCGGCATGGGCGCGGCCGGACTGTTCGAAGTCTACGCCTGACGGGACAGCGCCTTGGAGCAGGGGCGGCGCGCCAGGCGCGCCGCCCTCTTCTCTCTGCCGGCCGCGATCCTCGCCTCCTGCCTGGCTGTGGTGGACAGCACCGCTTTGGCGGATGCAATTGGCGCAAGGCCATGCTACCTCGCCGGTGATGCTCGCACTCTTCCTCACCGCCGTTACCACCCTCACCGTGGCCATAGGTCCCTTCGATCTGGCCCCTGTGTTTCTTGGCCTGACACCGGGGCAGACGGCCCAGACGCGGCTCAAGCTCGCCCTCATTGCCACCACCACCGCAGGGGCAGTCCTTCTCGCCTTTGCGCTGTTGGGCAACGACCTGCTCAAGCTCCTGGGCGTCGGTCTACCGGCCTTTCGTACCGCCGGCGGCATTCTGCTCCTGATGGTGGCTGCGGATCTGCTGCTAGCCAAGCATTCCGGCGTGTCCTCCATCACCGAACCGGAAGAGAGCGAAGCGCGGCAGCGCAGCGATATCGCCGTGGTGCCGCTCGCCATCCCGCTAATTGCCGGTCCTGGCGCCATGACCGCCATCGTGCTCTTGATGGGTAAGGCCAGCGGCCCCTTCGACATCATGGCCGTGCTTGCCGCCCTCCTCGTGACGATGGCGCTGACCCTCATCTCACTACTGAGCGCAAACTCCTTGATGCGGATTTTGGGTGTGACCGGCGCCAGCGCGCTGGCCCGCATTTCCGGCATCCTGCTTGCCGCATTGGCGATGCAATTCGTCTTTGACGGGCTTGCTGGCAGCGGCCTCTTTCATCCGATTCTCACCTGAGCAGGAAGTTTGCGACGCACACCCCGAAGGCGGCCTGCCGCACACAACGCGCACCAAGCCGCGCGCACAAAAACGTCACTTTTCCTTCGCGCCATAAGAGGTTAGCCTTTTACTCACGCAGGAGGCAGACGAGCGGAGCAATGCGGTATCTTGGCGGCGGGATCGCAATCAGTTTTTTCCTGACCGCGCCGGTGGCCCTCGCCGGCAATACCCTATTGAGTCTGCATGTGCCTGCAGCGGATCTCAGCGTTGCGAGTACGACAGGTGCACCGGGCGTGGGTGGCACTGCGGCGCTCAATGTCGATCTCGCTGGCCTTGCCACCGAGATCAAGGGCGATGCCCATGCCTCACGCCGCAGCTCCGCGCTGGCTGGCGAAAACGGCACGCGCAGTGCTGCGGTCGAAGTCGACAGCAATTGGCACCGTGGCATTGTCGCGCTGGCGCTGAAGGCGCAGCGCAAGCTCGATATCGACCAGCACGATGGTCCCACCACCCAGACGCTCTATGTCGCCCATAGCGAGCAGCAGAATGACAGCACCAATGCCTCTGCGACGTTGACCGTGCGGCCTGCCAGTGGCCTCACTCTGGCTGCCACGGCCCAGAACACGAGCACGGCCACCATCCAGAGCGAGACGTTTGTCGGCCAGGCTAGCGCCACGAGCCAGGTCGCAAGCACCCGTGCCATCGAAGCCTTCATGGCAACCTGGAAGCCCCTGCCGCAACTGACCGCGGAGGCGGATGCCCGCCTCGCCGAGGGTACCCTGCGCCTGCAGAACAGCAGCCTCGCGCAGTTGCGCTGGCAGGCAGCAGAGCCGCGCTTTGCCCTTACACTCATGCCTTTTTCCGGTGCACGCCTCAGCCTCGCCATCGACCGCAGCGTGGTACCGGTCGGACCCGCCGACCTTGCCGCCTGGCATGCGGCGACCGGCGATCTTGAATCCGGCCTCAGACCCAATACCGCGGATGAAATGCATGCCGGGCTTGATGATCAGCTGGGACCATTGTCACTCAAGGCGGCCTTCACGCTTGCCGCGCTCAGCTCCACGACGGTGCTTGCAGAGGGCCCCGGCGGGCAGATTCCGCAAAGCATCTCTGGTGGCAGCCGTCAGAGCGCGGATTTCGCGATGGCGCTGTCCATGGCCCCGCTCGGCTTTTCCCATGCCAAACTGTCCTCACACGCCGCCTTCCGCCATTCGCAGATCCGAGACCCTGTCACCGGGCGTGAGCGCGCCCTGTCCGGCGAAATCCCCGCCGAGGCGAGCGTCAAGCTGACCGACGCCCTGCCGGGCAGCGACGTCAGTTTCGGTCTGGACGGACAGATGGGAACCCGCACCCACTATTATCAGGTTGCCGAGGATACCGCGATCATCAACGCCCCGAGTGCGGGGGCGTTCATCAAGTATAATCCTGGCCCCTTCGCGCTGACCTTGAGCGTCAATGGTTTGGGTGGCGGAACCGACCAGCAGAATTATTTCTATCAGGGCAGCCGTGCTGGTGGGCTGGCTGCGATCAGCCGCAGCGAGTTCAGCAGTACCACCGTCGGCCTGTCCTTCAGCAAGGCCCTCGAGGACTGAGCGCGGCCCGCTTTGCGCCGAGATCCCGTCAGTGCGCGCGAAAGCGGATCGGCAGGGTTTTGGGCCCGGCGATAAAATTCGAGCTCAACCATTGTGGCGGCGCGGTGATCTCGATGTCATCGAGAGTTGCAAACAGATGGCGCAGCACCGCATCGATTTCCAGCCGCGCCAGATGCTGGCCAAGACAGCCATGTGGACCGGTACCAAAGGCGATATGCCCATTGGGTGTGCGCGACAGATCAAGCCGATCGGGGTCTTCGAACTCTGAAGGATCGCGGTTGGCGGCGCCAAAATACATCACCACCTTCTGGCCTGCGCGGATCTCGGTGTCGCCAATGCGGGTGTCTTTGGTCGCCCGCCGGCGCATATAAACGACCGGTGCACAATACCGCAGCAATTCCTCACGCGCCGAGCCAAGCCGGCCCTCAAGATCGGCCTTGAGCCACGCGAGCTGGTCGGGATTTTCCAGAAGTGCAATCAGCCCTGCGCCCAGGAGGTTGCGCGTGGTATCGCCGCCGGCATCGATCAGCAGGAGAAAAAACAGCAGAAACTCGGCGTCGTCGAGCTTGCGCCCCTCAAGCTCTGCGCTGAGCAGGGCGGAGGCGATGTCCTCGCCAGGGTGGGCGCGCTTTTGTTTAATCACCTCACGGCCATAATCGAACATGGCACTGAGCGCCGCCACGATTTCCGACGGTGGCGATGCGGAGTGCAGGATTTCGGTCAAACGATAGAGTTGCCGCCCATCTTCCGGCGGCAAACCCATCAGTTCGGCGATCACATAGGACGGCATTTCCCCCGCGATGTCTTCGACAAAATCGCAGGCGCCACTGGGCGCAACCTTGGCGAGAATCTGGCGGGCGAGCTGATCGAGCCGCGGCGCGCGCGTCAGCGCCGCTTCGCGCGTGAATGTTGCGCGCACCAGCCGACGCAAGAGGGTGTGCTGAGGTGGATCCATCATCAGCATCATCTTGCGTCCGCCGAACAGCATATCGCCGGCTGGATCAGGATCTGCGATCATTACCGTGGGCTCGGACGAGAACGTGGAAAAATCACGATCGACTGCAAAGACGTCACGATAACGGGTCAGCGCCCAATAACCCTCGCCATCGGCGGTCTGTTGCCAGAATACCGGGGCATTCTCGCGCAGCCAGTGATACTGGTCATGTGGATGACCGGCCCGAAAACTTTCTGGCGCAAACAGGTTAATTTCCATGCGGGCCCCTTTTGTGACAGGTTGGTCATTCAACCGCGTCTGGGAACTCCTTGCAAGATCGTGCGTTTTCTGAGCCCGTGCCACTCCTAGCCGCCTTTCCAACCTGACCGGCTTCACCTAGATGTCCCTTCATGCAGCAAAAGGCAGCCCCATGAACGATGACAGGCGCTGGCAGGACCAGCCCGTTCATGATAGTCCGCCCTCGGCATCCGGAACGCCGGAGCCAGGCATTAACGATGGGAATGGCAGCATGAGCAGGCTTAAGGCCCTCGCCGAATTCGACCAATCGGTTTGGCTCGACTTCTTAACCCGCGAGATGATCGAAAACGGAGAACTCGCAAAGAAGATCGCCACCGATGGGCTTACCGGAATGACGTCCAATCCGGCCATCTTTGAAAAAGCGATCGGTGGCGGCAAGGAATATGATGCCGACATCAAGCGTCTGGCGGAACAGGGCGCCGATGTCGGAGAGATTTTTCGCGCGCTATCGGTGCATGACATCCGGCTTGCGGCCGACGCCTTCGCCGCGGTCTATGGCCAGAGCGATGCCAAGGATGGCTTTATCTCGCTGGAAGTTTCACCCTACATCGCCAATGACACGGCGGCGACGCTGAAGGAAGCGCGCGAGCTCTGGCAGTCGGTAAACCGGCCCAATCTCATGATCAAGGTGCCAGCAACGCGCGAAGGCCTGCCGGCGATCCAAAGCCTGATCGGCGATGCCATCAACGTGAATATCACATTGCTGTTTTCGACTGCCGTCTATCGTGAGGTTGCGAACGCCTATATTGCCGGCCTTGAGGCGCGTCCGAAGCACGAAGACCTCTCACATATTGCCTCGGTGGCAAGTTTCTTCGTCAGCCGCATTGACGCCAAGATCGATGGCATGATCGACAAGAGGCTGCAGGATGCGGGCAAGGAAGAACGAGGCCGGCTTGCCGGCCTCGCCATGCTGCGCGGCAAGATTGCGATCGCCAATGCCAAAGAGGCCTACAGCATCTACAAGGAGATGTTCTCAGGTCCGCGCTGGGAAGCTCTCAAGGCTCGCGGTGCCCGTCCCCAGCGTCTGCTCTGGGCCTCTACCAGCACCAAGAATAAGGCCTATTCGGATGTGCTTTATGTCGATGCGCTGATCGGTCCCAATACCGTCAACACCATTCCCCCCGAGACCATGGCGGCCTTTGCCGACCATGGCACGCCCAAAGCGACGCTTGAAACCGGCCTCGAGGATGCCCGCGAACAGCTTCTGAAGCTCGAAGAGAATGGCATTTCACTTGAGCGGGTGACCGGCGAACTTCTCGAGGAGGGCGTGGAAAAATTTGCCGAAGCCGCCGACAAGCTTTATGCGGCGCTCGCCGCCAAGCGCGTCAAATGTCTCAATGCCACGCTCGTGCGGGTCAGCGAGCATCTGGGCAAGGCCAAGGACGACGTCGAGCTTGCCATTACCAACTGGACACACGCGGGCCTGAGCCGCCGCTTGTGGCAACGCGACAGCACCTTGTGGACCAATGGCGATGAAGCCAAATGGCTGGGCTGGCTCGATATCGCCGCCCGCGAACGGGCCGATCTGAAGGCCTTGCTGGCTTTCCGGAACGAAATTGATCAGGCCCATCTGTCCCATGTTGTGCTCCTTGGCATGGGCGGCTCCAGCCTTGGTGCAGCGGTTCTTGCCGAAAGTTTTGGTCAGCGTCAGGGCTGGCCGCGCCTGCATGTTCTTGACTCCACCGATCCTGACCAGATCCGCGAGATCGAAAAGCAGATCGTGCCGCAGGCGACGCGCTTCATCGTTGCCTCCAAGTCGGGCAACACCCTCGAGCCTTCGATCCTCAAGGATTATTTCTGGGACCGGGCTGTGCGGGCGCGCGGCGCCGCAGCGGCCGGCGATGCCTTCATCGCCATTACCGATCCAGGTTCTGCCCTCGAAGCGCAGGCACGGGCCGAAAATTTCGGGCATATCTTTCTTGGTGCCCCTGAGATCGGCGGTCGCTTCTCGGTGCTCTCCAAATTCGGTCTGGTGCCCGGTACAGCCATGGGCCTTGATCTCGAACGCTTCCTCGACGAGACCCAGCACATGGTCAATGGTTGTGGTCCACTGGTCCCGTCCTATGCCAATCCGGGCGTGCGTCTTGGCATCGTGCTGGGCACGCTTGCCACCAAGTTTGGCCGCAACAAGGTGACGATCCTCGCCAGTGAGGGACTGCGCACGCTGGGCGCCTGGCTTGAACAGCTGATTGCAGAATCCACCGGCAAACAGGGCAAGGGCCTCATTCCTGTCGACGGTGAGGCGTTGGGCGAGCTTTCCGCCTATGGCGATGACCGCGTCTTTGTCCTCGTGCGTCTGGCCGGCGTTGACCATGGCGCCGATGTTGCCGCGCTCGAGGAGGCTGGCCATCCTGTGTTGCAGATCGTGGCCGAGGATTCCTATCAGCTGGGCCAGCTGTTTTTCATGTGGGAAGTGGCGATCGCCATCGCGGGCTCGATCATCGGCATCAACCCCTTCAACCAGCCCGATGTGGAAGCGGCCAAAATTAAGGCACGTGAACTCACCGATGCATTCCAGAAAACTGGCGCCCTGCCGCAGTCTGAACCGATTTATGAGCAGCGTGGTTTCACCCTTTATGCCGACAGTGCCAACGCCGAGGCGATCGGCCAGCATGACGATCTGAAGGGATATCTGCATGCCCATTTTGCCCGCCTGAAGGAGGGTGACTACGCGGCGCTGCTGGCCTTCATCGAGCATTGCGATGCCTTTGAAGAGGAGCTGTCCCGCATGCGTACCCGCTTGCGCGATGCCAAGCGGGTTGCGACCTGCGTCGGCTTCGGACCGCGCTTCTTGCATTCCACCGGCCAGGCCTACAAGGGTGGACCGGACACCGGGGTGTTTCTCGAAATCACGGGCGAACCGGTCGAAGATCTCGAAATCCCGGGGCGCAAGATCAGCTTTGGTATGGTCGAACGCGCGCAGGCGCTGGGTGATTTTGCCGTTCTGAACGAGCGCGGCCGGCGCGCATTACGTATCCATTTGAAAGACGTGGCCTCGGGCCTGTCGCATTTGTGCGAGGTGCTCGATGCTGCCTTGACATGAGGTGAGGCATGGAGATTGCGATCGTTGGACTGGGACGTATGGGGGGCAACATAGCCCGCCGCCTGATGAAGCATGGGCACAGCGTGGTGGCCTTCGATCGCGATGACGCGGCCGTGCGCGCCCTTGCCAAGGAGGGCGTCCGTCCCGCTCACAGCCTCCAGGAGGTGGTCTCCAGCCTTGCGACACCGCGCGCCATCTGGGTGATGTTGCCGGCCGGTACGCCCACGGAGTCCACCGTTGACGCACTCGCCGCTCTGCTCGCACCTGCAGATGTCATCATTGATGGCGGCAACAGCTTCTACAAGGATGACATCCGTCGCGCCAAGGCGCTTGCCGCGAGAGCCATTCACTATATCGATGTCGGGACCTCAGGTGGGGTGTGGGGCCTTGAACGCGGTTATTGCATGATGATCGGCGGGCCCAAAACCGCTGTCGACAGGCTCGATCCCATCTTTGCGGCGCTGGCACCGGGACGCGGTGATATCGACCGCACGCCAAAGCGGGAGGGGCGCGATCCACGTGCGGAAATGGGTTACATCCACGCCGGGCCTGCGGGAGCCGGGCATTTCGTCAAGATGGTCCATAACGGCATCGAATACGGACTGATGCAGGCCTATGCCGAAGGCTTTGACATCCTGCGCGGCAAAGGTGGCAGCGAACTTCCGGCTGAGGCCCGCTTCGAGCTCGACCTTGCCGATATCGCCGAGGTATGGCGACGTGGCAGCGTGATCTCATCCTGGCTGCTTGATCTTTCCGCGATGGCGCTGGCCGAAGATCCTGCGCTGTCGGGATTTGAAGGCGATGTGGCCGATTCGGGTGAAGGCCGCTGGACGATTGAAGCGGCGATCGAAGAGGCGGTTCCCGCCGATGTTCTCAGTGCCGCACTCTACGCCCGCTTCCGCAGCCGCATGTCCCATCCCTTCGGCGACAAGCTGCTCAGTGCCATGCGCAACAAGTTCGGTGGCCATGTCGAACCGAAGACGGGAGACAAGGCCTGATGTCAGATAAGTCCCTCCGTCGTGGCCCGCAGCCGGCGCCGGCCTGTGCCATGGTGATTTTTGGTGGCAGCGGCGATCTCACCAAACGTCTGGTCGTACCCGCACTCTATAACCTTGCAGATCAGGGTCTTTTGCCCGACCGCTTTGCGCTTGTCGGTGCAGATCGCCTGGCGATGGACAGCGCTGGCTGGCAATGCCAGCTGCATGATTTTATCGAGACGATGATCAGCTCAGGGCGTTCGGAATTTGCCGCCAAGAGCATCCGCGCTGATGTCTGGCAGAAACTCGGTCACGCCATGCATTATGTGGAAGGCGATTTTCTCAAGGATGAGCTCTATGAGGCGCTGGCGCAAAAGCTAGCCACGCTCGATGAGAGCGAACAGCTGGGCGGCAATGTGCTTTTCTATCTCGCTGTGCCCGACCGCTTTTTTGGCCCGATCGTCGACCGGTTGGGCAAGCATGGCCTGGTTCGCGAAGAACGCGGCTGGCAGCGCGTCGTCATCGAAAAGCCGTTCGGTCATGACTTGGCCTCGGCCAAGGCACTGAACGCGCAGATCCTCAAATCGCTCAAGGAAGAGCAGATCTTTCGCATCGACCATTTTCTCGGCAAGGAAACGGTCCAGAACATCATGGCCGTGCGCTTTGCCAATGGCCTGTTCGAGCCGATCTGGAACCGTGACCGCATCGATCATGTCCAGATTACCGTCTCCGAGGATATCGGCATCGAACACCGCGGCGCCTTCTATGAAAAGACCGGTGCGCTGCGCGACATGGTGCCCAACCATCTCTTTCAGCTGGTGGCGATGACCGCGATGGAGCCGCCGGTTTCCTTCAGCGCCGATGCGGTTAGGGCAAAGAAGGCCGAAGTCTTCCGTTCGGCCCGCCCCATTTCCCCAGACTGTGCGGTGCGTGGCCAATATGGTGCGGGCAGCGTCTCTGGCAATGCGGTCTGCGCCTATCAGAACGAAGCGGATGTGACGGCGGGCTCTGCAGTCGAGACTTTTGTTGCGCTCAAGCTCACCATCGACAATTGGCGCTGGGCGGGCGTGCCCTTTTATCTGCGCACCGGCAAGCGCCTGCCGCGGCGCTACACCGAGATTGCGATCCGCTTCAAGCATGCCCCCTTCGCGCTGTTTGAAGAAACCCATGGTAAAGCCATCGAAGCCGACTGGTTGGTGCTTGAAATCCAGCCCGATGAAGCCATCCGTCTGCACTTCAATGCCAAGCGTCCCGGGCCCTATCTCGTGCTTGATGGCGTGTCGATGAACTTCAAATATTCCGACTGGTTCAATCAGGCCCCTGCGGTGGGCTACGAGACGCTGCTCTATGACTGCTTCATCGGTGATGGCACGCTGTTTCAGCGCGCCGATCAGATCGAGGCAGCCTGGGCGGTGGTGCAGCCACTTCTCGATGCCTGGAGCACGCCTGCCAAGACGGATTTTCCCAACTATGCCGCTGGCAGCGAGGGACCTGAGGCTGCCGAGGAACTCCTGCGCCGTGATGGCCGGCAATGGCGGCCGATCCTGCCGGCAAGCCGCGACTAGGGCCAGGAGCATGAGTGCCAGTGCCGTCACGCCCTCTGCCATCATCGTCGCCGACGATCCTGAACGGCTCGCCGAGCGTTACGCCGAGTGGCTCATCACCCGGCTTGCGCTCCACGATGGTCGTTTTCGCATCGCCCTGTGCGGTGGCAGCACACCACAGCCGCTCTATCGTCTTCTGGGCAGCGGCAGATATGACGCCCGCATCGACTGGTCCAGGTTTGAGGTCTTCTGGGGCGATGAACGCTTTGTTCCGCCCAACGCCCCCGACAGCAATTTCGCAGAAGCCAATGCGCTCTGGCTCCGCCACGTACCAATCCCGGCGGCGCAGATCCATCCCATGCCCACCGAGGGACCGATTGAGGCCTGTGCGCAGGCCTATGAGGCGCTATTGATGGCGCAGTATGGCCAGGCGAAGCTCACACAGGACAAGGCCCTCTTCGATGTCGTGCTCCTCGGCGTCGGTGACAATGGTCACACCGCCTCCCTGATGCCGGGTTCGGTGGTACTTGAGGAAAGCGTGCATCTTGTCGCGCCAGTTCGTCCAGGCATGCCCCAGCTGCGCCTGACCCTCACCTATCCGGCGTTGAGCTCTGCGCGGGCGGTGAGTCTGGTTGCGACCGGTTCCGCAAAACAGCTGATCGTAAAGAGGGTTCGGCAGGGCGATCCAAGTCTGCCGGCTGCGCGCGTGCGCAGTAATGGTGAGCTCTACTGGTTTTTGGACCGGCCCTGTGCCGGCAACACTTCACCCACGAGGAATAATGGCAGGAAAAATTGAAGATTATGCAATGATCGGCGATCTGCGCACCGGCTGCCTGATCGACCGCTCCGGTTCCATAGACTGGTTCTGTCCGTCGCGCTTTGATGCTCCGGCCTGTTTTGCCAGCCTGCTGGGAAGTCCCGAGAACGGACGCTGGCTGATCGCACCGCGGGCCAAAGCCAAGACGACGCGACGCTATCACCCCGGTAGCATGGTGCTGGAGACCACGCATGAGACCCGCGATGGCACGGCCCTGGTCATAGATTTCATGCCCATCCATAGTCCCCACACGAGCATTGTGCGTCTCGTCAAAGGCCTTTCGGGCAAAGTCAGCATGCACACCGATCTGGCTGTCCGCTTTGATTACGGCGTTGCTGTGCCCTGGGTCAGTCGTCACGATGCCCAGACGCTTCTTATCGTCGCCGGACCCGATCAGCTCTGCCTGCGCTCGCCTGTGCCACTGAAGGGCGAGGATATGCGCTCTCGTGCGGATTTCCTGGTGCGTGAGGGTGACGTGAAAGCCTTTGTGCTCACCCATGGCCCATCTCACCTGCCGCCACCACCTCCGCTCGACATCATGGAAACGCTGACCACCACCCAGGGCTACTGGCGTGAATGGTCCTCGCGCTGCACCATTGACGGCAAGCATGGGGATCTCGTGCGGCGCTCCTTGATGACGCTGAAGGCACTCTCCTTTCAGCCCACCGGGGGGATTGTTGCAGCTCTCACCACCTCCCTGCCGGAATTGATCGGTGGCGCACGCAACTGGGATTATCGCTATTGCTGGCTGCGCGATGCAGCCTTCACGCTATTGGCCTTTCTCAATGCCGGCTATCGCGACGAAGCCGATCGCTGGCAACACTGGCTGCTGCGGGCGATCGCTGGCAGCCCCGACCAGATGCAGATCATGTATGGGGTCGGTGGCGAGCGCCGGCTGGAAGAGTGGACCGCGCCCTGGCTCAAAGGGTATGAGGCCTCGGCGCCGGTGCGCATGGGCAATGCAGCAGCCCACCAGCTGCAGCTCGATATCTATGGCGAGCTTGCCGACGTTTTTACCCAGGCAAGTCGCGGCGGGCTGTCTGCGCCACAGCGGCGGGACGACTTGCAGCGGGTTTATCTTGCCCATCTCGAGAACATCTGGCGCAATCCCGATGAAGGCATCTGGGAGATCCGCGGCGAGCCCCAGCATTTTGTTCACTCCAAGGCGATGGCGTGGGTGGCGTTTGACCGCGCGAGCCACGGGGAGACCGGAAAATTCAGTGCGGCCGAACGCAAGCACTGGCGCAAGATCGCTGCCGAGATTCACGACGACATCTGTGCCCATGGCCTGAAAGACGGTCATTTCACGCAGCATTATGCCACCGATGAGGTGGATGCGAGCCTCCTGCAGCTTGCCCTTGTGGGCTTCCTGCCACCCAGCGATCCGCGCATCGCGCGCACGGTCAAGCGCATCGAGGACACCCTGCTGCACGATGGTTTTGTGCTACGCTACCGCACCGACAGTGGTGTTGACGGACTGGCGCGGGGCGAAGGCGCGTTTCTGGCCTGCAGCTTCTGGCTCGTCGACAATTACCTTTTGCTCGGCCGGATGAAGGATGGCGAAAAGCTGTTTGAACGCTTGGTCTCTCTTTGTAATGACGTAGGACTTCTCGCCGAGGAATATGATCCACATGGGAAGCGCATGCTGGGCAATTTTCCGCAGGCCTTCAGCCATGTCGCCTTGGTGAATTCGGCCTACGCGCTGATGATAGCGCGCGAACGCAAAAGCTCGTCCGGCAAGCTGGAATTGCCGCGCGCAATCAGACCAGCCGCAGCGAGGCAAAAGCCATGACCCAGAAACGCAAGTCCACGCCACGCCCCATTCTTGCCATTGACATCGGCGGCACTGGCCTTAAGGCGGCGCTCGTCAGCCTCGATGGGCAGATGCTGAGCGAACGCAAACGCATTGCCACGCCCTACCCCTGCCCGCCACCGATCCTCGTTGACGCTCTCGTCGGGCTGGTCCACCCGCTCAAAGGCTATGGCCGCATTGCCATAGGTTTTCCGGGGGTGGTGCGCGATGGCCGGGTGCTGACCGCACCCCATTATGGCACCGGGGTGTGGCATGATTTTCCGCTCGCCCGCGCGCTCAGTGATGCGCTCGGCCACAAGCCGGCACGCCTCATCAATGACGCAGAAATGCAGGGTCTGGCGGCAATTTCGGGAAGCGGTCTTGAGCTGGTACTGACACTTGGCACGGGTGCCGGCACGGCCCTCTTCAGGGATGGTGCGCTGATGCCGCATCTCGAGCTTGCCCATCACCCGGTGCACAAATCGAAAACCTACAATGATTATGTCGGCAAGGCGGCACTGAAGCGCAGTGGTAAGAAGGCCTGGAATCGGCGGGTGGAGAAGGTCATAGCCATCCTCGCGTCGCTGCTGAACTATGACCGGCTCTATATTGGTGGCGGCAATGCGCAGAAGATCAGCATCGAGCTGCCTGCCAATGTCAGCCTGGTGACCAATGATGCCGGTCTTGAGGGCGGCGGCTTTCTGTGGCGTCAGGGCGCAGAGGGGTAGGCCATGCAAGCCGGATTTCCCAGCATCGATCTGAAGCGCGATGCCCTGCTGTTTGATGTTGACGGCACATTGATCGACATTGCCTCCACTCCCGAGGAGGTGGTGGTTCCAGCAGAGCTGCGCCTCTCACTGCATAAGCTTTGGGATCGTTCAGAAGGCGCAACGGCCCTGGTCAGTGGCCGCCCCCTTGAAAGTCTCGATAGTCTCTTTGCACCCCTGCGCCTGCCGGCATCTGGGACCCATGGGGCACAATTGCGGGCGCAACCGGCCAGCGACGCGCTGGCTTTCGAGGCGCCACTGCTTCCTGATCAACTGCGCGAGGCGCTCGCGCACCTCAACCGCAAATTCGAGGATGTGCGCATCGAGGACAAGCGGTATTCGCTGGCCTTTCATTACCGCGGCCATGAAGCCCTCGAAGCGGCGCTGATCCACGAACTCGAGACGAGAATGAAGGCGTTGCCGCCAGGCTTTGAGCTTCTCAAGGGCAAAGCCATCCTCGAAATCCGCGCCCGAGGCGTCAACAAGGGCGAAGCGGTACGCCGTCTGTTACACTATCCTCCCTTTAAGGGACGCAGGCCGATATTTTTTGGCGATGACCGCACCGACGAGGACTGCCTTGCGGTGCTGCCGGAGTTTTCCGGCATTGGGGTTGGGGTAGGACGCGATCTGAAGGGCGCAGACTATCGCGTCCATACGCCTGCAGAAGTGCGCCGCTGGCTCGCCGATCTGGCAGGATTGTGAGCGAAGCCATCCGCCAAGCCCATCACAACAGCACCACCCGCGCTGCGGCATTCTGAACGGCATGCTGACCGACATCCAGGTGCGCCAGGAAAGCTGGGCCCATGCAATCCGTTTAAAGCAGCCATAATCACCGGAAATGGACGGGAACTATTGCCATTGTCCAACATTTTCTTCATCGAACGATCGTTTTCGGGGGAGTTTTGCTCAGCCACACCGCACAGCCGTGCTAGGAAGGACCGCCATGAGCCGCATTTTCATCATTTCCAATCGGGTTGCGATTCCCGATCCCAAGCGTGGGGTTCAGGCCGGCGGTCTTGAAGTTGCCCTGCGCAGCACGCTTGTAAATTACAGTTCGGTGTGGCTGGGCTGGAGCGGCGAGATCAAGACCCAGGAAGAGTGCCAGACGCGCACGATTACGCGCGGCACCATGACCTACATCGTCAGCGATTTATCCGAAGAGGACTACAAGGAATATTATAACGGCTTTGCCAATCAGGTGCTGTGGCCGATCCTACACTATCGACTCGATCTTGCCGAGTTCACGCGTCGCGACCTCAGCGGTTATCTGCGCGTCAATGAACGGTTCGCCGATGAGATCACCAAGGTTCTGGAGCCCGACGATGTGGTGTGGGTTCACGACTATCATCTCATTCCATTAGCGCGGGCCTTGCGTGCCCGCGGCCATCACAATCGCATCGGCTTCTTCCTGCACATACCGATCCCCCCGCCGGAGATCCTGACGGCGATGCCCAATCACGACCGGTTGCTGCCAGCCCTGTGCGACTATGACTTGGTCGGCTTTCAGACCCAGGGCGATTGCGCCAATTTTGCCCGCTATCTGGCGAGCGAAATCGGCATACCGGCGCGCATTCCGGGAGCTGCACGCAGCACCGTTGGGATTGGCAAGATGCGCATTGGTGTATTTCCGGTTGGCATCGAGACCGAGGAGTTTGCGCGCATGGCCGCGCGCGCGCAGCAATCCAATTTCCTCAAGCGCGTGCTCAAAAGCGTTCCCGGGGAGATCGTCATCGGGGTTGACCGCCTCGACTATTCCAAGGGCCTCGCCCAGCGCCTCGATGCCTATCAATATTTTCTGGCCGCCCATCCGGAATGGCGCGGCAAGGTGACCTATCTGCAGATCACGCCCAAAAGCCGTTCCAGCATCCCCGAATATGCCGAGATACAGACCCAGATCAATACCAAGGCCGGTCATATCAATTCCAGCTTTGGCGATGTGTCCTGGACGCCGGTGCGCTACACCAATCAGCCTTACACCCGCAATGCACTGGCCGGCCTTTACCGCGCTGCGCGGGTGGGTCTGGTCACGCCGCTACGCGACGGCATGAACCTCGTGGCCAAGGAATATGTCGCGGCTCAGGATCCAGACAATCCCGGCGTTCTCATCCTCTCGCGCTTTGCCGGCGCGGCGGCAGAACTGGATGCGGCACTCATCGTCAATCCCTACGATCCCGAAGCGGTGGGCAGCGCCATTGCCAGAGCGCTGGCGATGCCACGCGAGGAGCGTTTGTCGCGCCAGCGTGCGCTCTATGCAAACCTGCTCGCCAACGACATCAACATCTGGGGCCAGCGCTTTCTGAAGGCCCTGACGCGCAAGACAGGCGAAAGCGAACGTCACGATGCCCGCACCAGCTCCGCTAAGGCTCCCATTGTGACAGCGGCGGGCTGACCGTCTCCAGGGGCTGCCGTTCTGCGGCAAGGCCAAGGCGCATCTCGACAAGGGCAGCTACGAGCATGAGCACGCCCCCCAGAACATAACCCTTCAGGATGTCGCCGGTTGCGCCTTTGGCGATCAGCACCCCGAAGAGAGCTGGACCGGCCACGCCCCCAATAAGGGTGCCGAAGGCATAAAAGAGCGCGATGGCAAAGGCCCGGATTTCGAGCGGAAAGCTCTCGCCCGCCGTCAGATAGGCCGCACTGGCTCCGGCCGACGCGAAAAAGAAAATCACGCTCCAGGCCAGTGTCTGGCTGATGGCGGTGAGTTGGCCTTGCGCAAAGAGGACGCCGACGCCGATCACCAGTGCGCCACTCAGCCCGTAACAAAAACTGATAAGAGGCTTGCGCCCAATGCTGTCGAAGAAGGGACCAAGGAGAAGCGGACCGGCAAAATTACCAAGTGCAAAGGGCAGCAGATACCAGCCGATATTGCCCGCGGCAACGCCGTAAAACCGGGTGAGAATGAGGCCATAGGTAAAAAAGATGGCGTTGTAGCAGAAGGCCTGACTGGCCATCAGCGTCAGGCAGAGCACGACCCGTGCCCGATAGCGCGCCAAGAGGCGGTGCACGACCTCCCAAGGACGAAGGCGCAGTGGCACGCGCAGACGGATCTTCGGCAAGGCAGAGGCGCCATCACCTGGGCTCTTTCCTGCCGCAGCTTCGATGGCACAAACGATGCGTTCGGCCTCGCTGATCCGGCCATGGGTCAAGAGCCAGCGCGGGCTTTCTGGCAGAAAGCGGCGCAACTGCAGGATGAGGATGGCAAGCACACCGCCGATGACAAAGGCCGCGCGCCAGCCCAGCCACGGTGGCACCAGCAGGGGATTGAGGGCGAGCACTGCGCCCACCGCGCCCAGTGCCGCGCCAAGCCAGTAGCTGCCATTGATCACAAGATCGGTGACGCCGCGCCTCCTGGCGGGAATGAACTCCTGCACTGCGGAATTGATTGCCGCATATTCGCCGCCGATACCAAGTCCGGTGATAAAGCGGAAAAGAGCGAAGGACCAGAAGTCGAAAGACAATCCGGTGAGCACCGTGGCGATGAGATAAATGCCAAGCGTCACCGTGAAGAGGCGCTTGCGTCCCCAGAGGTCGGTGAGCCAGCCGAACAGGAGCGCCCCAAGTACGGCACCGGCAATATAGCTGCTTGCGGCATAGCCGATGAGCGCTGCACTGAGGCCAAGCCCGGAGCTCTGTTGGAGCGCCCCGGAAAGCGAACTGACAAGCGTGACTTCAAGCCCGTCAAGGATCCAGGTTGCTCCCAGGCCCACCGCAATTTGGGTATGAAAAGTGACCCATGGTAGCCGATCAAGGCGCGCAGGAATATCGCTTTCCAGGATCAGCACGCCGCTTCCATTCCACTTTTGACACCCGCTTTGCAAACGTGTAGTTCGGGTGTGCGTTCCATGGTGAGGTGGCGCGCATCACACATGAAACACGCCAAATTTATTGCCGAAGCCAAGCGTGACCCGATGCGTATCTATGCGCGGCCCATCGATGTGTTGCGCGATCGCAGACTTGACCATCGTGAACGCCTGGAAATCCTCAGCACCTGGTAAAGCGCTAGGGGATTCACACATCTTTTTAGCCATTTGCTAGCAACCAACCC
>JBMFWV010000054.1:0-21293 GCA_049964915.1 Rhizomicrobium sp.
GAAGAGGTATCGCGCATCATGCCCTCAAGAATGCGCGATTCCCACCCATCCGCAAAATCTCAACTGCGGTTTTTAGGCTCAAGCATCGTGTGCCAACCCAGGGTCATGATGTTGCGCTTGTCGCCGTGCGCGGACGACACCAGGACGATCGGACCAGGTTCCAGGTAACGCCGGACCTTTTCTGGCGGGAAAGTCACCTTTCTCTCGTTACGCATCCCCTTTGGACCTCACTTTGCTTGCACGCGGTCCCCGCCTTTCTCTGAAAAGGCCGGCGGCCCTTTGCACAGTAACGCGGGGAGCCAGGGTTTAGCCGCTGCTGGTAAGAGCCAGTCGGAGGGCAAAGCCCATGAAGACCCCACCGGCAATGCGGTCTAGTGTCTTGGCGATGTTGGCGTCTGACAACAGTCGGCTGATGGGCGCGGTTGCAGCGATGATGAGGCTGAACCAGACGAGGCTCAATCCGACATGAATCAAAGCCAGCAAAAACGAGAAGCCCATGGCATTGACGCCGAGTGGAATAAATTGCGGCAGAAAGGTGAGATAGAAGACGCCGACCTTGGGATTAAGAATGTTGGTGAGGAAGCCGCGCCGAAAGGCGCCGTTGGAACGATTTTCTTTGCAGACCTCTCCAACGCCAAGCCCGTGAGGACGGACGATGAGGCCAAGCCCGAGAAAGGCGAGATAGGCCGCGCCCACCCACTTCAGGAGCAGAAACAGGCGCGGGGAGGTGGCGAGAAGAGTGCCCAGGCCGATCGCGACCAGGCTGCCCCACAGAAGGCAGCCGACGCCGATGCCAAAGGCGGCCTGTCGGGCAGGTCTTGCGCCCTCGCTTGCTGCGGTGCGCAAGACCAAGGCCGTATCCAGGCCAGGGGTGATGGTGAGGATCACCGCCGCGAGTGTGAAGGCAAGAAGAGCTTGCAGGCTGGTCATCGCATGGCGCCATTCCAAGGCGATGATGATCGCAGGACCGGCCGAAGACGCAAGCCCGTCCACGCAGGAAGGGCGGGCGCAATCGCGGGCCGTGGTAACAGACTGGCGGCAGTGCGCGGACGCCAATGACGCCACTTCGTCCCGACAATACGCGGCAAGCCGGCTCGAAGGCCGCACGAGGGCGACGCTGTCAGCCGTCAGGAGGCGGCGAACTTTCCTAACTGTATAATTTTACTCAAATTGTCTTGGTTGGGTGATTTTTCAATAGACAGTGCCTTCGGAGAGTTGCGTCACGGGCCAATCCGGATAGCTTAGGAGCCGCATTGGCCAACCTTGGACAACTCGCATGCGTGTCATGATCATTGAACGCGAGCCAAACTATGGCGGCGGCAGTGAGCAGGTTTCGCTGTCTTTGGCCCAATACCTCAAGAGCCGCGGTCACAGTCTCTTTCTCCTGCACGAGAAGCCCGGCACCATGCTGGGCGCCTATGAGGCCATTGTCTCCGAGCGCTTTCAGTTTGCCTTGCCCGGATTTGCCCGCCGGCGACCGATTGACACCTACACTGCCGTTAGCCGGATCGGCCATGTCATTCGCGACCACAAGATTGATATCGCGGTGGCCTCCAATCTTGGCTTCATCCACGTGGTGCCCTGGGTGTCGGCGCTTTATGGCGCGCGGTTTTGTATCCATCTGGGTCTGCCCTGTCCCTGGCACACGCCCTTTTCGCGCATGGCCTATCGGCGCATTGCCGCCGGAGTTGCGCCCTCCGAGCACTGTGCAGAGAGCTGGCGCGCCGGCGGCTGGCCGCAGGAACGGCTCCATGTCATTCCCAACTGGATCGATATGGGGCGCTTTACCACGCCTGCATCTGTCGCCCAGATCCGGCGGGATCTTGAGCTGCCACAAGACCGTGCCCTCATCGTCTTCATCGGGCGCCTTTGCTACGACAAGGGCGTGAGGGAACTCGTACTCGCCTTCGCCGAACTGGCAAAAGTAAAAAGCGATGCCGACCTTGTTCTCGTGGGGCCGCTCGTAGAGGGTTTCCGGAGCGAGTTTACACGGACGCTGAACGGGCTTTCTGCGGCAATCCGCGCACGCATCCTGGTGCGCCCGCCAACCCCGACACCTGAGCGCTACTACGCAGCGGCAACCCTCGTCAGCGTGCCGTCAGTTACCGAAGAGCCTTTTGGTCTGACCTTCATCGAGGCGCTGGCAACGGGGGTCCCGGTGGTCGCCTCCCGGATGAAAACCTTTATGCAGATTGTGGGTGAGGAGGCCGAGCATTGCCTGGTCGCCACAGCGGACGTCGGCGCGCTCCGGGATCGACTGCTCTGGACGCTTGGCCATCCTGAAGACGCGCAAGCTGTTGCGCGACGACTGCAGGAAAAAGTTCGCACCCACTTTACTGCCTCCGCCTGTGCCGGCCAGTACGAAACCCTGTTCGCGCATCTGGTGAGCGGAAAGGAAGGGGGCGGCGATCCGATTTCGCGCCGTCCGGTAATCAGCGCCTTGCTGGCTTGAGAAGGCGGCACGTAGCGCCTGGGCTGCAGTGCGCGGTTCGGCTTGCAGGACCTGAGCGGGGTAGGGGCAGAAGACGCCATCCCCAGGATGGCGTCTCGCCCTTCGTTGTGCGCGCCGGACGCCCCTAATTGACCCGGCGGTCCTTTCCCGCCCAATAGGGTTCGCGCAACTGCCGGCGCAGGATCTTACCCGAAGGATTGCGCGGCAAGGTCTCGATCACGTCGATGCTCTTGGGCACTTTGAAGGCGGCAATGCGTTCGCGGGCAAAGCGAATGATATCGGCCGCATCGACGGTGTGGCCCGGCTTGGCCACGACGATGGCCTTGACCGCCTCGCCCCATTTGGCGTCGGGGACGCCGATAACTGCCACCTCGGCGACATCGGGATGGCCATAGACCGCGCTCTCCACTTCGGCCGGATAGATGTTCTCTCCGCCCGAGATGATCATGTCCTTCACCCGGTCCTGGATATAAAGATAACCGTCCTTGTCGAGATAGCCGGCGTCACCGGTCCGCAGCCAGCCTTCGGCGTCGATGGTTTTGCTGGTGGCGTCCGGAAGATTCCAGTAGCCAGCCATATTGCTCACCGAACGGATGGCGACTTCGCCCACTACGCCTTCGCCAACCCTGTTGCCGGCCTCATCGATCACCTTGATTTCGACGCCGGGCATAGGAATGCCGGCGGCACGCATGCGGGGGTTTCCGGCCGGATCATGATCTGCCGGTGGCAGATAGACGATCGTGCCGCAGGTTTCGGTCATGCCATATTGCTGAACGAAACCGCAGCCAAAAACTTCGATGCATTCACGCAGGAGATCGAGCGGAATAGGGGAGGCCCCATAGAGTATGAACTTCAGCCGACGGTAATCGACCTCGCGCGCGCGCGGCAGATTGACCACGATCTGCAGTGCCGCCGGCACCATGAACATCTTGGAGATGCCATCGCGTTCGATAAAGTCGAGTACCTTGGTGGGATCGAATTCGCGTGCGACAATGCCTTTGGCACCATTATAGAGGCCGACAAGACCCCAGCCGGTACCGCCGATATGCGCCACAGGCATGGCAACCAGGCTGACGTCCTCCGGCCCCCATTCATTCCAGTCCATCTTGGCGTCGGCCGCGATCCGCCGCCCGCCCAGAAGGTTGCGGTGGGTCAGCATCGCACCCTTGGGGTTTCCTGTCGTTCCTGAGGTGTAGAGCTGCAAGGTGACGTCATCTTCACCAACCGGCAGCATCGGATCGCGATCGCTGGCGCCATCACGCCAGGTCTCGTACAGCGGCCAGCCGGCTGCGCATGACTCCATGGCGATGATCCTGGTAACCGTGCCAAGGTCCTTTTCGATCGCCTGGACAACGTCAGCGCATTCCGGTCCAACGAAGAGAAGCTTCGCCTTCGCATCATTGACCATGTAGGTGATCTCGCGACCGGCCAGACGCCAGCTCACCGGGGTCATGATCGCGCCAACCTTGGCGCCCCCGAACTGAACTTCGAAGTAATGGTCCGAATTCTTGCCCACGTAGCAAATATGATCGCCTGGCTTCACGCCTTCGGCCATAAGGGCATTGGCAACCTGGTTTGTATGGAGGTTGAATGCACCAAAGCTGGTGGTGCGTCCTTCAAAGACAAAAGCCGTTGCGTTCGCGCGAAGCCGTGCATGATAGCGCGGGATCTCTGCAAGCGTTGGCATTTGCGAATGGTCAATGCTCTCCATCGGAAGGTCCTTCTTGATTGGCTATAGGTGCAAGACGAGGCGGGCAATGATGTCCCGCTGAATTTCATTGGAGCCCCCGTAAATGGAGCCCGCGCGATCGTTGAGGTAGCGCGGCATCGCGGTGAGCGCCTCCGCGGGCCCGATCGCTTTTTGCCTGGCTCGAGGTTTGCGTGCATCGCGCTGGTCGATGAGGCCGTAGCGTTCAGCAATATCGATTGCAAGTTCATCCAGTTGCTGCATCATCTCGCTGCCCTGAACCTTGAGCAGAGAGGAACCGGGTCCGGGCGAGTGCCCGCTGCTCAGCGCGGCAAGGATACGAAGCTCGCTCATTTCGATGGCGGCGACGCGAACTTCGGCATCCGCAAGGCGTCTGCGCAAGCCCTCATCCTGGTCTAATGGACGCGCATCATCACCGGGCAGCCGGCGCAGAAGTGCTCTGATGCGCCCGAGTGACTGATAGAGCCCGGCACTCCAGCCTCCGCCGCGCTCGAATTCGAGGAGATATTTGGCGACCGTCCAGCCATCGTTTTCAGCGCCAAGGCGGTTCTTCTTGGGCACCCTCACGCCATCAAAAAATACCTGGTTGAGTTCGTGATCTCCAGCAAGCGTGATGATGGGCCGCACACTGATGCCTGGTGAGGTCATCGACAAGAGCAGGAAAGTGATACCCGCCTGGGGCTTGCCATCTGTCCGCGTTCGCACCAGGCAGAACATGCGATCGGCGACATGGGCATGGGTGGTCCAGATCTTGGTTCCATTGAGGACATAGTCCTCGCCCTCGCTTGTGGCGCGAAGGCTGAGCGAGGCAAGATCTGAGCCCGCCCCTGGCTCGGAATAGCCTTGGCACCAATAATCCTCGCCCGAAAGAATGCGGGGCAGGTAGAACGCCTTCTGCTCCGGTGTGCCGTACTGCATGATGCAGGGGCCAACCATTCTCAGTCCCATCGGCGCCAGGGAGGGAGCACCAGCGCGGGCGCATTCGGTGGCAAAGATATGGCGCTGGATCTCACTCCAGCCGGTACCACCATAGGCTTCCGGCCATGAGGGTGCGACCCAGCCCTTGGCGTGAAGAATTTTCTGCCAGGCGATGCTCGCATCCTTTTCGGTAAAAACGCTTGTTGTCGCCTGCGCCGCGGCCACGAGATCCGCGCTAAGCTTGTCTGCCAGAAATTGCTTTACCTCGGCGCGAAACTGCTCGTCCTCGGTCAACAGTGCCAGTTTCATCCCGTTCCTCTATGCCGCCTGTTTGACGCTGGTAGCACCTGCGCAATCCATGCGCCGATCCTATCCGGGCAGACCTACAGCGCCGCGCAGACCGTTCTGGTAGCACGACCATTCAGGTCCTGATCCAGCACCCACGTATGCCCAGGAGAGTTCCGGTCACCTGCACAGCCGCCGCAGCGATCTGCACCAAGAGGATCACACCATCCTCAGGAGTCAAGATTACGCAAGCGGACGCGGAGCGCAAAATTCCAGGCATTGCATGCGCGCCGGATCCGCGCGAGCCAGACGAAGCAGGGCCAGAGACGCGACCAAGTGTCCCTAGGCGTCAGGGCACACACAACCGATCCCGCAAGACCCGGAGAGAGGGTATTCACCGCGACTGCAAATGGGACAATAGCGCATGGGATGGGAGCTCATGCACTCTGTCCGCCATCTGCGGCGATCATGGCGCCAGTGACAAAGCTTGCCAGTGGGCTCATGAGGAAGGTCACGACCGCACCAATTTCCTCTGGCGTCCCAAAGCGCTCAAGTGGGGTTTCGCGCCGGACCCAGCGTTCCCAGGCCTCGCGGCGTGGCCCATTAATCCGCTGTTCCCAGTCTCCGCCAGGAAAAATGATGTTACCGGGCGCCAACGCGTTGACACGGATATTGCTCTTGCCAGCGATCCGCGCCAGTTCTCCAGCCAGATGATTGACGGCGGCTTTGGCGGTCCCATAGGTGAGCGGTGTGCCCATTGCACGCAGTCCAGCGATCGAGCTGATGAGGACGATAGCGCCCTCTTTTCGCGGCGTCATACGTTTGAGGGCGCCGCGTGCCACGCGAAATGACGAACCCAGATTCTGGTCGAAACCTTGGCTCCAGGTCTCATCATCAACCTCAAAGCCGGGAGGACAAGGGTGGATTCCGACATTGGCGACGGCTCCAAATATGGGACCAAGCTCTGCCTCGCAGGTTGACAGCGCTGCTTCGACGTCCGCGGTTGAGCGCATGTCGCCGGTACAGCTCCACACCCGATGCTTGCCATACTCCTTTGCCAGCCGCCCGGATGCCTCAGCCAGCGGCGCCGGATTCCGCGCGACAAGCCCGACCCTGGCACCTTCGCGCAGGCAGGCTTCGGCAATGCCAAGGCCGATCCCCCGGCTTGCTCCTGCGACGAAAATAATCTTGTCGGTCAGCTGTAAATCCATTGCTCTTGCCCATTGCTCCGCTGCCAACGATAGGGCGCGCGGCTGGCAAAGCAAGCGCGGACAAGACGCACGAGCAGACAAGGATCTGGTCCGACGCAGAGGCAGATTCGTACCACCGTGGTGGACGCACCGCTCTTCGCGGACCTTAGCCTGGAATGCACAGCCTGACATTGTCAGCTGACCAATCACAAGCTAGCGTGAACCTGAAACCCAAACCGGAGCGTCAGCGTTCCTGTGACGGGAAGGGGTTGGGCGCACAATCATGTCCGTTGATGTCATCGTTCCGGCCTTCAATACCGAACAGTTTCTGGCGCGTACCGTGCGCTCGATCTACGAGCAGAGCGCCATACATAATGTTGTGATTGTCGATGATGGCTCCCGGGACGGTACGCTTGCGGTTGCGCGTGCTGTGGCGCCGTCTGCGCTTATACTTACCGGACCCAATCAGGGTGTTGCTCGAGCCCGTAATCGGGCCATTACGGCGCTTTCGGCCGACTGGGTCCAGTTCCTCGACTCTGATGATGTGCTTGCGCCTGAGACCATCGTCCGGCGCCTCGATGTCGCTATGTCATCGGGGGCGGATGTAGTTGTCACGGATTGGGCCGAGTTTGCCGAAGATGGGGATATTGAACGCGCAAATGTGTCACCACGCTGCGCTGACTGGACCCTGCTTGAGCGTGAGGGTGCCGAAATTGCCTGTGCGACCAGCTTCTGGGCGCCGCCGGCCGCACTGTTGTTTCGCAAAGCCGTGGTCGAGAAAGTTGGTGGCTTCCGCGATGATCTTCATGTCATCGACGATGCCCGTTTTCTGTTTGATGCCGCCCACAGTGGAGCCAGATTTGTCCATGCCCCGCATCTGGGTGCGTATTACCGGGTTCGGCCCGGAAGCCTCTCGCGTCGTGATCCGACCAAATTCTGGCTCGACGTGCTGCGCAATGGCGAGCAGATCGAATCTCTTTGGCGGGGGCGCGGAGAGCTGGATGCAGCGCAGAGGCGGGCAATTGGCAACATCTTTGACGGTACGGCGCGCAGTCTGTTTGAGGTTTCTCATCCCTCCTGGCGACAGGCGATGACCGTCCTGGAGCGCAACCATATTACTCCGTCGCGCAAGCTGCGGGCCGCACGGCTGATTGCCTCACTGTTGGGCGAGCGGGTTGCCAGACGCATGGTGGCAGTGCTCGCAGGCTGATAGCGGGCGCGTCGCAATGGTGGAAACAGGTCGCGGCTTCGGGATGGATCAGGCTGCTGTCGGCACGTTGCCCTAAAGTGAACCTGGATTCGCCTTCAGGGCGTGGAGGAGGAAAATCTTCTGAAGCCTTGCGCCGTGAGCCACCTGTTCGAACCCTGGCACCTGAACCTGAGTCCGCATCGCGGTGGCAAATGATCCGGAGACCCAGCTTCCGCTGCATTGTCTGCAGCGTGATCAAAGCAGATGAGGCGTCGGATGAGGATGCGGTGAGCCTGGCAGTTGCCCCGTCGCCCGCCGCATGCCACGCGAGGATTTTGCCGCACGCATGGCCGCCGCCAATGACAATGTGCTGAATCCGGTGACGGGCCGAACGGCGAAGTCGAGGCGTGAGATTAGTCCGGCAGTTCGTCACCCTTGGTCGGGGCCTTGCCCTGTCCCGCGCGGGAAAGTATGTCGAGCGCCCTGGGTATATCGGCGCGCGCCGCGCGTTCCCTGAAATAGCTCTCCGTCCGCAGGGCAGAGAGTTTCTCGGCCACCGCCACGTTGATGAACTGGTTGAGCGCCACGCCTTCGGTCTCGGCCACTTTGCGCACCTCGTCCATCAGCGACGGCTGAAGCCTCAGCGCGAAATTGCTCTTCCTCATCTCTTCGCCTCCAATGCTTTCCACGTCTCGCCGGGTGCGAGAACCTTGACCCCGAAACGCCGGGCGACTTCGCGGAAGTCGCGGATATTGAACGTCACTATGGCGTCAGCCCTGCCGTTCACCGCGGCCTCCAGCACCATATCGTCGTCCGGGTCACGCACCGCCGGTCGCCACAAAAACGCCAGTCGCACTGGCTCGACCACCGCCGCCACGGCCTCCAGCAGCACATTGACCTCGTCCGCCGACAGCCCGGATGCCTCCAGATGCTCGGGTCGTGTCATGACCGCCTGATACTCGATCATCAACGGCACCGAGGCCAGCATCGTGAAGCGCCGCTCCAAGGCCGCGACCAGCAGGCGGCGGGATGCGCCGGCGTCGCTGCGAATGGCGGCGATCATGGTCGCGGTGTCGAGAACCAGCCTCATGGAGATATGATAGAGATTCAAATGTGATATTGCAAGCAATATTGCATTTTGCCAGTGAACTTGTTACGGACTTGCCTCTAAACAAGTTGTCCGCCCCGTCGCCCCGCATCGCCCTTTTGCGCCCGCTATTCCTCCGAGAGCCCGCGCGCCGCCTCGACCGCGGACCAGTTGCGCCAGTGACGACCGGAACGGGGCGCGGCCAGTCGTAGACCATGGTCCAGGAGGACAGGTCCTGTTTGGGCGCCCCGGCGCTTGAAGGCGACACTGTGGGATCGGTGTCTGGGCATGGGCTATCGTCTAAAAGCGCGATCACCCGGTCAATCCAGCCTCTTTCACCTGTCTGAGGCCAGGGGCCCACTCCATTCTGAGGACAGTGGAACAGGCCATGGACTGCTCGTAGGACGGAAGATCAGGTGCGGCTTTTGAATTGTCAGCTTTGGTTGCCGGTTTCGACGATGTTGCAGTGATGCGTGAGGCGATCCAGTCGTGCGGTGGTCATTTTGGCGTCGTTAAAGGCGGTTAGCCATTCGCCAAAGTTCAAATTGATGGTCACCGCTAAGAAGGTTCGCTCATAAAGCCTGCTGATCAGATCGAACGACAACTGACCGCCCGATCGAACAAATGGCAGATAGCCCAACCCATCGAGGACGGCACAGCCCAGACCACTGGCCGCCATGTGGTCCCCGCATTTGCGGCTCGGTGGCCGAGTAACGGGGCTATGGCGTAAACGTCGTGATCATCGCTATCGCGCCCGCCCCACCGGTCACCGCGATATTCGGCGAGGCTAGCTTTTGCTGCGATCGACACGATTTTCCAGCCACATGGCATTGAGCACCGAGAACATCACGGCAAAGCCAAGACCTAAAACCCAGGAAAAATACCACATGCGTCTCTCCTAATAGGCGGTTTTCGAATTACGCGTGATGTCACTGCCGCGCACCGGCCCGCGCAGCACGTAATAGACCCAGGATGTATAGGCGATGATGATCGGCAGAAAGATCGCAACGGCACCCAGCATGATACCAAGCGTGAGCTTGCTCGAGGAGGCGTCCCAAACCGTGAGGCCGGCACTGGGGTCGCTTGAGGAGGGCAGCAGGAACGGGAAAAGCGCAAGGCCTGCTGTGGTGATGGTGCTGATGGGAACGAGCGCCGACGACAGGAAGGCAAGGACAGGGATCCTGCGCAGCAGGATTGCGCCAAAGGCTCCCACGAGCGCCACGCCGACCGCGACCCAGAGCCAGGATCCTGCCGCTGTCGCGGCCATCCAGCTCATCGGAACATGCAGCACATGCTTGAGCGTTGGGTTTGAGGGCCCGTTATGGGCGATGACGCCTTGGATCTGATAGCTGCCAAGGGTCGAAAGCCAGGCGCCAGACAAAATGAAGAGCAGGGCATAGGCAAGGGCGGCAAAGGGAATAACGGCGCGCGCACGGGCCTGCACGGTGCTGTCGGTCTTGACATTGAGCCAGCAGGCTCCGTGTAGGGCGATCATGCTGAGACTGACCAGGCCTACCAGCAAGGCAAAAGGGTTCAGCAGCCCGAACAGGGAGATGGTTGACTGAAAGCGCAGGTTCGAGTCGAAGTGGAAAGGCACTCCTAAAAAGAGATTGCCAAAGGCAACGCCGAACACGAGTGCAGGGACGAGACCTCCGAGTACCAGAGCCCAGTCCCACACTGCACGCCACAGCTTGTTGTCAACCTTGCTACGAAACTTGAAGCCCACCGGCCGCAGGATCAGCGCCGCCAGCACCAGAAACATCGCCAGGTAGAAGCCGGAGAAGCTCGCTGCATAGAGGGTTGGCCAGGCAGCAAAAATGGCACCGCCACCCAGAATGAACCAGACCTGATTGCCTTCCCAGACCGGACCCACCGTATTGAGCGCAATCCGTCGTTCCAAGTCCGTGCGCCCAACGATGGGAAGCAAGAGCGCAGTCCCGAGATCAAAACCGTCCATGACGGCAAAGCCGATGAGCAGAATGCCCAGAAGTCCCCACCAGATGAGACGCAAGGTTGCATAGTCAAACATGGGACTACTCCGCAGCCGCTTCGGCCAGCGACGGCGTATCAGCCGTCGCCTCAGGTCCGAGGCGGATATATTTGGTGAGAAGGTAGAGGTCGACGATGAGCAGGCTCGAATAGAAGATGACAAAGCCAATGAGACTGAAGAGGACATTGGCTGCAGAGGTTGACGAAACCCCCAGCGCTGTCGGCAGCACGCCTTCGATCACCCAGGGCTGGCGGCCATATTCGGCGACGATCCAGCCAAGCTCGGCGGCGATCCAGGGCAGTGGCAGGCTGTAAAGCGCAGCGCGCAAGAACCATTTGTGCCGCGTGAGCTGTCGCTTTGCCGAAAGCCAGAAGGCGGTGGCAAAAAGCGCGATGAAGTAGAAGCCAAGTCCGACCATGACGCGGAAGGCCCAGAATAGTACCGGTACGTTGGGGATGGTGCTCTTTGCGGCCGCGTCGATTTGGGCAGGAGTCGCATTCTGGATGTCGGGGCGGATACGTTTCAGGAGAAGTGCGTAGCCGAGGTTCTTGACATGGGCATCAAGAGTTTGCCGGGCGGCAGCGTCATGCGGATGGCTCTTGAGGATGTTCAAAGCGTTGTAAGCGATGAGCCCATCGAGGATGCGTGCATGCGCATCGTCGACCAGTGCGTGGATTCCGGGAACGGTTTTGTCAATGGAGCGCGTAGCAATGAGCCCCAGCACCCACGGGATTTCGATCGCATCATAAGTGGTACGCTTCGCCACGCTGGGAAGCCCGAAAAGTGTGAAGGAAGCTGGGGCAGGTTCGGTGTGCCACATCGCCTCGATCGCGGCGATCTTCATCTTCTGGTTTTGGCCGGCGGTATAACCTGATTCATCACCCAGGACGACAACACAAAGCGCGGAGGCCAGTCCAAAGCTTGCCGCAACCGTCATCGAGCGCAGGGCAAATTCACGGTGACGCCCGCGCAGCAGATAAAAGGCGCTGATCGCCAGCACGAAGATCGATCCGGTGACATAACCAGCGCTGACCGTGTGCACGAATTTGGCCTGGGCAACCGGATTGAACATCACGGCCATGAAGTTGGTCACCTCCATGCGCATGGTCGCGGGATTAAAGCGCGCTCCTACCGGATGCTGCATCCAGCCATTAGCGATCAGGATCCACAGCGCTGAGAGATTGGACCCGAGGGCAAGGGCCCAAGTCGCAGTGAGGTGCTGCACTTTGGAGAGGCGGTCCCAGGCAAAAAAGAACAACCCGATGAAAGTTGCCTCGAGGAAAAACGCCATCAGCCCTTCGATGGCGAGCGGCGCTCCAAAAACGTCGCCCACATATTGCGAGTAATAGGCCCAGTTCGTGCCGAACTGAAACTCCATGGTGATACCGGTGGCAACGCCCATGGCAAAATTGATTCCAAACAGCATGCCCCAGAATTTGGTGAGGTCACGCCAGATTGGCTTGTCGGTCATTACATAGACCGTCTCCATGATGCCGAGCAGGATCGAAAGTCCCAACGTCAGCGGCACGAAGATAAAGTGATAGAGCGCAGTTACAGCGAACTGCAGTCGGGAAAGCTCGACTATGTGCATGAGAACGCCCCTTAGGATGCGCTATCGGCGAAAAGATGATGTTCAAGCCGTTGTGGCGTCACGTTCAGACGATGGCTTGGTGAAAAGAAGAGGACGTAGAGAATAGAAAGGAGAATGAGCTTGGCTATGAGGAGCGCTATGACCTCTCGTCGGACAGATGTCGGAAACATCTCGCGTCTCCGTTCTGGGCATCAGCGCCGCCCCTTTGCCACAATGACCGCAGGAAGGAGCTTGAGGCCCTTTTCGGTGTGAGCAATGCCTTCTCGGCACTTTTATATCATTGATTAACATCAAAGTCATGACGAGCCTGAAGTAATGACGGAGGCCAATATCAACTACAGTACGCGCAACGCCTCGACATGCATTGGGTTTTGCATCAGGAGGCCGGGGGGAGGGGTGCCACGGTACGGGAACTTTTGACTATCTATCTGTCACCTATTGCCTTGGCTGGCCGCCCTGCGAATGGCCTGAAGTCAGAGGCCCAGTAAAATTCTCATGCAGATAGCTGCAGCCAGCGTCGGGGGCGTGCATGCTGGCGGCAAGTCAGCGTGACCTAAACCGGGGCATGCAGGTGAATTGCACCTGGACCGAGCCAGACTCATTCAATTTTCGCAGCAACATTCGTCAATTATTCTCCCTCATCGGACAGGATATTTGAGCCATTGGGGGGCTATTGACGGAATATCTATGTCAGGAAAAGTCTTCGGTTATGTTAGACGGGAAATATGCTTTCACGGGTTGCGGAAGAACAGGCGCGTTCCTCGGGGTGGTGCGTTACTCGCGCCAACTGGCCACTCATGTCGCTGGCGGCCGATAGCGATCAACTCAGATTGCAGGAGGTATGACGTTTAAGAGAGGGTGGCCGTCCTCAAATCTCTCAAGGCTTTCTGGCGAAACGGCCTATGATCGCAGACTTGCGTCGGATTAAAGTGTGAGGACGCATCACGTCTTCGCGCGCTCTGCGGTGTAAGGGCTTGGGCGGCAGCAAACCCGCGGGCCACGCGGCCGCCAAATCCTGATCGGCTTTGGCGGCCGCGCGGAGTTTCTTCACCACAGATGAACGCGCTTGTCCGGGGCCAGATAGTATTTGCTGCCCGGCTTGACGTTGAAGGCGCGATACCAGGGATCAAGGTTGCGGGTTGTCCCGATCACCCGATATTCGGCTGGGCTGTGTGGATCGGACAGAAGTTCCACGCGGATCGCGTCGGCGGTAACCTTGGTACGCCACACTTGGCCGTAGGCAAGGAAGAAGCGCTGATCGCCGGTAAAGCCATTGAGGACTGGTGCCGGCTTACCGTGCAGCGACAGATGATAGGCCTTATAGGCAATGGTCAGCCCGGCCAGGTCGGCGATGTTTTCGCCGAGCGTGAGCTTGCCATTGATGTGAATGCCAGGCACTGGCTCATAGCTGTCATACTGGTCCGTGAGAGCTTTGGTGCGGGCATCGAAAGCGACCCGGTCGGCCTTGGTCCACCAATTGTGCAGGACACCGTGGGCATCGAAGCGTGAGCCTTGATCGTCATAGCCATGGCTCATTTCGTGACCGATAACTGCTCCAATGGCGCCATAATTGACGGCGGCATCGGCATTGGGGTCGAAGAACGGCGGCTGCAGAATTGCTGCCGGAAACACGATCTCATTGAGTAATGGATTGTAATAAGCGTTCAGAGTCGACGGGGTCATATCCCAGGACGTGCGATCGACCGGCTCGTCCAGATGGGAGGTGCGGCGACGCCAGCGAAACTCCCCAGCGCGCTGGACATCGGCCAATAGCGTAGTGGGGCTGATCTTGAGTGGACCATAATTCAGCCACTTGTCCGGATAGCCGATGTGGGGACTGAGCAGCTTGAGCTTCTCCAGGGCCTTGGCTTTGGTTTTTGCGCTCATCCACGTCAGGGTCGGAATGTCGAGCTCATAGGCCCGGCGCAGATTGGCGACGAGCTCTTCAGCCTTGGCCTTGGCCTCCGGCGGAAAATATTTGGCAACATAGAGGCGGCCGAGAGCAAAGCCCATCTGAGAATCGAGCAGATGGACGGCGCGGGTCGCGCGGGCGAGCTGCGCCTTCTGCCCGGCAAGAGCGGTTCCATAAAACGCAAAATTGAGGTGTTCGACATTCTGCGGCAGTTCTTCGGCAAAGGCGTGGAGGTAGCGCACGGTCAGATAGTCGCCCCAGGTTGATGCCGGAGTGCGGGCAAAAATTTTGGCGAGCGCGGGCATCGCCGACTTGTCGGCGGCGATGATGATGCGCTGGCCATGCGGCCCGCGCGGGTTCACGCCGGAGGCGGCGAGCCAGAATTTCCAGGGAAACCCGGGGGCGAACGTCTGCAGCTCGCTCACGGTCATCGGATTATAATCTTTGAGCACGTTGCGCCGTGCTGCCGCGGGCCTGCTCACTTTGGCGATCGCAAGTTCGAGCTGATAGACCTTTTGGGCACGGGCCTTGGCATCTTTCAGGCCGGCCAACGTCATCATCTTGACAAGCCAGGCGCGGTAGGCGCGACGCACCTTAACGATTGCCGGGTTCTTGCTGAGATAATAGTCGCGGTTGGGAAGGCCAAGCCCACTCTGGCTGACATAAAGGGCGTAACGGGAGGGATTCTTAAAGTCCGGACTGATCGAGAGGGCGAAGGGTGCGACCCGGGCAGCGCCACCAAAAAGAGGATTGTAGGTCTGTGCCGCGATCTGCGCCATGGCGGCGGCTATGGCATCAGGGTTGGTGAAATGGGCAAAGCGGGCAAAATCTTCCGCGGCCGGTTTGAGCCCTGCTGCATCAAGGGCCCTGACGTTCATAAAGGCGGCGTAAAGGTCGCGCAGCTTCTTTTGGTCGGAAGTGAGCTTGGCATAGGGCTTGGCACGCAGCTGCGCAACGATGTCGCCGAGCTCATGTTCAGTGCGTTTGGCAATGTCGAGCCATACGCCTGTCGAGGTGCGGTCCGCAGGTATCGTCGCATGTTTGAGCCAGGTGCCGTTTACATATTCGAAGAAGTTGTTCCCTGGCGTTACGGCGGTATCCATCGCGCCCAGATCAACGCCCCAGGTGCCGAATTTTGGCTTGCCCGCGAGGGCTGGCGCGGTGACCAGTCCTGCAGCTACCGTTCCGGCAAAGATCATTGGCAACAGACGCATCGCGAGTTCTCTCCCCAGTGGCCGCGAGGGCTTCAAACCCTCGCGTGCGCGGCAGGCTAGACCGAGCGCTTGGCCCTGCGCAACCGGCCCGTTGATCATCTTTTTGGATGCGGATGGGCGCGCGCGTCTGTCGCCCACGACACCTGTCTAATGCTCCGGGGCCGAAGCCAAGCCAGGACGTGAGGGTGATGCCATCAAAGGGCTGTGGAGGGGATAGAAGGCACCCATTCTCCTCGTATAGCTGAGCAGGCGTGGGTGGCCAGCGCCCTGACTTTATGTTTGTAGACTGAGCGGTGCGCAGAGGCGAAGCGAATACGAAAGCGGCAAGTCCTTGACGCGATTACAGCAGGTCAGGGATTGCACACCTTTTGGAGTGGTACCAAGAAAACGACATTCTAAATGCCAATTTATTGATCATGCATCTAACTCCTCATTTCTCAGTTTTATCGGGATTAATCGCACGCTCCCTATTTGCCGGTTGTGAGATCAAGGATGCGGCAGCTCCGTTCAGCTCCCGCAACTATTGGCATCACGCATGCATCAGGTTGGCGCGCCTGGTCAAATGCATGAAGTTGGTAGGTGGCGCGTAAAACTGCTGCACAGAAGTGAATTGCGGTATAGAGTTCCTGGCGGAAATCCGAATGGGCGAATGAGACGCTGTGCCAGGGGCCAACACCGATCGCGCTGGAGCGCAGAAGCTTCAGCATGCGTTCAATCGCTTCGTCGCCAAGCTCGACGCAAGCACGACAACCGCGTCGCTGCGCGATAGCATGGCTGACGTGGCAACATTGTTCGGGATCCAGCACATCGCCTATCTGGCTCTGGTGCCAGGTCGTGCCCGGCGACCGAACATCATCGCGACCTATCCAAAGGCCTGGGTCGAACACTATGAGAAATCGCGCTATCACCGGCTTGATCCAGTGATTGTCAGCCTCGCGGAGCGCCGCGACCCCTTCAGTTGGGAAGTTGAGCGCGCCGTGGCATCGCCACGCTTGCGCCAATTCTACGAAGAGGCGAGCTTCTTCGGCATCAGGGCCGGGCTCACTATCCCGCTCTACGATGCGGACGGACCGGTGGCGGCGCTGACGCTGGCAACGGCAACGGGGCTGAATGAGTTACCGCCCAGTCTCTTTTCAGAGGAGAATGTGCTGCAGCTGATGGCTGTGCTTCTGCACAAGCGTGCCCGCGAACGGATCGCAGGGCCGCGTATCGTGGACGGTGTGAGGCTGTCGCGCCGGGAGTATGAATGTCTGGAATGGGCGGCGGCTGGAAAATCCGCAACTGATATCGCAGTGATATTGGGTCTGGCGCCAAGCACCGTGATTGATCATCTGAGCCGGGCCAAGGCCAAGCTCGGCGTGCGTACGATTGTTCAGGCTGTTGCCCTGTTCGCGCGTACCATCGCCATGCAAAAACCTCCCCAACTATAGGGCGTGTGTCATTGGACGAACTGGTCCTCCAATTGGGAGCGTCTCCCACCCGAAGGCTCAGATGGTTCTGCTCATTGCTCCCCACCGCCACCAGGAATTCTCCGGCATCCTCGATGAGACCTATCGGCTGCGCTGCCGGGTTTTTCGCGATCGGTTGAAGTGGCAGGTGTACACTCAAAATGACATGGAACGGGACGGGTTTGATGCCCTGCGCCCGGTCTGGCTGCTGCTTGTGACGGCAGCCGGCAGGATTGGTGGCTGCGTACGGCTGTTGCCATCGCTTGGTCCGACCATGCTGGGCGAAGTCTTCAGCGAGCTTCTGGATGGCGGCGCCGCACCGGCGCGGAAGGATATCTGGGAGAGTAGCCGTTTTGCCGTTGATCTCGACCAGGACCAAGTTGGGGCCTCGGGTCTTGGTGCAGCCACCTATGAGCTCTTTGCCGCGATGGTCGAGTTTGCACTCGCCCGCAGATTATCAGCGATCATGACGGTTACCGATGTGCGCATCGAACGCATCCTACGCCGGGCGCAGTGGCCATTGCAGCGTCTGGGTGGTGCCAAACCGGTTGGCGCCACCACCGCTGTCGCCGGACTGTTGCCCATCTCTGAACAGGTGCTGAGGCAGTTGCGCACGGCAGGGCGGTTGGGTGGACCGGTATTGTGGCAGCCGACCTGGGAGACGGCGCGATGAAAGGCGGCAGCAGGACGCGGTGGTCGGGCACGCAGACCGAGGGTTGGGCCTTGCGTTCGTGGAGCGGACTGGCACGCCCACCCGCCCTGTCGCGGGCGGCATGGGCGTGGGAGTTTTGGCGGCGTAATCCCCATTTTGTCAGCGCCCTGGCAGGCATAAGACCGCTGTTTCAGGAAGACGAGCCGATCGGTCGCTTCCGTGTTTTCAGCGCGCCGGAGCTGGCAGGGATTGGTGGCTCTGCCTGTCTCTACGCGTCCTCAGCGAGCGAGGACGCGACGCATGCCGATATCGTGTGGCATCCCGACATCTACGCGAGTGTTTTGAAGGCGGTTGCCATCGCGACGCCGATCCGTGGTCGTCCACCTTTGCGTCTCGCCGATTTGCCGCTCGATGGTGTCGTCATCCGCAGCGGCGGGGTCCAGCACCTGCTCGTACGGGATCGGCAACACAGTCTGCAGCTTTGCATCTCCGGAAGTGATTTGCGTCATCCGGTACACCTCTTTCCGGAGCCAGAGGCAGGACCGCTGCGCGGCGCCCCGCTGCGGTCATGGTACCAGTTACTGGAGCTCGAACGTCATGCCTCGCTGCATCCGCTGCACCTTCAGCAACCGCGCTCGGCGGCCCGACTGCTTCAGGTTCTGACTGCGCTTGATGGCTGGCGTGCCGGGGTGGCCCACCGTCAGATCGCCATCGCCCTCTTCGGGGCCTCACGCGTCGCAAGAGAATGGCGTGATCCTCATGACTGTCTGCGCGACAGCGTCAGACGGGCGATTGCCCGTGGCCGTCAGCTGAGTGAGGCGGGATACCAGCGCATCTTGGCTACGCAAAGGCTGTGACGCTCACATCCTCTATTGCTCGCGCCAGTGTGGCCGTCGCTTTCGGCTGCGCGATGCCGGTGTCTGTGGTCAAGACTTGCCGTCATTGTCCGCAAGCACGACTGGGGTGATCAGCGCTGGCCCCTGGTTTCGGGGATTTCCGACCGCACGATCAACGGGCCAGATGTCGATGTCCTCGGCGGGTAGAGGGTGGGACAGACAGCGAAGGCGCATCGTTGGGCTTTCGAGCCAGGCTGGCCAGTCGCAGGGCGCCAGCATAAGCGGCATGCGGTCATGAATGGCGGCCACGGTAGGATTTGCAGGGCAGGTGATGACGGTAAAGGTGTCTTCCTCGGTCAGATGCCGCGTCTCCCACAGCCCGGCAAAGGCAAAAGGGGCGCCGTTTTTGCGCTGCAAAAAATAGGGCTGTTTGGTAGAGGCAGTGAGCGCTGCCCACTCATAAAAGCCGTCGGCGACAACGAGGCACGGGCGTGCGCGGAAGGCTTCTTTATAGGCCCGACTGGTGGCCACCGTTTCGCAGCGCGCATTTATCATGCGCGCGCCGTCCCGCGGTGATGCGGCCCAGGAGGGCAAAAGCCCCCAACGCAACTGTACAAGTTCGCGCCTCCCGTCTGAGCGCTGACGTACGACGAAACTCCTCTGGGTCGGCGCAATATTGTAGCGGGGTTCAAAATTGGATGGCGCCTGAGGGTAAAGGCTATCACTGAGCTCATAGAGCTCCTTAAGCTGGCGCCAGCTATAGCGATTGGTAAAGCGGCCACACATCCAGATCGGCTCCTTCTCCCGCCGCGAGGCTGGACCGGTCAGATTTCGGGCGAGATTGGCTTAAGCGCCGCCACCGGGGGGCGCTGGCCAAAAGCTTTCTGCATCCTGCCCTGTACATAAAATTAAAAATAATATAGAATACTTGATCATGATCAACGTGGCGCCGCGCTTGCGGAGTCATTCTTATCTTCTAGGTGTTTTATTTTTACATTAGACAGCAGTCCTTGAGCCATAACAGACATGCGTCCAATGCATCTGTATCAACGAGATCCTGCCAAACTTCCGGCTCGACGATAACGCAGAGCCTTGCAGGTGCAACGGGAGGTTTAGCTATGTGGAGATCTAATGATGTCGATAGCCAAACCTGCAGTGATGCACTGCCATTTTCAGTTTGCAACACTGGGCCAATCCAGGCGGAACGCGACGCGGGTGCGCCTTCGTTGCCAAATGCGAGGAGATTGGCGCTATGGCTGACCATAATGAGTCCCAGCAGGTGAAAATCGATCATGCGAGCGTGCGTGACGCGCTCGGCCGTGTACTCAATCATGCACATTTTGTTGCTGCGCCACGCCTGTCATCGTTCCTCCGGTTCATCGTCGAAACGACACTTGAGGGCAATGCCCGCCTGATCAAGGCCTATACCATAGCGACCTTGGCGCTCGAGCGACCCGAAAGCTTTGATCCGGCGGCAGATGCGATCGTGCGCGTCGAGGCCAATCGCCTGCGCAATGCTCTGGCACGTTACTACGCCTTCGATGGGGCAGAGGACGACATCATTATCGAACTGCCACGCGGTAGCTACGTGCCCAAATTCTGCTCCCGTGAGGCCAGCGAAGATGCCAGCTCTCAATGGCTTTCTGACGGCAATGTATGTCCAGAGACAGATATGGGTTTCGCCAGAATGCTCGCCGACAAGAGCATCTCCAATGACGAACGGATGCTTGAGGTCATGATCGATGAGTATCGTCATTGGATCAGTGAGCTTGTTAACAACCTGGCCCAAATACGAGATGAACTGACAAACGCCCGTACGGCGGTTGCAGTTTCCAGCACACTCATACACATCAAACGCGATAGTCAGGCCGCCGCGCTTTCACTCAGCAAGGACAGCCCGACCTGTGTCTGCGGAAAAAGCGAAACGAACTGTCTCGCGAAACCACCGGTCCTTGCAGTTGGGAAAACCGAGGGCCATCGTCCGACGCAACGGGCCATGCCGCGCGCTCAGGACGCCTGATGCGGCGGGCCCTCTGATCCAAGGCTGAGTCAACCGTCCTGTCAGGCTTTCGCGTTAACCACAATTTGCGTGGCATTGTCAGCAGATACCATAAACCAAAGCGCATTGTATGATGGCTGCGATTTGACGTCGCTGCCGGATGACCTGAGACAATGTCTATCGGCCCTGAGATCGAGCCCCTGGAATCTGCCCTTCTGTTCGGGGGCGAAGGCGAGCTTCAGGTTCCATCATCCAGCCCGTACGAAGGGCGATGGCCACTACCGCTGCATTCACTTACTCAGGATCTGCCCACTTTCGAAAAAAAGCGCTTCTGTAACGGGCCTTAGGGTGTCAAGTCCCTCGTTGTGCAGTTCTCCATCGCCGGTGTCTTGCTTCTGTCCGCAGTCGACGTAAAGCCGCTGCATCATGGGGTCAGATGAGGATAGGCCGGCCTATCTAGAGACACGCAGTCATTACAGGATGCTGCTCCCGCTTTTGCGGCCTGACCTGATCCATCGTCCCGGCGACGGGACCTGCTCCGGACGAGAGGTGTCATCCTCGCCCGAACTCAAGAACTCCTTCTGCTTCCAAGCCCATTCATGCCCGTGCCGCCGCTGCCAGGGTCGGATTGAACGCTGTACCACTCACCAGCATCTGGTGCAGCACAACGGCGAGCTTGCGGGCCAGCGCCACCTTGGCCTTGCGCATGCCTGCGCGCTTGGCCAGGCGCATCGCCCAGCTCTTCAGCGTCGAGCCCTTCACCGGTCGCGTGAGTATAATGTTCGCCGCCTCGTAAAGAACGGTCCGCACCAAGGCATCTCC
>JBMFWV010000055.1:0-21268 GCA_049964915.1 Rhizomicrobium sp.
GCAGGCTCGACCGGGGCCTCACTCCTCATTATCTTATCCTAAGCCTCGTCGGTCTGAGGCGAAGCCTCGTTAGTCTTGGGTGGGAACTTTGCTGGGCTCGGCGCCGCGCAAAAGATTCGGCAATACGCAAAGGACGAAGTCGAAATCACGCTCGTCGACCAGAAAGCATATCTCGACTACATTCCCAATATCCCGCTGGAAATATTTGAAGGGCGCGATCCGGCGGTCACCATGCATATGGACCTGGTGGACACACTGGCGCGCGACAACATCAAGTTCCGCCAGGCCGAAGTCGAAGCTATCGACGTGAAGGCCCAGGAGGTGACCATGCGCCCGAACGAACGGCCTGGCGCTCCAAGCTATGTAATTAGCTACGACTATCTCGTGATTGCGCTGGGCGCGCGGCTGGCTTACGATGAAATCGAGGGGTTCGCGCAATACGGCCACACGGTCTCTGACGCCTTCCACGCCAACCGGTTGCTCGAATTTCTTGAGAATGACTACAAAGGGGGGCCCATTGCGGTGGGCTCAGCGCGGTTCCAGCAGGGCCTAACGGGAAAGCCTGACTGGCTGCCGATCGCACTGGCCGCCTGCGAGGGGCCGCCTGTGGAGGTGTCCCTTGCCCTGGCGCACTGGTTGCAAGAACATGACAAGGGTGGCCCCAAGAACATCACCATTTTCACGCCCGGTGCGTTGATCGCAGAAGACGCTGGCGAAAAGGTCGTGCAACAGCTGCTCGACGCCGCCTCGTCCATGGGCTTCAGCTATATCAACAAGACCGAAAACATCACGCGGCTGACCGCGGCGGGAATAGAGTTTGCGAACGGTCAGAATATCCGGTCAGAGCTCAACATCATCTTCCCCAACTGGGCGCCGCACGTGTTCTTGAAGGGTCTGCCGGTCAGCGACGAAGTTGGATTTATCATCACCGATATGAAGATGCGTAACCCGGACTACCCCAATGTCTTCGCCTGCGGCGACGCCGCGGCCATCACCGTACCGAAACTGGGCGCCATCGGTCACCAGGAGGCCGAGATCGTCGGCCGCCAGATCGCCAAAGAGGTAGGCTTGATGACCGCCGAAAAGGCTGACGCGCCCTGGATGCCTGAGGTTATCTGCATCGGCGACATGGGCGGCGGCAAGGCCTTCTACATCCACTCGAATTCATGGTTTGGTGGGGATATCCAGGATCTGCAGATGGGCCGACTGCCCTATGCCCAGAAAATGATCTACAAGGAGATGTTCTTTCGCAGCCACGGCAAGATCCCGAACTGGGGTCTGCCTCTGGCCAAGTGGTCCGCCGAAACGCTCAGGATTTAGCCTGCAAACGCGGTGGCTAGCTGAGGGACATCCGGTTGATCGCGCTGCGCCCCCCACGTAGCTGGGTAGCCTCGGCCGGTGACGACAGGCATTCCGTACAAAATTGCACAGTCACGATGATCAGATTGGCTTAACAATATAAATGATCCGGACAGCGCCGTGCAACAAGCAGACGCGTAGAAAGCTGCCGACGGAGACATCGCTTGCCGAAGCTAGACACGAAACGGCAAACAGTCGCGTTGCTTGCAGTCATCAACGACTCTTGACGGGTTGAGAAACCAGAGCGCCATCATGGATGATAGATCGACGATCCTTGAAGAAGTTCCTATCCCGCACCAGCAGGTTACTATCGGGACTGACGATGCTCGCCAAGACGAAACTGGAGGGCATATTCGCTGGGTTCTCGGAGTGTCGATTGCTAGCGCCCTATTGGCGATTGCGTGCGTGTGCTTGTTCTATCTTCCCAGTAGCCGCAAACACTAGGAGTTGAAACTTGGACTCATCCAGCTTCCCTAACCAGGGCAGCGTCCCAATGTCAAAACAAGCCTGGCGCTGTCGTTAGGAGCGCCGACACCCAACAACCGGAGACAGATATGAAGAACTCTTCTACCCCGGAAGCACACATCACCGAACCGTTCCTGACCGATGTCAAAACCTTGCGGGAACAGGCACGTCACCACGTCGAGAAGGGCGTTGTCAGCAACACTTATGTCGGCGATGTCACTCGCACAGTCGATATCTTGCAGACCGTACTGGCAACAGAGCTCGTCTGTGTATTGCGCTATACGCAGCATTCGATTGCCGCAACTGGCCTGGCGAGCGAAGGAGTAAAGGCGGAATTCGCGCAGCATGCCAAAGAAGAAATGGAGCATGTAATGGCCGTTGCCGAGCGGATCAACCAGTTGGGAGCAGCACCCAATTTCGATCCGGCCAACCTCGCGAGTCGGTCGGCATCACAGTATGCGACCGGGTCGAACATGCTCGCTATGATCCGCGAAAACCTCATCGCCGAACGGATCGCCGTGGACCACTATCGCGAGTTGATCCGTTTTTTTGGCAATAACGATCCCACCACGCGTGTCATGATCGAGTCGATCCTGGCGGTAGAGGAAGAACATGCCTCCGACATGCAAGACCTTCTCGCGACTCACGAAGCTGTACGGTCAACGTCCTGACAGAAGCCTTCACGGCGCAACATTTGAGAACGCTCATGACAAAATGCCCGCCAATTCTTCACAACGGACGCGCATGATACAATCTGCTTATTCATCGGGGAGCATGAAGGCGGTGTTCCGCAAACTGAGTAAGCCGAAGTGCACGATAGTTGCGCTGCACTCACTGACGGGAAGAACTGATCTGCCAATTTAAGAAATTGCTGCAAAGCGCATCCCCACCAAAGAGGCACACATGTGATTGATTGCACCACAGAGACCGCATCCTGGGTAGAGAGTAATTTTGATGGAAACTTGGTCCCATCTCGTTCGGTGTTTAACAGTGATATAAACGCGCTGCACCGTTTCAGAGACGAGATCAATGTTCAGTGCGTATTCACGGTAGAAAAGACGAACAGGCGACGAAAGTACCATCAATCGACGATCGGGGTCTCCTTATGAGTCATATGGATCAAACAGCGAAGCTGATTTCGCTCTCCACGGCGGTCCCGGAACACATTCTGCTTCAGGAGGAAGTCGTCGTTGCTGCCCGCAAAATGTTTGGCGATCGATACAGTGCCTTTGATCGTATGGCGCCGGTGTATCTAACTGCGGGCCTCCACAAACGGCATGCGGCGCGCCCGATAGAATGGTATTCCCAGCCACATGGCTGGAAGGAAAAGACGGCGATATATCTCGAAGTCTCCCATGAATTGTTCGTCGATGCGGCACGCAAAGCATTGTCAGCGGCGGGGATTACCGCGGGCGAAGTTGATGTCGTCGTCACCATTTCGTCCACGGGGATCGCAACGCCAAGTCTGGAGGCGCGCGCATCGGCGGCCTTGGGCTTTCGCGCCGATGTCCAGCGCGTTCCGGTCTTCGGCTTGGGATGCGCCGGCGGCGTTTCGGGATTCGCGATCGCAGCGAGGCTAGCCAGGGCGCAGCCCGGCGCCAATGTGCTGCTTGTGGTCGTGGAACTTTGCACGCTTTCGTTCCGACTGGATCAACTGACCAAGGCGAATATCGTTGCGAGCGCATTGTTCGGCGACGGAGCGGCGGCGTGTGTCCTGCGCGCCGGGGACTCCGGCATAGCTGAAGTCGAGGCGTGCGGGGAACATACTTGGCCCGACACACTCGATATCATGGGATGGGACATCGATTCGCAAGGCTTCGAGGTGATTTTCGCACAGGCAATCCCCTCCTTTGCCGAGGCAAATCTGGGGAATGCGGTTTCGGGAATTCTGGAGCGCGCCGGAATCAGGATGAGCCAGGTGGATCGCTTCATCTGCCATCCCGGCGGCGCGAAGGTGATCGTAGCGCTGGAGAAAACACTGCAGCTAGGCCAAGGCGCGCTCGACCATGAACGGGAGGTCCTTCGCGAGTATGGCAATATGTCGGCCCCCACCGCGCTTTTTGTTCTCGACGAGAGCTTGCGTGCGGGGTTGCTACCACGTTCTGTGATGCTGGCGATGGGACCCGGGTTCAGCGCGAGTTGTGTCTCGCTAAAGGCGCCCAATTGATCCTCGCCGTCGCGGTTCTCTCGGTCGTGACCGCCGAACGCGTGGCGGAATTGTTTCTTGCCAGATATAATACGGCACGCCTGTTAAGCCGCGGCGCCAAGGAGTTTGCGCCAGCGCATTATCCACTGATCGTAGGGCTTCATATTGCCTGGCTCGGGGGATTGTGGTTGCTGGCATGGGACCGCCCAGTCTGCTGGGTGTGGCTAACGCTCTTTGCCATTCTGCAGGTTTTGCGGGTTTGGGTTCTGGTAACAATGGGAGACCGCTGGACGACACGTATCGTGGTTTTGCCGGGCGCGGCCCTGGTAAAAAGTGGCCCCTATCGTGTTATACGGCATCCAAACTACGTTGTTGTTATCGGGGAGATCGCAGTCCTTCCTCTCGCATTCGGCCTGATCTGGTATGCGTTGGTATTCTCGGTTCTGAATGCAATGGTTCTGTCCGTCCGAATCGCGGCTGAGAACGCCGCCCTTGCAGGAGCAACCGATTACTCCGAACGACCAGGATAGAATTTCGGCAGCGACATGGGTCGGCTTTGCCATGATGTGCGTTGGCATGTTCATGGCGATTCTGGACGTGCAGGTGGTGGCGACCTCACTGCCCACGATCCAGAAAGCGCTCGGAATTGGGCGCGACCAGATAAGTTGGGTTCAAACCGCCTATCTTATCGCCGAAGTCATCGCGATCCCTCTCACAGGACTTCTGACACGACTGCTGACCATGCGTTGGCTGTTCGTGAGCACAATTTTTATCTTCACAATCGCGTCTATTGGCTGCGCATCAAGCGATAGTTTCGCCGTCCTCATGGCATGGCGCGTCGTGCAGGGATTTTCAGGCGGGACATTGATTCCGGCCGTCTTCACGGCGGTATTCCTGCTGTTTCCCACGCGACTTCAAGGCATCGCTACCACCATGGCCGGAGTCCTCGCGGTGCTCGGGCCCACCGTCGGACCGATTGTGGGAGGCTGGATCACACAGACCTATTCCTGGCATTGGATGTTCTTGATCAATGTGGTGCCGGGACTTTTTTCGGGCGTGGCGACGGTATGGCTGCTGCCGGTGGAAAGGCCAAACCCCCGAGAGGCGCGATCGTTGGATTTTCTTTCCATCGGTTGCATGACGATTGCGCTTGCGACGCTGGAAATTGCGCTGAAGGAAGCGCCTGACCGCGGCTGGCTTTCCCCCTACGTCTGCGGTCTGCTTGCGCTGTCCGTCGTCAGCGGTACTGGGTTCGTGCGTCGCTCGCTCAGCCGTCCAATGCCAGTGGTGGAGTTACGCACATTCATGGATCCCATTTTCGCGGTCGGCTGCCTCTTGAGCTTTGTGCTCGGCATCGGACTTTATGGATCGGTCTATCTGATGGTCGTGTTTCTAGCCTATGTCCGAGGTCACGACGCTCTGAGGATAGGTGAGATCATGTTGGTCACAGGCATCGCTCAACTGGTAACGGCACCCGTTGCGGTCGCGCTTGAGCGGCGCTTGGACCCGGGATTGCTCACGACGGCGGGCTTTACGCTTTTCGCTATTGGACTTGGTCTCAGCGGATTTCAAACCCCCCAAACGGATTTTAGCGGCATGCTCTGGCCTCAGATCATTCGTGGCGTGGCGATCATGTTCTGTCTGTTGCCACCGACGCGGTTGGCGCTTGGTCACCTCGCCCCCGAAGCTGTGCCGGATGCCAGCGGCTTGTTCAATCTGATGCGAAATCTCGGCGGTGCAATAGGTCTTGCGCTAATCGACAGCGTCATTTACGGGCGCGCGACCATTCATGCTCACGTCATCGTCAGACAGCTTATGGCGGGTGACGTCAAAACCGCGAAATTTGTCGGCATTCCACTGGCGCTGTTCCGCTCTCGTGAGAAAGGTCCGCTTGACAGCTTCACCCGTGCAATCCTTAAACCGATGATTGAACGGGCCGCATATACCCAATCTGTAAATGACGCCTGGGCGCTGGTAGCGATTCTGACCTTAACGGCACTTATCAGCATCCCGTTTGCACAGGCGGCGAGAGAAAAAGGGGTTTTGCGTATGCAAGTTCGGCCACGGGCACACGATGATGCCCGCCGGGTTTCGTAGCTTTGCCGCCGTTTGGAGTGATATATCTTGGTGGTCGCGATCCCGGCGCATTTCGAATAGGGATGCAAAGCTAACGCTTGAATGGCCCTCCGTGGCTTTAAGCTTTCGAAATACCTGATTCAGTATCACCAAAATGTTCCCCTGACATTTCCCAAGGAGCACAGCTAAACGCCATATACCAGCAACGCGGCATCGTTCACGTTCGGAGGTTCTGACAAGGCCGGCCAGTTTTGTTGTCAAGACGCTTCTGGGATCCACGAATCTCCCATTGTACTAATTGGGTGGCAAAATCCTGTCGGAAACTCCTTCAGCACCAGGCCATTTTTTCAATGAAGATGGGGTGGCCGCCCGTGTGCTGCCGCACCGGGCCGACGTCCCTGTCGCCAAACTGGGCGACAGGTTCTTCTGTCATCTCTTGTCTGCCTTGCGGACGATAGAGAGGATCGCGTCAATGTCAGGCCGATGGGTTCGTTCTGGCAGAGTTAGGTTTCTGGCTGCCGCGGTGAACATCGAGGGCTTCGTAGGTCCGCTGGGCAGGGCCGCGCGCTGCACGGGGTACCGCTTTTCAAGGGCTATGGCCCATATAGGGCTGGTGCCACGACGCGGTTGGCCAGTCCGACCTGTTCTGGGCCGAGCTGCTAGCGGCGTTTGTGGATTGTTACGCCAAGATCGGAGGGCGTGCAGATACGCATGCACGCCCGGAGGTAAGCGATCAATGACAATGGAAGAAGGTCAGCATTCTATGGCATTCGTGTCCCAGGCCACAGCGTCGCCCCACTGCGTCAATTCCACGTTGGGGCAAGCGCACGTAACCGCTTACCAACCTACCGATTCAGCCGGAGGCTGGCCCATTGGTTTGCGTACAAATCTTTAGCCGCGGAAAGGATCTTGGCCTCAAGAGCCCCGACGAGGTGATCTGCCGGAACAGGCTCTTGCCATATCCGTGTCCAGGAGCGCCCAAATTCCACTCTCCGGAACCTGCACGACCCTGCATCCCTGATAAAGGCTATGTGGCAAGTTTGCTGTCCGGTCCTTCTTTGTCGAGGCACGTTTCGCGCAAGGCCTGCCTAACGCCCCAGATTCCCTCTTTCCGGCTCGAGTGCGCTGTGTCTTTATGTGCTAGAGATAAGTACCGGGACAATCATGCGAACAATCCGCTTGGCGGCCTTGGCAGCTGCTGCCTTTGTTGCCGCAGTCGCAGTTTCGGTCGATGCGCCGCCGTCAGCCGGTGCAACTCGCCCCGCCACAGTCCTGGTGCTGCCGCCGGCAAAGAACTTCCTGTTCTGGACCCCTCAGCAGCAGGTGGTGGGTTACCGGAATATCGAGAAGATCTTCCCTACCCGCGTCGTCAAGCGCGGCAACCACGTCATGCCGCTGCCGCGTGCGGCCCATCAGATTTCCGTACATTACGATTATCGTGGTACCCGCTGGAACACAGCCCGGTTCATGCGCGCCAACCACGTTGCCGGTCTCATCGTCGTCCATGATGGCAAGATCGTGCTGGAACGCTACGGTCTCGGGGACAGCGAACATGACCGCTGGACTTCGTTTTCGGTCGGTAAGTCCATCACCTCCACACTGGTGGGTGCGGCGATCAAGGATGGTTACATCTCCGGCCTTGATGCCGAAGTGACCAGATATATCCCTGCGCTCAAGGGCAGTGCCTATGATGGCGTCACGATCCGCGAACTCCTGACCATGACTTCAGGTGTGAAGTGGAATGAGGATTACACCGATCCCAACTCGGACGTGAACCGCTTTGCGCTCGAACCAGTGCCCTCCAACGGCGAGGATCCGGTGGTCGCCTACATGGCACGACTGCCACGCGAGGCCAAACCCGGCACCAAATTCGAATACAAAACTGGCGAATCCGATCTCATCGGCGTCCTGGTGGCCAAGGCTACCCACATGCATCTGGCAGATTATCTTTCCGAAAAGATCTGGAAGACCGTCGGCATGCAGCGCAATGCAGTTTGGATGCTCGACCGCGGCGGCAACGAAATGGGCGGCTGCTGCCTGTCCATGACGCTGGGTGATTATGCGCGCTTCGGCCTGTTTTTCATGCATGGCGGTGTCGCCGATGGCAAACAGATCTTGCCCAAGGATTGGGTCAAAGAGGCCTCAAGCACCCAGATCCAGAGCGATTGGCAACACTATGGCTACGGCTTCCAATGGTGGGTGGAGCCTGGCGGCAAAGCCTATGAAGCTATCGGGATTTTCGGCCAATCGATCTACATCAATCCCGAGGAAAACCTTGTCATCGTCACCAACAGCGCCTGGCCAAAGCCGGACAGCGATCGGCTCTATGCAAACCATGACGCCTTTGTTGCGGCTGTGATCAAGACCCTGCCGCGACAGAAATAGACCGCGGATGTTCAGTAAGGGCATTTGCCTTGGGTGATGAGCACGATCACCCTGCCTGCGCCGGGCAATGAGATGAATTTTGCGCCCTTGCGGCTGCCAAACACCGTGCCCTCGGCACACATTTGAACCGGGCGCCGCGACAGGCGGCAGATCCCGGGTCTGCCAGACCAGGTCCTTGCTCCATTGGCCGGGACGATGCCATCGGAAATGAACGATCCGGCTATGCCTTCGTATCTGTTGGCGGTAGCGCAAGAATGGTTGCCAGCGCGGCCTGCGCTATCTGAAGTGATGCGTGGAGACGGATGATTTGGGCTCTGATCGCCAGGGCGTTGTCCTCAAGCCGAGCATAATCCTGCAGGCTCAAGATGCCCCCGACAAAACTTTTCCTTGCAATGGCGGCGGCCCGCACAAAGCCTGCAAGCTGCGAGCGAAGCCTCCTGAACTGGTGGTGCATTATAGCAGTCGCTGTCCAGATTTTATCCGCCTCACCGGTCGCCGCATCAAGATGGGCTTCATAAGCCTGACGAAGCTGGGCCCGGCTGGCTCGGGCAACAGCAATCGCCCCTCGATTGCGATTAAAAAGCGGCAAGGTCAGCGTCACGTTGAAACCAATGCTGGAAATGCCGTCCTCCGCGCTCCGCGTCTTGGTTACGCCCGCGCCGATAAGTGGAAACTGCGCGAGAATGGCCTCGCGCAATTGTGCTTCAGCACTGTGATATCCTGCCTGCAACGCCAGAAGATCGGGCCTGCGGTGTGGCAGGGCGGCAATCGCTGAATGATACTGAGCAAGGCTCATCAGGTTCCCGACAGGAGCGCCCCGCAGCCGCAATCTGACATCGGGTGTAAGACCAAGCAGGGCATCAAGGTCATGACGGATCTTGTTGCCCTTGAGTTCGACCCGTCGATAGGCCCTCTCCGCCGATTTAAAGGCGATGACATCGGAGGTGATGCCACTGATGGTAGCATCGCCATGGTGCAACGCCCTCAGATCTGCACGGTAAAGCCGGGCAACGAGTTGACGCCGGACAGCAAGCACATCACGGAGCCTTGCCATCTCTCGACTTTCGATGAACAGCTGCCGCGCCCGCGCGCCAACCTGCCACTCTTGCCACAGGATATTGAGTCGTACCTTCTCAAGATGGGCCCGGGCAGCGTCCTCGGCAGCACCATGGGTCAGGAGTGCGCCGATATCTTCGGCAAGGCTCGCACTATATCCGGTCAGCATGGACGATCTGGAAAGGCCTCCCGCGATCTGCGGATCGGGCAGCAGTCCTGCAGAAAGCAACTGCGCGTGTGCCACTCCGGCGGCAAGACGGGCGGCTTTGAGCTGGGGGTCATTGACCACGGCAAGGGTGACGATGTTGGTTTCGGTCAGACCCTTGGCGACATCCAGCGGAGACGGCTTAAGTCCGGCAATTGCAAGACGGCTTGCGGGTATGGAAAGTGTCGGTGCCAAGGCAAGGTCTGCGGTCTCTCGAAGCGGCTTTCTGTGATAGACGGCACAGGCGCAAAGAAGCACCGCACAGCCGGCCACCGTCGCAAATGCCCTAATCGTTAGGCCCGCAAGACGGGTGCAGGGGCGGCTCATATTGTCAGTCCTCGTGCCAGCTGGAGCCTGCGCCAATGCAGGTAAAGGGCCGGAATGAGATTGGTGCTGCGCACGGCACTCCAGACAAGTCCGCCCAGGATCACGACTGCAAGGCCCTGTTCGGGAGCAGCACCCTCGCCAATTCCGAAGGCGGTGGGCAACATGCCGAGAATGGCGGTGACGGCGGTAAGCAGGATCGGACGAAAGCGCACCCGAATGGCTTCCTCTACCGCGTCCTCAAGCGCCATGCCCGCAAGCTCGTTCTTTCGCGCCCGATCAAGAAGCACGATGCTGTGGCGTAGTCCGATTCCTATCAGGGTGAGAAAGCCGACAATGCCCGTCGCGTTTAGACCGACACCACTTGCGATCAAGGCAATCGCCCCCCCTGTGATGGCAAGGGGAATCTCAAGGAGAAGGATCCCTGGGATCAGCCAACCCTCGAATTGCAGTACGAGCAGACCGAGCATGAGGATAAAGGCCGCAACCGCAGCCAGCAGCAGCGCAAGGAGCGCGTGTTCAAGCTGAGCGTAGAGCCCGCCGAATGCGATACGGTAGCCGGGCGGCAGCTTCAATCCTGCAAGGACATGTCGGGCGGCCGCGACCGTGCCGGCGAGGGGGCCGTCTGGGGTGGCGAGTATGTCAAGCGCCCTTGCGCCTGCGATATGCCGGATCTGATTGGGCGTTTCGACAAGTTTGAGACGGGCGAGCTGATCAAGCGGCGTCCATCCTTGGGTATGAATCGGCAGGCGCGAAAGCGCCGAAAGCGAAAGCTGCGGCGCCCCGGCAAGACGCATGTAGAGATCAAGGGGCACATTACCCTCTGGCACCTCTGCAAGAAGCTGACCATTGAGGAGCGGATCAAGCTGGGCATAGAGCGCCGCGGGTGTCAGCCCGTAATGTGCCAGGGCCCAATCAGACGGAGTGATCTGCAATTGCGGCACCGGATAGCCGTCATTGTCGAAGACGTCCGAGAGTGCCGGAACGGTGCGCAGGCGCGCCGCGATCTTTCTCGCGGTGACGCCAAGGGTAGCGACTTGGGCGCCAAAAACATGGATCACAAAGGGCTGGGGAAGACCCGAGAGACTCTCACCAAGCCGTTCGACGGTCGGCGTATCTACCGAAAGCTGAACCCCGGGCAGGCGCGATTCACGCTTGATCCGCCGCGCAATCCGATCAAGAGCATTGACGCTCACGCCACGGCGCAGCAGCACCTGCATCTCACCGGCGTTCGAAGGCTCGGTGTACGTGGTGCTGGCTGACGAACCGATCCGGGCATAGACGTGCGCCACCGCCGGATCCGCAAGGAGTTTTCGCGTCATCTGGTTGACTGCCGCACGGGTGTCAAGCAGCGAACTTCCCGGAGGCAAGGCGAATGACTCGAGCAGAACCCCCTCATTGGGCAATGGCAGAAAATTGATCGGAACAACCAAGAGACCGACGAGGCTCACCACGAGGACACCAAAGGTGATGGCAAGTGCGAGGTGTGGACGTCGGGAGACGACGTGGAAAAGTCGTTCATTGTAATGACGGATCCAAACGAGCACGCGGTGGCCACTGCTGGATCCTGACCCCGGGCGAGCACCTGCAAAGCCCAGGCCGAGGGGGATAAAGATGAGCGAAACCAGGAGCGAGGCAAGGAGCGCAAAGCTCATCGCGAGCCCGAAGGGTATGAAGAACAGGCCTGCCAGTCCACCAACGAAAAGCAGTGGCAGATAGATTGCCACATTACTCAGCGTGCCCGAGATATCAGGAATGATGATCTGTCTTACGCCACTCCATATTCCCTGCCAGTGACCGTCTCCTGTCTCCCACTGATGGTAGATGCTCTCCAGAACGATGATCGCGTCATCGGCGAGAAGGCCCACGGCTACTGTGAGGGCACCCAGCGTCATGAGGTTGAGGTCTTGCCCTATGGCGTAGAGTGCCGCCGTGGCAAGGGCCAGTGCCAAGGGAATACTGAGGGCGAGCACCCAGATCCCGCGACCGGCCCCCAGCACCCAGAAGAGCACCGCGATCGCAAGCATCATGCCGATGAGCAGGTTGCGTCCCAGATCCGCACCAACCAGATGCACGATGTGACCCTGATCATAGATGCGTACCCAGCGCACCCCTTGCGGAAGCTGATTGCCTGTCTTTTCAATGGTCGCCTGAACCGCTCTTGTAACCTCTGTGGTCGCAGCGCCCGGCTGCTTGATGATGGTCAGAGCCACGCTGGGCCGGCCATCGAGCGCGACCGCATTGCGCGTCGGAATCGCCGCTCGCACAATACGGGCCAGGGCGCGAAGGGGAACCGGGCCATGGGGTCCTGGCACGGCGATGGCCTTGAGCTGCCGCACATGGACCGGAAGGGTGCGGGCCTCGATCAGTATGTCGTTGTGGCCCTCGCGGATGTAGCCAGAAGGCTTGAGCAATACGTCATGGCGCACCGCCGCTGCGATGGCCTGCGCCGACACTCCGTAGCGCTCGAGTGCCCCAAGATCGGGCTGGATCCAGAGCGCTTCGTCGCCGGCACCATACACATTGACGAATTGCACGCCATGAAGCGCCCGCAGCGCTGGGGCAACACTGGTTTCAACCGCGCGCTGCACTTCCGCTGGCGCAATGTCCGGTGGGATCTCAGCGGTGTAGTCTGTCACCTCATTGATGGCATTACCCATGATCTGGGCCAGCGGATCGGCGGCTGATGGCAGCTGCGTGCGCGCGCGATCGATCGCGCCATTGACCGCCTGCAGGTCGATGGTGGCAGCGGTGCCTTCGCGAAAGCGCACGGTGATCGAGGCAACACCATTGCCCATGGTCGAGCGAACGGTTTGAAGCTCGGGAAGCGTCAGGATCTGACCTTCCAGAGGATAAACTACAAGATTTTCAATTTCGCTTGCCGTCATTCCAGGCACATGCACGATGACGCTGATTTGAGGAAAGTCGAACTGCGGCAGCACCTCGACCGGAACCTTCAGGCAGGCATAGAGAGTACAGCTGAGGACGACGCCAAAGAGCAACACCCAGACCAGAGGACGGGCCAGAAGGGGCGGTAACTGAGGAGGTGATGAGAACATGTGGCTAATCGGGCGGCGTGTAGCGCTGCGCGATGTCCTGATGAAAGGCGAGATAGGCGTTCTGCACCAGGATCCGCGTCCCCGGGGCAAGGCCCTGCGCGATCAGCGTCATCCAGCCGCGTGTGGGGCCAGGCAGAACTTCCCGCCGACGTTCGCCCGCTGGCGTAAGGACCATGACCCACCAGCGCCCGCGGTCAAGGATAAGGGCTCGGCTCGGCACCGCAACCATGCGCTGCACCGCTCCATCAAGCCTTACCTTGCCCCACACTCCGTTGCGCCAGAACGCAGCTATACCCAGAGCCTGGTGGTGCGCCAACACTGGTTTGAGAACGACCGCTTCACCACCATCAGCTGAAAGCGCGCGCGCGATGGTTTGCACGCGAACTGCAATCGGTGCACCTGATACCGGGTCAAACCATCCGGTCATGCCCGGATGAATGGCAAGGCCATCCTCTCCATAGTAGGCGGCCTTCAGCCACAGCCGGCCTGTCTGCAGCGTGAGGAGGTGTTGGCCGGCAGCAACCCGTTCCCCGTCGCTGACATCAACCGCCAGCACCTCGCCGCTCACAGGGGCACGCAATGTCAGGGTAGCCCGCGCCACTTTCAGCTGCCCCCGTGCTGCCTGATAGGCAGCCTCAGCCATCGCGACCTGTTGACGGGTGACGAGACGGGCATTCTGCTTGAGCCTGTCCGCAGACAGTCTGATTGCGGCCGCACGCAGTGCGCTGCGCTCTCTGGCCAGCAGGCTTTGGGCCTCTATGCCCCCAATGATTGCGAGTTCCTGACCGGCTTTGACCTTTTCGCCCGGAAGCACCAGCCGCTCGATGACACCAGCCTCGACCGCAGACACCTTACTCACAGCGATTGGCTCAACCTCGCCATATGCCGAAAAGCGTTCCCGCACCTGCTGGACACGAACGGTCACGCTCAGCGCCGTCCTTGCTTGCCGATCCGCCAACCGTTGGCGGGCTGGCGCGGCCGCCACCTGGCCAGTAACCAGGACGCAAGCTGCGAGCGTAGCAGCCTGTAACGACACCTGCTTCATCATGCGGTGAGAGCGAGTAACGCCTGCAGCACAGGCGGGCCAAACCAGGCGCCGGCAAAAGCTGCAAGAAGGAGAGCCGGCACAAGGAGAAGCGCTGCGGATTGGAAGGACAGAGTCGGGTCCTCTGCAAGCTGTTCGACTTGGCATAGTGGTGCGAGCAGACGGGTCACCCGCTCGCGCAACACACGTCCGTCGCCAAAAAGATGGGCATGGGCAAAGAGAGTTCCACTCGATAGGGCGGGCTCCTTCACCGGAAGCTGACGCGCAAAGCGGATAGACGCCATGACCGCGGCGGCAAGATCTGCGCCGTCGGCACCGAGTTCGCGGGCTTCATCATCGCGGGCCAGTTCGAGCGCAACCAGCCAGCTGATAAAGCGCTGCTGCGCCGGCGGCCATGGCCACTGCAGATCGGTGACGAGCTGAGCGAGCCAGATCCGCAGTGGATCGCGATGACGGGCATGGGCGTGTTCATGGGCCAAGGCCGCGCAGATCAGCTGCTCATCGAGCTGTTTGGCCAGAAATGGAGAGAACAGGGTTTGCGGCCGAAACAGGCCGATGGTCGACACCCCGCTGTCTGGCGTGGAGCGCAACAGCGCCCAGGCCGCGCGGACTACAGCACGCCCAAAAATAAATGCGAATGGCAGCCACAAGCCATAGAGCGTCCATATCCCAAGCCGATCACGTACTGGATCAAATTGGGTCAACGCCCAACCGCCAAGCCAAGCGGCAATGAGCAGAGCAGGTACAACTGGATACCACAGCCTAAGCCATGCCCGTTGCTCCTGCGCGCGGCCACTAGTGCTGTCAGAGGGCTTGGAGGGAAGCCAGGCCACAGAGTGTAGCGCCACTCCACCCAGCAACATGATCAGCATGAGCAGAAGCCATTCACGTTCCATGCCTGGACCTCCTGCGCGCCGCAACCGCCTGCTCAAGTGCGTCGAGCAAATCCGGATCAACAGCATCAACCGCTTCGACGAGTGTCGCGACAGCGTTGCGCGGCGCCGGGCCCAGCAATCGGGTTACGAGATTGCGCGCGCGGGCGCGCTCTACGGTCTCACGCGCAACGCGTGGCTGATAAAGAAAGGCATTGCCCTTGCGGCGGCGCCGGATCAGACCCTTCTCGCGCAGGCGGTCCACCACCTTTGCAGTTGTGGTGTAGACGAGACCTTCCGGCGCCCCCAGCCGCTCATGCAGCTGTCGGACCGAGGCGCTCCCCAGATGCCAAAGTTCGCTCAGAACGGCGTATTCCAGCTCATCTGACGGCAGGCGAAATGGGGGCTCTGTTTCCATGTCCAGCACAATTGCGACTTTTGTCGTATGTTTATACTACGACAACGGTCGTACCACTGCAAGACGGGCGCGTAGGGGGACATGCAGACGACGAGGCGGCATTCTGGGTCTAAAAAGTGACCGGAACGCCTTGTCCCGCACCGCGGTTTGACCCTGGTGCCGGCAATTTTCCTAGCCGGTATTTGCCCAGTGCTGGTGCGCAATTTTGTGAATTCGACGTGAGGATAAAGACATCCTGGAGCTGATCTGGCTCCAGCACAGCTTGTGACGTCGGGACTGCACGCCTGCCCGCTGGCGCCGCTACTGATCGCCTCTCCGCGCGGCGCTGCGGCAATGCTCTGGCTTGCCGCGGTCATAAGAGACTTATAAGTTGAAAGGGCGGCCGAGAAGGATGCACGTTTGGAGCAGCACTGGCCGCTGCGGCGAGGAAACCGCGCGGGCATGTTCGTCGCCACAATCATTGATTTCGTACGCGCGCATCAAGAATTTGCCTATGGCTTGGTACTTGTTGCAGCACTCGCCGAAGCCCTACCTGTCATCGGCGTGATCTTTCCAGGTGAAACCATCGTCCTTGGCATCAGTGCACTGGCGGCGACAGGGGCTGTGCGGATAGTACCCCTGCTTGTGGTCACGACGATGGGAGCGATCGCAGGCGATGGCATCTCCTATTGGCTTGGTCGTCATTATCACCGCTCAATTATCGAGGCCTGGCCGCTCTCCCGCTATCCGGCGGTGACCGCGCGCGGGGAAGAGTTTTTCCGGCTCCACGGTGGCAAAAGCATCTTCATTGCCCGCTTCACCCCAGGTGTTCGCGCCATCGTACCCCTGATTGCGGGGACCCTCGCGATGTCGCCCACGCGTTTCTACCTTCTCAATATACTTTCGGCCCTCGTTTGGGGACTGACGCATGTGCTCGCCGGCGCTGCGGTAGGAGCGTCCCTGGTCCTCGTTGGCGCGGTGGCTGGCCGCCTCATGATCTTTGTGATCGTGCTGATCGTGTTCTTCACTGGAATTATCTGGATCATCCGCGCTGTGGTACGGCGCCTGCCTGCACTGCTCGCCGCCCTCCAGGAGCCACTGCGCAGATGGGCGCAAAGCCAGAACACCTGGCTTGGCCGCCAGCTTTCGTCGGTTCTCGACCCCACCCGCAAAGAATTGCCAGGACTTGCCGTTCTTGGCGCGCTTCTGGTTGGCAGCCTTTGGGTGTTCATGGGAGTTGTTCAGGACGTGCTCGCAGGAGATCCCCTGGTACGGGCCGATCTGGCAGTGTTCCAGCTGTTGCAGGAGCTGAGAACCGGCTGGGCCGACAAGATCATGGTTGCGATCACCGAGCTGGGCGATCCGACGGTGGTCATCGCCGTATTGCTCGCCACCTTGCTGTGGTTGGCCTGGCGGCGAAATTGGCGTGGGATCATGTACGAAACTGCCGCTGTCGCTGTGGCAAGCTTGTTTACAAGCTTGCTCAAATTCACGCTGCAACACTCGCGACCCCATTCCGGTGGCCTGGCCGCAGCGAGCTTCTCCTTTCCCAGCGGACACACCGCGGTCAGCATGGCGCTTTATGGCTTTCTGGCCATCGTCGCAGCGTGGGAAGCACCGCGACGATGGCAGCTCGCCATTGCCACTGGCGCAGGCCTTCTCGTTGCAGCCATTGCCTTTTCCCGCATCTACCTTGGCGCACACTGGCTCTCGGATGTGCTCGCCGGGCTTGCCTTCGGCCTCGCCTGGGCCAGTCTGCTTGCCATCGCCTATCTGCGGCGACCTCGTCCAGCTGTCGGTGCTGCCGGCCTCAGTGCAACCCTGGTGGCGAGCCTCTTGATCGTCGGCACATTCCATGTTGGGCAGGAGCATACCATCGACATGGAGCGCTACGCGGTGCGCAGCCAGATCAGAACTATGACGAGTACCCGCTGGTGGAGCGACGGTTGGCGGACACTTCCCGCGCGCCGCATCGACCTGATTGGCGGGTTTGAGGAACCACTGACGTTTCAGTGGGCCGGAGACCTCAGTAGCCTAATGCGAAAATTATCTGCGCGTGGCTGGGTCTCACCTGTTTCCTGGTCGCTCCAGTCCGGCTTTGCCTGGCTGCTGCCGCATGCTGCGGTCATGAGCCTGCCGGTTCTGCCCCACCTCGAAAGCGGGCACCAGGAAAGGCTCGTCCTGGTGCACCCTGTCGCGGGCGACGTCTTGAACAAACGCCTCGTGCTGCGCCTTTGGCAATCCAATGTGGAATTGGCGAAATCAGCAACCGGTAGAACTCCCCTTTGGATTGGCACCGTGGTTGAAGAGCGCAGTCGACGAATCGCGAACCTCCTCACCATCGTGAAGCAGGTGCCAAACTATGATGGGCCACGCCGGGCTCTAGCCGCAGCGCTCGAGCCTCATCGTCTGGCTACGCGCGACAACAGATTCCAGCAAACGGGCTGGGACGGCGGTGTTCTTCTGGGACAGGAACGTTAGGGCACAGGTGCCGCGCGGGCATCTCCCGCCACAAGAGATCTGCATCGCTACCGCCCGTCTGGTGGTGTGAGTCGCAGGCCTCCTGGGCAAGGCGGGATCACCGAGGAGTGATCGGGAGTTTCCACCAGCTGCGAACCCAGCGCTCGTGCTATCCGACCATTCTTTTGCGGCCGCCGGAGAGGGGCTTGACCGCGCTGCGCACGGCGTTCTGGTCAAACAACGCGGCGATATCGACGCCGAGCGCGATCGCCAGCTTCTCCAAAACCGCAACGGTGGGGTTTTCGAGTTCCCGCTCCAGCCGGCTGACATAGGTCCGGTCGATAGCCGCATCGACCGCCAGCGCCTCCTGGGAAAGCCCTCTGGAGACGCGTAAACGACGGATATTTCGTGCTACCACAACCTGCGCTCGCATGGGCCAAAGCCAACAGGCTGTGGTGTCTTAAACCACGGACTATTGTGCTAGTATTTGACGTCGTGGCGGCATTAGAGAGTTTCGGAGGCGGAATTGTCAGGCTTTTCCGGCATGGACAGGGCGCAGGAGTTCCGCGGGACTGACGCCCAGGCCCTGCGCCAGTTCGAAAAGAGTGACGACGGTAGGATTTCTGTGTCCCTGCTCAAGGCCACTGATATATTGCTGGGAAAATCCAGTGATCTCGGCAAATTGCTCTTGGGTCAGGCCCTTTTCCAGCCTTATCCCGCGTACGTTTTGTCCGACCAGTGCCCGCATGTCCATAGCTGCCAACATCTGCGGATTACATAATTTAAGTTTATCAACTATAATAGGTGAAATGCAGGAAGAGAGTCTCCGCCATGTCAGAAAAGTCTCCCACCGGCCAAAGGCGTTCATCTACGCGCGTAAAGGACGCTGTGCCCTGGTCGGATACAATTACCGCTTACGACATGGAGCACCTGTTCCTTTACGCGCGGCTTTTGGATGAAGCTGCCCAAGGAGCCAGCGACGCGGAGATGATCCGCGACGTTCTGGAACTCGAACCAGGCGCGAAGAGAGCAGCAAAGAGTCTGCAGCAGCATCTGGCACGGGCCAAATGGATGCGCGAAAACGGTTATGCCCAGATGTTGACGGAGTCGAAGCTGGGGCAGACCTGACGCTGGCCTTAGATCTGCCGACCAAAGGGGCAAGCTGCGTCACCGATGGGCGCAGAACATTCCGACGCGTGCCCGCGGTCTGAACTGATTACACGAGTGGGTGGACGAAGACTTACCTTAACCCACGCCAGGTGGGCCAGAACGCCGTCGGCGGCGTGACCGGACGGACGCCCTGTCCGGCAATTTCAAGCGAGTGTTGCCACAGGAACGGCATGCGACACCGTCAATCTCATCGAGAGCTGCCACATCCTCGCCACAGCATGGACTTAACTTCGCAAGCGACATCTGACCCGGGCAGTAGTCCAAGCCTCCCCGTCCACTTCGCGGCTTGGCCCGGGTGGTGGGTAAACAGACGGGGGACCGGGCCCCTTATGCATCAATAGCCAAGGGACTTGAGCAGAGGATGAGTATCGACCTGATAGCTCCGGCAAGGCCGGGGCCCATGCTGGCTCACAGCTGAGGCGCCAAACACCATGGATCAACTCTGTCCGCCATCCTCAACCCTTCCAAACTCCGGTGAGGCGCGCCCCGCGTCAGGGTCCACACGTGCACCAGCTCCGCAGTCCATGAGCCGATTTGGAGGTTTCCAGCTCTGGCTGCTTGGCCTGATTGCCACCATCGCTGGAGCCACCATCTCCTTCGCCTGGGTCGATGTGCCTGTCGCCCGCCACTTTGCATTCAACGCCAACCGATTTGGCATGATTAATGCCGGCTTCAGTGGCGTTGTTCTTCTGAGTTTCGAAGCTGCCGTCGTGACCTTCCTGCTCCTGCGGCGCATGGTAAGTGGCCAACTGGCGCCATTGAGCAAGGCGATCCTTGTTGCTGCCGTCGCCTCCATATGCGCCTATTTTCTAAACGAAGCGCTCTTCAAATTTCTGTTCGGCATTCCGAGCCCAGTTGAAATGCTGTTTCAGAGTGCTCCACATGCTGTCCACTTCCTTTCCGGGAATCCCGAAGACGGGTTTCCTTCTGGACACATGATGCTGTCAGGCGCCTTCGCCGGCGCGTTGATGCGGTTTTATCCGCGAATCCGCGGACGGCTCCTTTCCCTGCTTGGTGCCGGCGCGCTCATCCTGGTCTGGGGTGACTGGCACTTTGTCAGCGACGTCATCGCAGGTACGTTTCTTGGCGTCACCATCGGTCTTCTCATCGCCGCTCCCCGTACCATAGGCATTGCATCCGGTATTGCCGGCCGCACCGGACGTCTCAGACGCAGACTGGCGTAACCGGCAATCGGTTGCCCAGGCCGTCGTTACGACAGACCTGTCTCCAGAACAGGTCGTGCGCAGAGCAATTTCTTCTCAGATGTAATGAAGTACAGTTCAATATAATCTGATACACTTTCGCGACAATACGAGAATGTCTTGAGATAGTTGCCTTATAAGGCGTTATGAGACCAATTTTTAAGTAGAGTTTACCAGATGCTCCGCACATGAATTTTTTGCAAATACACGGTTGAGACAGTTGAAGCAGTCGCAAAACTTCTGTTAAATCTTCCAGCGCTTGGATACCCCCCTACATGTCTCCGGCGCGACCTTGAGAGCACGCCCCCAGCAGCCCCCCATTGCTGGGGGCAGCGCTCCTGACCCGACCGCGACGCAGCCACGTCCCGATTTGCTCACGTCACGAAGAATCTAGTAGCTCTGCACAGGGATTATGACTCTTTGCCGGGCTTTGGATAGGCCCTGCGTAATTTCTGGCGTGCGCGATCGGTGGTGAACATCCAGTTTATGCGCGCGCGGCTTGCGTTGCGCTGCGTCTCCCAGGCGTTGATTTCTGAGACGAGCTTCTGGCGGCTGGCGATGCGCCTGTCGAGGCATTGGCTGCGCAGCACACCAATCTCGATTTCGACCATATTGAGCCAGCTTGCGTGCTTGGGGGTGTAGTGGAACTCAAGACGGCGCAGGATCCGCCGTGCCTCTTCAGCCGGATAAGCCTGATAAAGTGCACTGGGCGAGTGGGTAGACAGATTGTCCAGTACAACACGGATTTTCTCGGCCTTTGGAAAGTGAACATCGCTGAGCTCACGCATGCAATGGGCGAAGTCCTCCGCGGCCCGGCGGTCAGTGACCTTCACATGGCGCCATGGCCGATGGACGTCGAGGAAGACAAAAAGATTAGCCGTCCCGTTGCGCTTGTACTCGCAGTCGTAGCGCTCCAGCTGACCCGGCCTGGCGGGGATCGGTGCGCGGGCCTCCCCGATCAGCTGGGTAGGGCTTTCATCCTAAAAACCGCAGTTGAGATTTTGCGGATGGGTGGGAATCGCGCATTCTTGAGGGCATGATGCGCGA
>JBMFWV010000056.1:0-21081 GCA_049964915.1 Rhizomicrobium sp.
ATTTTGTGATTCGGTCACCGACAATTTCCGCGTCATCGACTCAAAGGACTTTCGGGTTCTGGCGTGAACCGGGTATACATCAACGCGCGCGCAACCTTCTTTTTGAACGATGGCCAGCCAGTTATCTCAGTGGACACCAAAAAGAAGGGTGTGCTGCAGAGGCACGAAAGGGGTTCGCGAATGAACTAAATCGTGTCGTACAGCTGCGTGAAAGATGATGGAGGGCCCATCGGGATCGGCTTTCAGGAGCAGGCCTCAAACCGGTCCGAGCTGCGACAGTAAAGAGCCGTCGTGGTGAGCGTCGGAAGAAAAGTCCCAGGCAAGACCTGGGGCAGGTGAGTGTCCAAAAGGCGAGCGCAAGCAAACCCACTGATGACGCGTCGTTAGAGTATTAAGTGTCGTCAAAATCAGGGGCGCTTTTTTCTCCTGAGATGAGTCCACGGGGAGCCTGATGACCGAGCGGACGGCGGCCGGCGTATAGGGGGCGCGAGTTGGACACAGGCTTTTGCGCGGAACTGCAGGAACCAGTTCCCTGATGCCAAGGGAGAAGCACAAGCGGTCAAACCGTGAGGTGAGAGTACCGAAGAAGGGGATTGGGACGGACCGATCTGTAAGAGCGTTGATGGGCCTGTAATGGGGCTGGAGCAAAGGGGTCGGATCAGGTGGTCGTATTTAGCGGAACAACTGGAAGACAGGACGACGTCGACAGATACGACAAACAAGCCGTTCGAAATCGAGAAACGGCGAGTGTACGAAGCCTACAAAGCGGTCAAATCCAATCGTGGTGCGCCCGGCGTGGATGGTCAGACAATCGAGGCGTTCGAGAAGGATCTGAAAGGCAACCTTTATCGGATCTGGAATCGGATGAGTTCGGGAAGCTACTTTCCGCCGCCGGTTCGTGCGGTCTCCATTCCGAAAAAGAATGGCGGCAGCGAAAGGATTTTAGGGGTGCCAACCGTCAGCGATCGGATCGCGCAGATGGTTGTCAAACAGCTGATTGAGCCGGACATAGATCCCATATTCCTGCCGGACTCTTAGGATGGAAAAGCGATGGCTTCGAGTCGGCAACAGGTGTGCCTTTCCTTGCCTCTTGAAATCATCCCAATTCTGGGATAAATATGGCGCGTGAATTGGTCAAGGGCGAGAAGCCCGTCGCTTGGGTGGGTTCCGCCAAGCGGGACTTCATGGAGTTTCCCGATCCGGTGCTTGCCGAAATGGGGAACGCCCTGGGGGTGGCGCAATTCGGCGGCAAGCATCCATCGGCCAAGCCCTGGAAAGGGGAAGGGGCCGGGGTGTTTGAGATCGTGGAGGACTTCGACGGCGACACCTACCGAGCGGTCTACACCGTGCGCTTTCGGGAAGTGGTCTATGTCCTTCATGCGTTTCAGAAGAAGTCGCCCAAGGGCATCAAGACGGCCAAGGGCGACGTGGATTTGGTCACTCAGCGGTTGAAGCTCGCGCGAGCGGATTACGAGGCACACTATGGCAAGGAAAAGTGAAGCTCAGGGCGAGGCCGTCATTCACGGCAGCACCAATGTGTTTGCCGATCTTGGCTTTGCCGACGCCGAAGAACGCCAAACCAAGCTGCGGCTGGCCTATGCCATCAACCAAATCCTTGAGGAAGGCCACCACACCCAGGCGGCAGCAGCCGGCTTGCTCAAGGTGAACCAGCCCAAGGTATCGGCGCTGCAACATTACAAACTCGACGGCTTTTCGGTTGAACGGCTGATGACGTTTCTGACCGCGCTGGACCGCGACGTGGAGATTTCCATTCGTAAGAAACCGCGTTCTCGGTCTGCGGCCAAGATCAGCGTCGTCGCCGCGTAGTTCGGGCGGCGCGAGGGGCTATGCTGTTCGAGGGAGATCGGGCCGGAGCGGAGGCGTATCTTCGATCAATCTCCGGCCGCTTCTACGTCTATGTACTTTGCCGGCCGGATGGCCGGCCGTTTTATGTCGGGAAAGGCGTGAACCGCCGCGCACTTGAGCATGAGGCGGAAGCTCGCCGAAATCACCCGATTGGCGAAAGCAACCCATTCAAGTGCAATGTTATACGGAAGATAATCCGAGACGGCGGCGCGATTGTTTATTGCATTGACGGGATTTTTGAGTCGCCCGATCAGCAAAGTTGCCTTGAGCGCGAGGCGTTCCTGATAAAAATGCACCGTCGCTTGCATGAGGGCGGATGCCTGACGAACCTTGCTGGCGGCCTTGACAACCTCTCCGGCGCAGCGCCGCACAGCTTGGCTCGCCATGCCGACACGCTTTCCGGGGAGCCGGCGGACAATCCCGAACGCGCCACGCTCAATCGCTTTCTGCAGAGCATCGGCCCAGTTGGCAGCGTACCGGTCAAACCAATAGCACAGATCACGCGCGTCCTTCCGACGACGCCTCATTCTCAACCGCGCTCGCCAACTGCAAGGTGCGCTTATGCGCTTATTGCGAGCGCTTCCGCTTCGGGCCGCCAGCTTGTCCCTAGCGTCAGGCTTCCGCGCGCATTCTCCTATCAAGGCGTGCGCGCCATCGTGGAGAACGGCGTTTCGCGTGACATTGTGAAGGCGGGCATGGCGTCGCTTGTTGCCGCGCCAAATCCGGCGGCCGAAGCATATGAACTTTCATCGGATCATATTGCCATGTTGAGCCGGCTGGTGGGACGTGAGGCTCTTGTGGAATGCGGGCTGCTCTAGCTGCCGCCGGTTCGTTCAAAGGGGTAGAAGACCCCGTTCCCGGTCGCTATAAACACCCCTCTGCCCAAGTGGTGGAACTGGTAGACGCGCTGGATTCAAAATCGACCCGGAGTTGCTACCAAAGCTTCAACCCGTCATATCCTCTGTGCAGAACTACTAGGGTCAAAACCCAATAAAAGTATTGTTGTGTGAATCGGTTGATGATTCTCTGGAGGCCGCTGGTTCGCAATGGAGCGGAACATGCGGCGCAATCTGTTTTGGTTGGACGACGAACAGTGGCAACGGATCGAACCGCTGTTGCCCAAGGATGTACGTGGTAAGGCGCGGGTTGATGATCGGCGGATCATCAGCGGCATCTTGCATGTGATCAAGAGCGGCTGTCGCTGGTGCGATTGCCCACCCGAATATGGCCCCCACACCACCGTCTACAACCGTTTTGTGCGCTGGGCCGAGCGCAGTGTCTGGGAGCGGCTGTTCCGTGAGCTCGCTGCGCGGGGACGATCTACAGACGTGCAGATGATCGACTCTACTCATATCAAGGCGCACCGCTCGGCGGCTGGCGCCAAAAAAGGGGGGAACAGAACCAAGCGATTGGACGCTCGCGCGGCGGGCGAAATACGAAAATCCACGCAATCGCGGATGCTAAGGGCCGTCTTCTTTCCATCCTGCTGACCGGCGGAGAGGCCCACGATTGCCCGCCGGCCCAAGAGCTGATTCAGCAAGCCAAAGCTGCCAGGATGCTGCTCGCAGACAGGGCCTACGACAGCGCCGAGCTGCGGGGCTGGCTTCGCCAGCGCGGTACCAAAGCGGTCGTTCCCAACAAGTCTAACCGCAAACAGCCCTTCAGCTTCGACCGCAGCGCCTACAAGCTGCGTCACCGCATCGAAAACGCCTTCTGCCGCCTGAAAGACTTCCGGCGCATTGCCACCCGCTATGATCGCCTCGCCAGAAATTATCTCGCCTCCGTTTGTCTTGTCGCCGTCGTGGTATGGTGGGCGTTATGAGTCTGGACCCTAGTGCTTGCGCGAGTGGAGTATCAATAATGATTTTATGGATTTGGCGTGGCTGCTGCCTGTAGCGTCCTTTTGGCGCGGAGGGGAAGCCCGCACCAAAGACGGATGGCTGCCATCACCATGTTCGGGGCAAGCCCGGTATTGTTCGATGTCTGAACGATGCCTTGGCGGCTGGCGTGGTGAGTTCGCGCCCCTGTTCAGGGATCAGTGCGGCCGGAATACGTCTCGCGCTCGCCACGCTTTGAAGATGCGAGGCGATTGCACGTTCAACGTCTCTCTGACGATCGCAGTCGAAGCGATGTCCGCGCGCAAGAATTCGGCGTGAAACGTCTTACGCGAGGCTAAAGACTTTGCCGAGCTGCCAGCTTGCTGTTGCTGCCGCGATTCCCGTTCTGCGTCACACGCGAGTGCCCGGATTGCACAATCCATCCCTACCGGAGCGGTTGACAGGACATAGTATAACTATATCGTGTTATAACAATATTGGAGGAAGGTGGAATGGACTTTCAGCTGATAGCCTCCGGGCTTCAATTTCCCGAGGGCCCGATCATTATGGCCGATGGCTCGGTCATCCTCGTTGAAATTCAGCGCCGCACCCTCAGCCGGGTGACGCCCAACGGAAACCGGGAAACCATCGCCGAGCTTGGAGGTGGGCCGAACGGTGCCGCCATTGGGCCGGATGGTTGCGTCTATGTCTGCAACAATGGCGGCATGTCCTTTGTCACGCGGCCGGACGGCAGCACGGCGCCTCATGGCGTACCCGATGACTACAAAACTGGCTCCATCCAGCGGGTAAACCTCAGTACGGGCAAGGTGGAGGTGGTCTATGACCGCTGCGATGACGTCAAGCTGAACGGGCCCAACGACATCGTGTTCGACGCCCATGGCGGCTTTTGGTTTACCGACCTCGGCAAGGTGCGGGAGGACAAGATTGACCAGGGTGCGCTCTATTACGCGCGTGCCGATGGTTCCAAGATCGTTCGTGCTCCTGTGCCCCTGATCACCCCCAATGGCGTCGGCCTTTCTCCAGATGGCAAGGTGGTGTGGGTCTCGGAAACCTATACCAGCAGGGTGTGGGGCTATGACATCGCCGCGCCGGGACAGATCGCGATGCAGAATGACATATGGACCCCTGGTCGAGTACTTGGCCCGCTGCCGGGATATCAGCTCCTGGACAGTCTTGCCGTCGAGGCCGGCGGAAAGGTGTGTGTCGCGACCATCGTCAATGGTGGGATCACCGCCTTCGATCCAAATGGCGGGACCGAACACTTTCCAAGCCCGGATGCTCTGACCACCAATATCTGCTTTGGGGGCGCCGACATGCGTGATGCCTGGATTACCTGTTCCGGCCGTGGCGAGCTTTACAGGGTGCGTTGGCCTCGACCTGGCCTGAGGCTAAATTATAACGGCTGACAGCCTCAGGCTGGGCGAACGCGCAAACACGCTATATTGATGGTGGGGAGATCCTCGCAGGCAGGCTGTGCGTATCTCTTCAAACGGCAACTGGTTCTGATTAGATCCGCTGCCATGAACTTAGCGTGGGTTCGTCCAGACTGGAGGACGTGTTTGGAAAAAACGATTAAAGACAGGCAGAAAGCGAAGCGCGAAGGGATCAATGGCGTAGATACCGAACCGCTGACACGCCGGGAGGCCGGCAAGGAAGACCGCCGGCAGCGCATCATAAAGGCTGCACATGATCTGATTCGCGAGCATGGCAGTGCGGGTCTGTCCATGCGCCTGCTGGCTGAGAGGGCGGGTGTCAGTCTCGCCACACCCTATAACCTGTTTGGCTCGAAGAGTGCCATCATCTGGGCCGTCCTGGGGGACGTGCGCGAATACCAGGAGCGCTTTACGAAATCGCGGCCTGCCGATCCGATCGAACGCATATTTTCTGCCATCGATCTGGCCATCGAATTCTACAATAAGGATGCCAAGTTTTACCGCGCGGTCTGGGCGGCCACCTTCGACGTCACCAGTGATGTACGCAAGGATATCTTCAGTCGAAGGTGGAATGGCTTCTGGCTGCCGCTGTTTTCAGAAGCAATTGCCTCGGGAGCGATCAATAAAGACATCAGCGCCGAGGTACTGATGCGTCAGTTCGTACTCATCCTGCGCTCGGCCATGTTTGAATGGGTGGTGGGAGATCTCACTCCCCGTGAACTTGGTCCTACCGTGTTCTGTGGCGTGGTTCTGATGCTTAAAGGAGCTGCCACCCCTGGCTGGCAGGCGCCACTCGAGATTCGCTTGAGAGAAAGCCTGCAGCATCTTGAGCGGTCCGGCGGACCGCGCGCGGGCGAAGCAACAAAATCTGGCGCCAGGTAGCTATGCGCCAAGGCGTCTTCCGAGCCCGCCTCCTGAAGTTCGCCAACCGCCCTTATGTTTCTTATGGTAATATGCACAGAAGTGGCTCGGACGTGTTGGGCCCTGGCGGCGAGATGCGAAAACCTCGCCGTGTCGGGTCCTAAGTCAGGATCCGGACGGGGGCTCGTGCCTGTTATTGCGATGGCCTAAAGAGTTCTCTGCTTGACGATGCAAGCCATAGCGTCGCGAGTAAAACTGCCGTCAGATCGTCAGCTTGCCAGAACCCTTGATCGGCCCGTGGCCATCTTGGGTATCGAGTTTGTCCTGCTGTTGCCGGGTTGGCATGAGAGGCGCGCGCGGTCGCAGCGCGCAGCGCAGGCAGAACATCGTGCGTGCGAACCGCAGGTGACCGCAAGCCTCGGCGCCGATCTGCAGCCCTGCGATGACATTTTCACGTCACGGACACGCACATCATGGCCCGAGTGGACAGCAGGGCGAATGTCGGCAAAGCTGGGGGAACTCACTGGCCTCAGCAGTTCGGGCACAAAAGCGCTGCAGCACCACGTCGGTGCTTCCGCAATTTGGCTTGACCACATCGCCTCCCTATAACATGTTACAAAGTCATGGATGTCCCAGTGATGTCCGGGTACGGGAGAAAATCTAATGAGTGACGCGCATGTGCGCTGCGAGGTTGATGGTGCGATCCTGAAACTTACGCTGGACAGGCCCGACAAGCTCAACGCCTACACCGCCCAGATGGGCCGGGAACTGGCTGAAGCTTTTGAACGTGCCGATCGCGACGATGCCATTCGCGTTGTAATCGTCAGCGGCAGTGGTCGGGCCTTTTGCGCCGGCGCCGATATCTCCTCCGGTGCCGGCAGCTTCGATACCAAGAGCGATAATTCCATTGCATTTGGTAAGAGCAGTGAACGCCAGGGACGCGCCAGCAGTTTTGTCGATGCCATCTTCAATTGCCGCAAGCCGTCCATTGCCGCGATCAATGGCCCGGCTGTTGGTGTTGGCATCACCATGACCTTGCCCATGGATATACGCATTGCTGCCGACGGCGCCAAAATCGGCTTTGTCTTCGCCCGGCGCGGTCTTGTACCGGAGGCCGGAAGTGCCTGGTTTCTGCCCCAGCTTGTAGGGTTGCCCCAGGCACTTTCCTGGTGCCTCAGTGGCCGGCTGTTCGAGGCGCGTGAGGCCTGTGAAAAGGGACTGGTCAGTGAAGTGGTTCCGCCCGCGGAGTTGGAGGCAAGGGCTGAGGCGATTGCGCGGGAGATCGCCGAAAACACATCAGCGATTTCCATTGCACTCACACGGCAGATGCTGTGGCGCTTTTCATCTGCGCCCAGCTATCATGATCTCCTGCACGTGGATGGCCCCCTTGCCATGGAACTTGGCGCGAGCCCTGAGGTCAGGGAGGGCGTCGCGGCATTTCTCGAAAAGCGCAAGCCGCAATTTCCCGGTCGGGTTTCCAAGGACATGCCGTCCCTTTATCCATGGTGGTAAGCGGCGATGACCGTGATCGATGCAAGCTCGATCGCAGAAAGCCTCGAAGCCGTTGCCCGGCGGGAATTTGAGGGCTGTACACATATCTCGGGTCTGCGCCGTCTGGCCTCGGGGGCCAGCCAGGAGACCTGGTTGTTTGACGCCGTTGGTCCCAATCGCTGTGAGCGGCTCATCTTGCGGCGCGCTCCTGGTGGTGAACGTCAGCATGAAATGGCGGTGGGGCTGGAGGGCGAGGCTGCTCTTATCGCCCTGGCAGCAGAATGCGGTGTCGCGGTGCCTCCGCTGCGCTATGTGCTCAAGCGTGAAGACGGTGTGGGCAGAGGGTTCATCACCGGGTTTGTTGCAGGTGAAACGCTTGGACATCGCATCGTGCGTGAGGCGCGCTTTGCCAGCACCCGTCAGCATCTTGCCTATGACTGCGGCGCCATGATGGCCCGCATTCACGCCATGCCCAAAGAGCGTTTGCCGCCGCTGCGCCACGCCGACGCCGCGATCAGAACCGATGAGCTTTACCGTCGCTATCAGGCCTTCAGCGCGCCACGGCCAGTGTTTACGCTGGCCTTTCGCTGGCTAAAGGACAACTTACTCGTTCCACAAAGGCCGGACTGTCTTGTTCACGGAGATTTTCGTACCGGCAATCTGATCGTCGCGGAAGATGGTCTGAAGGCGGTGCTCGACTGGGAGATTGCCCACCTGGGTGATCCCGCGGAGGATCTGGGCTGGTTCTGCGTGAATTCCTGGCGCTTTGGCGCGATCGACAAACCTGCTGGAGGGATTGGCAGTCGGGCGCAGCTGTGCGAGGGCTACCGTGCCGCCGGTGGCACGATTGAGCCCACGCATTTGCGCTTTTGGGAGGTTCTGGGCACGCTGAGCTGGGGCGTGAGCTGTGCCGCCATGGTCGAGACCTTTCGCAGCGGCATCGACGACAGCGTCGAACGAGCGATGATCGCGCGCCGGGCATCAGAAACCGAGCTTGACCTGCTAAACTTGCTCACGGAGGAAAGTTGATGCAGGACGAACCTAGTCCACGCGCCATTCTGGGCTCGATTTCCCGGTTGCTGCGGGACACCGCACAGCAGGATCTTCCGGAGCGTACGCGGTTTTTGTTGCGCGTCGCCGCCAATGCCGCCGATCTGGTGAGCCGGCAGCTGGACCTCAAACCCGGCTATGACGCCGCGGAGCTGGGGCGCCTGAAACTTCTGCTGGGCACTGACGGCACGCTCGTCGAGCAGAATGCGAGGCTCTGCGCGGCCATCGAGAGCGGCGAGATCTCGTTTGAGACAAAAGGACTGGTGGCACATTTACGCGCAACCGCGCTCGAAAAACTCGCCGTCGACCAGCCCAAATATTCCGCCTTTGTTGCCGCCTCAGGGCGCAATCGAGGCCAGACACCGTAACGATAATGGAGGCCCAACATGGATTTCGCACTGCCCAAAGAGCTGATTGATTATCTTGGCGAACTGGATCGCTTCATCGCGGCCGAGATCGTGCCCTTGCAGGCCCAGGATGACAATGAGCGATTTTTTGATCATCGTCGCGAACACGCGCGTACCGACTGGGATCGTGGTGGCCTGCCACGCCATGAATGGGAGGAGCTGCTGCGGGAGGCCAGACGGCGTGCCGACAAGGCCGGGCATTTGCGCTTTGCGCTGCCCAAAGAGTTCGGCGGGAAGGATGGCTCCAATCTCTGGATGGCGGTGATCCGCGAGCATCTGGCGTCCAAGGGACTAGGTCTGCACAATGATCTGCAGAATGAGCATTCGATTGTCGGCAACAATCCGTTCGTATTGATGTTTCGTGATTTCGGTACCGAAGAGCAGAAGGCGGAGTTCATTCCGGGAAGCCTCGACGGCAGTCGGCGCATTACCTTCGGTCTTACCGAACCAAGCCACGGCTCGGATGCAACCCATATGGAAACACGCGGTACGCCGGAAGTGCACAATGGTGTTTCCGGATGGCGTCTCAACGGGCAGAAGATGTGGACGACCGGCATGCATGTCGCAACCCACTGCGCGCTCTTTGCACGCACCTCGGGTGAGGATGGCGACGCCCGCGGTATCACCTGCTTCCTTGTTCCGGCCAATGCGCCGGGAGTTCGCGTGGAGGAATATCTGTGGACCTTCAATATGCCCACCGATCATCCCCGGGTGAGCTTTACCGATGTCTGGGTGCCGGATAGCGCCATACTGGGTGCGAAGGATAATGGCCTGCCAATCGCCCAGCTCTTTGTGCACGAAAATCGTATCCGGCAGGCTGCGGGATCGCTGGGGGCCGCGGTCTACTGCATCGAAGAGAGCGTGCGCTATGCCCGCCTGCGCCGTCCCTTTGGCAAGGAGCTGGCACAAAATCAGGCGATCCAGTGGCCCTTGGTAGAACTGGCCACGCAGGCGGAAATGCTGCGGCAGCTCATCCGCAAGACTGCCTGGGAAATGGACCAGATGAGCTCTACCGAAGTAGCAAAGCAGCTCTCCGACAAGGTCTCGATGTGCAATTACTGGGCAAACCGGTTGTGCTGTGAAGCTGCAGACCGGGCGATGCAGGTCCATGGCGGCATGGGCTATTCGCGGCACAAGCCCTTCGAACACATTTATCGCCATCACCGCCGTTATCGCATCACCGAAGGCTCCGAAGAGATACAGATGCGCAAGGTTGCAGCCTTTCTCTTCGGCTTCATGGGCCCCCGGCGTAAGCATTTCGACGAGCTGGTGGTGGAGTACAAGGCGCAGCGCGCGGCCGGAAAGAATGATCGCGAGATCAAGATCTAGAACCTCCTGCGGCAGGACGCAGACATGGCACCATTTCAAACCGGAAATGGACGCCATGCCTGTTGCAAGTTCTTGTACATCGCTGGCTCCCGTGTGGAGGGCTGGCGCTCAGGGCCGAACGTCAGATGATGACGCCTGGCTATCCGACGCAGGAGGAAACCTGTGAAACACGTCCTGGTGGCCGGCGCCTCCGGCCTCGTCGGCAATGCGGTGCTGCGTGCCTATGCGGATGCCACGGAGGTCAAGCTGACAGCGCTGAGCCGCCGTCGTCCGCGACTTTATGGCTCCGGGTTTCTTGAACTCGACCTTATGGATGCGCATGCCTGTGCCGATGCACTCAGCCCGCTTTCTGATGTTACCCATCTTGTTTATGCGGCGCTCTACGAGAAGGATGACCTGGCCGCCGGCTGGCTCGCTGATGACCAGATCGTCCGCAACGATGCGATGCTGCGTCATCTCTTCGAGCCATTGGCCGCGACGGCCCGTGGCCTCGAACACGTCTGTCTCCTCCAGGGTACCAAGGCTTATGGCGCACACGTGCGAAGAATTCCGGTGCCGGCGCGCGAGGACCGTGACGAGCTGAAAGGCCAGGCCAATTTTTACTGGAACCAGGAAAACTATCTGCGCAGCAAACAGAGAGACGCGCGCTGGGAGTTGACGATCATCAGGCCCCAGATCGTTTTTGGTGACACGATTGGTGCCGCAATGAATCCGATCGCAGCGATCGGGCTTTACGGTGCTCTTCTGAAGGAGGCCGGTGAACCTTTGCATTACCCGGGCAGTGGTCCAGACACCGTCTTCGAGGCTGCCGATGCCGAACTGGTCGGGCGTGCCATCCGCTGGAGTGGCACGATCGGGCAGGGGCGGGACCGGAGTTTCAATATCACCAATGGCGATGTCTTTGTCTGGCGTCAGGTGTGGCCGGCGATTGCCGATGCCCTCGGTATGAAGGTAGGGGAAGAACGCCCCCAGCAGTTGGCGCGGCTTCTGCCCTCCAGGGGCCATGATTGGGATGAGATTTGCCGCAAGTACCGTCTTGCCGCGCCCACTTTGATGGAATTTGCCGGCAAGTCGCTCGCTTATGCAGATCTGCTGATGCATCGGCCGGACGATGCCCATGGCCTGCCTGCGGTCGTCTCAACCATCCGCCTGCGCCGCGCCGGCTTTAGCGAGGTCATGGACAGTGAGGACATGCTGCGCGCATCCATCATGCGGATGCAGGCAGAGCAGTTGCTCCCCCCACGCTGATTAGGGCTCAGCCCGGTGGCAGCTCGAACTCGCCCCGCATGAGGCGATCACGCAGTTCACGCTTCAGTACTTTACCCGAGGCGTTCTTGGGCAGGGTGTCGATGAATACGACGTGTCTTGGTTTTTTGTAGCTGGCGATCTGCTCGCGGCAGAAGCGGATCAGTTCCTCGGCGTTGGTGGTACTGCCCTCGCGCAGGACGACGAAGGCAACCACGGCTTCACCCCAGGTCTGGTCCGGCCGGCCCGCGACCGCCACTTCCGAGATTGCGGGATGTTGATAAAGCACCTCCTCGACCTCGCGGGGATAGACGTTTTCGCCGCCCGTCAGGATCATGTCCTTCTTGCGATCGACGACGTAGAGGTAGCCGTCTTCATCCCATTCGCCGATGTCGCCGCTGCGAAACCAGCCATCGATGAAGGACTTGGCTGTCGCATCGGGATTGTTCCAGTAACCCATCAACACCTGGTCGCCCTTGATGACGATTTCCCCGGGAACACCGGCGGGGCAATCCTGGTTCATGTCGTCAATCACGCGCACTCTTGCGAGGGGTAGCTGCCGGCCTACAGAACGCAGGAGCTGGGGCGCATCAATGGCCGCACGGCGGTGATCTTCCGGACCCATGAACATTACGTTGCCGGCAAGTTCGGTCATGCCGAAGCCGGTGCTGAAATCGATGTTGGGCCAGCGCTCGCTGGCGCGCTTGAGTACCGTCACCGGCATGGATGACGCCCCATAGCCGATGCGGCGCAGCGAACTGAGATCATGTTTTGTTGCGCGTACATCATCGAGCAGCATGGCAATCATGGTTGGGGCCATGGCTGTGCTGGTCACGCCGAACTCTTCGATACTGCGCAGCATGGTCTCTGTATCGAAATTTCTGAGGAGGACGACGGGAAGAGTCTGCAAATGGTAGACCGGCATGACATAGCCGGCGACGTGAAACAGCGGGAAGGTGAAGAGGCAGACATCGTCCTTGCTGCGTTCCCAGCCGCTGAGGCTATTCAGAACCGCGGCCATCAGATTGCGGTGGCTGAGCATGGCTCCCTTGGGCAGGCCAGTCGTTCCGCTCGTATAAAGTAGCCAGCAAAGGTCGGTTTCCTGTGGCCTCATCGCAGGAGGAGTTGAGGGAGCGCCTTCCACCACGGCGTCGTAGTTGAGCCACCCGGGGTCATCGCCGCCGATCAGGATACGCTCGGGCTGGCGCTCGAGCTGCGGCAACACCTGCTTCAACGTGGCAAGGTATTTGGGCTCGGTAATCAGGACCTCCGGAGCGCTGTCGTTGAGAATGTAGACAAGCTCTCGTGCCGTAAGCCGATAATTCAGCAGGGTCAGCGCCATGCCGGCGCCAGGCACGCCGTAATAGCAGTCAACATATTCGAGGCAGTTCTCAGAGAGGATGGCAACCCGCGTACCTGGCTTTGCAAGCTTGAGGAGAGCATTTGAAAGCTGGTTGCAGCGTCGGTGAAGCTCGCCATAGCTGATGCTTCTGCCCGCGAATTGAAGCGCCGTGACCTCAGGTGCATGATGGGCTGCAAGGGCGGGAACGTCACTCAAAAGCATGTCTTGCTCCTTGCTTGCGAACCATGCGGCCACCGGCCGTGAAGCGCCTTGACCATAAATATAACGCATTCTATATTTTTGCCTGACCATGTTCAAGGCGCGGAAACAACAGCGCTTTTCCGGAGGATCACGTCGCCTATGGCTGAAGCATCGTCGCATGCTCCGCGGCTGGAAGACCTGCTCGCGGGGTTGCCATCGAATTGGGGCAGATGGGGTGCTGACGATGAAGTTGGCAGTTTGAATTACCTCACGGCAAGTGAGGTCCTACGCGGGGTTGCTGCTGTCAGGAAGGGCGCGGTCTTTACGCTTCAGGTGCCTCTGGGAGATCCCAATGGTGATCCGGTATGGCCTGGGCGGACGCAGCCAACGCGCGTCAATCTCCTCGATAAAGGCCATTATCTCTGCGGCAAGGCTCCACACTTCCCCGGTGACTCAGAGTTTGCCGATGACATGATCATCATGTCGCTCCAGGGTTCCACGCAGTATGACGCGCTGGGACATGCCTGGCTCGGTGATGAATTGTGGAACGGCTTTGATGCCAAGACGACCTGTGGACGCATGAGCAAGGCCAGCGTGCTTCCGATCGCCGAACGTGGCATTGCCGGCCGCGGTGTCCTCATCGATATGGCGCGCCATCGGGGCAAGGCGGCGCTGGATCGCGGTGAAACCTTTGACCACCACGATCTAGAGGCTGCGGCCCAAGCGCAGGGCGTAGAAATCTGCAAGCACGATATTCTTGTGGTGCGAACCGGCTGGATTGGATCCTTTTACACCAAGCCACGTGAGGAATTTTTCCGTGACTATGTTGAACCGGGTCTTACTCTCAGTCGCGAATTGGTGGCATGGTTCCACGACAGGGAAATCCCCAACCTCGTGACCGATACGATGGCGAACGAGGTCACGGTCGATCCGGAGTCCGGCGTGGTGCTACCGCTTCACATCGCGCTGATGCGCAATCTCGGTGTCGCCTTTACCGAGATCGCCAGTCTTGAAAACCTGGCACAGGATTGTGCCGATGACGGGCAATGGACGTTTTTCTATGTCGCTGCACCTCTCAAGGTTGTGGGTGGAACCGGTGCACCCGTCAATCCGCTAGCGATCAAGTGATGGTCCGCCGGCGATCATGCAGGTGAGGGTTCAGGGAGGTTTATGTGCCAAGCCGAAATGAAATCGTGGCTGAGCTTACGCGCGAGGGCCCATTTGAGCTCGTCGAAGACACCTCTTTGGGCTACCCGATCAAGGTCTACCGTCATGCCCCAGCAAATATGCGGGCCATACTGGAGGCAACGCGACAATTCGATGAGCGGGTCTTCCTTGTTTATAACGACGAGGAGATCACCTATCACGAGCATTTCCGCCGCGCGGCGGCACTGGCCAGATGGCTGGGCAAGAGCGGGGTTGGCAAGGGCGATCGTGTTGCCATCGGAATGCGCAACTATCCCGAATGGGTGATCTCGTTCTGGGCCTGTCAGGCCATTGGTGCTGTGGTGGTGGCCATCAATGCCTGGTGGACGGGAGAAGAGATCCGCTATGCCTTGAACGATTCAGGGGCATCGGTGCTCCTGATTGACGGGGAGCGGCTTACCCGCCTTCGGCCGATCATCGATCTTGGCGGGTTCCGTAGCGTGGTTGTGGCCCGGCGGGGTGGCGCGGAGGGATCGGGCGTTGATTTTGCCGAGGCGACAGCAGGCGAGGGAGCGTTGCCGTCGGTGGAGATCTTCCCGGATGATCCGGCGACCATTCTTTACACCTCCGGGACAACCGGAAAGCCGAAGGGTGCGGTGGCCACGCAGCGCAATCACATTACGAATTTCATGAACACGATGCTGGCTGGGGCCGTTGGTAAAGCCCTGATGGGGGATTTCACCTCGCTGCCACCGAGCGAACTGCCACAAAACTCGGCGCTGCAAACCTTTCCGTTTTTCCACATCGGCGGACTGACCGGACTTTATGCCAGTACTGGTACAGGCACCAAGCTCGTCGTCATGTACAAGTGGAATGCAGCTGAAGCGCTCGAGCTGGTGATGAAGCATGGTATCGCGGCGGTATCCGGTGTGCCGATTGTTGTCCGCCAGCTGCTGGAGGCGGCGGCGCAAGCGGGGATAAATCCGGCCTCGATCATGGGCATCTCGGCAGGAGGTGCGTCGGTGCCCCCGGATCTCATCCAAAGGATTGAGGGACAGTTTCAAGCCAAGGCCTCGCCAGCCAATGGCTATGGCCTGACGGAGACGACGAGTGCGGTCGTCGTCAATTCCGGTCAGGAATATTTCAAGCATCCCGACAGTGTCGGCCGCCCGGTCGCCACGGCGGAGGTGGAGATTGTCGACGAGCAGGGCCGGTTTCTTGCTGATAACGAGATCGGGGAACTCTGGGTGCGCGGACCAAACGTCGTTCGTGGCTATTGGGGCAATCCGGAGGCCACCGAGGCGGCCTTTGGCGGCGGTTGGTTTCGCACAGGCGATCTTGGCTATCGTGACAGTGACGGCTTCTACTATGTCGTGGATCGCAAGAAGGACGTGATTATTCGTGGTGGTGAGAATGTCTATTGCGCCGAGGTGGAGGCCCAGCTTCTGGTCCATCCCATGGTACGGGACGCTGCGGTGATTGGTCTGCCCGACCCTGTCTATGGCGAGCGCGTCGCCGCGGTGATCCAGATCGACGAGCTCGCCGCGGCCGAGGAGTTGAGGGCCGAGCTGATGGACATTCTGGCCGAGCGCCTGGCACGGTTCAAGGTCCCCACCGTTTATCATTTCATGAATGCAGAGTTGCCGCGGACGGCGACAGGAAAGGTGCTGAAGCGTGAGCTGCGTGCGGTATTCGAATGAAGGCTGAGCAGGTAAGGCGCGACGAACTGGAGGCGGCCTCGCGGTTGGGCGAGGTCCTGGAGGCCCATCGCTTCGATGTTTCGGCGCTGCAGGCCTATCTCGAGAAGAACCTTGAGGGCTTTTCGCGTCCGCTTAGCATACGGCAGTTTCAGGGCGGCGCCTCCAATCCGACCTTTCTTTTGCGTGCAGGCGATGAGGCAAATGCAGCGCGCCAATATGTCCTGCGCAAGAGGCCGCCGGGCACTCTTCTGGAAAGTGCGCATCAGGTCGACCGCGAATTTCTCATCATGCGCGCACTCTGGCAGAGCAAGGTTCCGGTCCCGCGAGTTCGCATCCTCTGTGAAGACAGTTCCATCATCGGCACCAGCTTTTATGTGATGGATTATGTCGACGGCGAAATCGCCATGGACCCTGGGCTTGCCGACAGGGAACCGGCGACGCGTATGAAAATGCACGGTTCCTTCCTTGAGACCCTGGTGGCGCTTCACAGTGTCGACTACGTCACGGTTGGCCTCGGTCAGCTGCAACGCAGTGGTGACTACATCGAGCGCCAGCTGTCCCGCTTTACCAAGCAGTACCGAGCCTCTGAGGACAAGGCCATTCCTGCCATGGAAGAGCTGATTGCACTCCTGCCCGAGGCGCTGCCGCCTGGCCGGCGCGAGGCCATCGTCCATGGCGACTACAAATTCGGCAATGTGATGTTCGATCGCAGCAGCCATCAGGTGGCAGCGGTCCTCGACTGGGAGTTGACGACCATCGGCGATCCGCTTGCCGATCTCGCCTTCAGCGCCCTCAATTGGTATGGCGGGATCGCCGGCAAAGGCGGCCTTGATGCCAAAGCGCTTCCCATGGGTGTTCCTTCGATCAACGATTATGTCGCGCAATATTGCCGTCTGACTGACCGTGATCTGATCCGGGGCTGGAACTTCTACCTCGCATTTTCTCTCTTCCGTCTTGCCTCGATCATGCAGGGTGTCTACCGGCGCGTTCTGAATGGCTCGGTCGCCAGCAGCTTCGACGCCGTCAATATGGCGCTGCCTCTTGCCGAGCAGGCATTGCATCTCTTCAGAAATGCGCCACAGGAGATCGGTGGCTGAGCAATCAGGGAGACGAAGATGGACCAGCGTCGCATCGCGGCAGAAGACTTCAGGCATACGGGTTATGTTGTGGATGGGCATGTCGCAACCATCACGCTTAATCGTCCCGAGATACGCAACGCGCTCAATTACCGGGCCTATGACGAGCTCGAATCTGCCTTTCGTCTTGTGTCGGCGGATAAGGACATACGCTGTGTGATTGTCACCGGAGCAGACCCGGCCTTCTGTTCGGGCGATGATGTCCGTGAAATCATGTCGGAAGAAGCCAACCGGGCCCGCGCCAATCGTTCTGATGCCGCCACACCGCGTCCCACGCCCGCAGCCATGGCCGCGCTGGCGTGCGATTGTCCGATCGTTGCTGCGGTCAATGGCGCGGCAGTTGGCTGGGGCATGGAGCTGGCACTCTTTGCCGACATCCGCATCGCCTCGGAAAAGGCAAAATTCGCTGAACTCTTCATCAAGCGTGGCCTTGTCAGCGATGTGGGAGGCTTTCATTGCCTGCCTGACATCGTCGGTCCCGCGATGGCGGCGCAGCTGCTCTTTACGGGCGATGTCATCGATGCCCAGGAGGCGCTGCGGATTGGTCTTGTCAGCGAGGTGGTCCGCCATGACGCGCTGCTGCCACAGGCACGCGCCTTGGCCGCTCGCATTGCCGCCAATCCGCCTCTGGCGCTGCGGGCGATGAAGGCAGGGCTGCGACAAGCCCGCGGGATGGATGCAGAAGCCGCTGGAACCTGGGCGATCAAGACCATCTACCGGCTGATGCAGACCGAGGACCACAAGGAAGGGGTCGCAAGCTTTCTTGAGCGGAGACCGCCGGTCTTCAAGGGCAGGTAATCCCCTGACTCGCAGGGGTCGTCATAGATATAATATGATATATATATATCACGTCTGCTCTTTGAAAACTGGGGCGGCCAGAGCGCTGCGGCTGCGTCGGCGGCCGGCATGCGCGCGGCGGTAAGCCGGGGTGCATACGGGTATAGTGTATATAAATAAGCATTATTGAGCATACGACGGGCGCCGCGCGGACGGACGCGAACAGTGCCGACGCGTCTTGACGTCACGAAATGCCCTAAAAGCCATTGTCAAAAAACTAAAACGCGTATTAAATTAATCCGTTCGTGTCAGGGGCAGCGCCCAGGAAGCGGCGGGAATGCGGTACGCGGGCAGGCTTGCTGCGTTCCATCGCCCTGGCACCAGGGGAGGAAACTATGGCTCGCACGAGATCGCTGTTTTTATACGCGTCGACCTTGATGGCTCTGGTGGGGGTGGTGGCGCCGTTACGCGCCCAGGGAACCGCCACGACCTCGAACAAGGACGCCGCGGCCATCTCCGGAAGGATCGAAACGGTCACGGTGACGGCGCAGAAATTTGCCCAGAACGTCAATAACGTCGGCATGTCGATTCAGGTGCTGTCCGGGGACAAGCTCGCCCGGCTTGGCATCACCAACACCTCGGACCTCGTCAAGGTGGTTCCCGGGTTCAACTATACGCCGTCCTACTACGGCGCTCCGGTCTATTCGATCCGCGGTGTGGGCTTTCTCGATACCTCGTTTACGGCTAGTCCCACGGTGAGCGTCTATGTCGACCAGTTCCCCCTACCGTTTTCGATCATGACCACCGGGGCCAGTCTCGACGTCAAACGCGTCGAGGTGCTCAAGGGGCCTCAAGGTACACTCTTTGGCGAAAATGCAACGGGCGGCGCGATCAATTACGTTGCCAACAAGCCGACCGACACCTGGCAGGCGGGGGTCGATGCAACCTATGGCCGCTTCAATACGGTTGACCTTGATGGTTATGTCAGCGGGCCTCTCAGCGACACGCTGGATTTCCGCCTTGCAGCCCGCCATATCGGCAGCGGCGACTGGCAGTACAGCTACACTCACCCTGCCTATTCCGGTGCCAGACGCATCTGGGAGGGTCGGGCATCCTTCCTGTGGAAGCCGCAGGAAAACTTCAAGGCGTTGCTGCAGCTCTCCGGCTTTACCGACAACAGTGACACCCAGATGCCGCAGCTCTTTGGCATTGCGGTTCTGAGCCCAGTCAGCGGTCTTGATCCCCGCCTTGGCATCTTTCCGTTCAACCAGTTCGGTTCGGTGGGCCAGGGCTACCATTATCCCTTCGCTCCGCATAATAACCGCGCCGCCGACTGGAGTGCCTGCGTCAATACCTCGCCCCTCGATCCGCCGTTCAACACGACGCCGATCGGAAGCGTAAAGCCCACGACGTCGACTTCCTGCGCACCGGCGCGCAACCACAACGACATGTTCTCCGCGGCATTACGGCTCGACTACAAGCTGCCGTCAGACATCACCGTCACCTCTTTGACACTGTTCGAACACTTTGATCGCCATTCCACCATCGAGGGGGATGGCACGATCTATCAGGATTATGAATCGCTGCAGAGCGGCTACATCACCACTACCTATCAGGAACTGCGCGTTTCCGGTGACTTCAGTGGCAAGGGCCACTGGATGGTGGGTGGCAATTACGAGTCGGACAGCACCTACGATCACTTCCTGCAGACCTATGGTGGTTCCACCGCAAGTCCCACGGCGTTGCCAGGAGCGGTGTTGTGCGGCGCGATCAACTGCACCGGCGTCAATCTCACCGGGGTGCCGCTCTATTATTTCACCTATCTGGGTCCCACCCAGCCCGTAGACCAGCAGCAGACTTCGATCTATGCGGGCTACGCCAACATGCAGTACCCGATCACCAATACGATCACGTTCCAGGCGGGCGCGCGCTATACGCAGACCAACAAGAATTTCCACGGCTGCGGCAATGATGGCGGCGATGGTACCTGGGCGACCGTTTCGCAGCAGATCCAGAATCTTCTGGAGCTTCTGCACGGCAACATCACCCCGGCCCAATATCTTCAGCCCGGGGCGTCGCCCGGCGGCAATGGCATCAATGTGGGGCCCGGCCAATGCGCAACGACGGGGCCAGGACCGACGTACAATCCGCAATACTTCACCGACACCCTCGACCAGAACAATGTCTCCTGGCGCACCGGGCTCAACTGGAAGGCGTGGTCAGGAACGCTGCTTTATTTCAACGTGAGCCAAGGCTGGAAAGAGGGAGCCTACCCGACGGTTGCAACCTCAAGCTACACGCAATTGGCGCCCGCCAGGCAGGAAGGGCTGCTGGCCTACGAAGTGGGTTTCAAATCCACCCTGGCACAGGATACGCTGCAGCTGAACGGGGCAGCGTTCTATTACGACTATAAGGACAAGCAGCTGCTGGGCGCCATTGTCGATCCGGTGTTCGGGCCGCTGCCAAAGCTGATCAATGTGCCACGGTCACATATCGAGGGCTTTGAGCTTTCTGCCGACTGGATGCCGATCCCCGGCCTTAGTCTCAATCCCGCCATCACCTTCGTGCAGAGCCGCATTGATGGCTGCTCGGCCGGACCAAACTGCGTCGGCGGGCAGTTCTACAACTTTGATCCCTTCAATCAGTATTCCAATCTGACCGGGGAAGCCTTCCCCTCAACACCCAAATGGGCCGGGAATTTTGGTGCGTCCTATGAGTGGCCGCTCAAGGGTCTGCTGATGGGCTTTGTCGGAACCAACATCAACTATCAGAGTGCCACGAGCGGGTTCTTTTATGATCGCAACTCCGCATTGCTGCCCTTTAACGTGCTCAACATTCCGGCGCGTACGCTCGTCGATCTACGGGCCGGGGTGGAGAACGGCAAGTGGACGCTCCAGATCTGGGCCCACAACGTGTTTGATCAGTACTACTGGACCGGCGCTGCGCACGTGAACGATGTCCTCGTGCATTACACCGGCATGCCCCGGACCTATGGCATAACCTTCAGTTACAAGTTCTTCTGAGCATAAATGCCCTGTAACACCACCTTGCCCGTTCAGATCAGGTTCTGGACGGGCATTTTGTTTATACGCCATCAGACCTGATGCCGTGTTTCTCGCATCCCGGCGGCAGGGAACCGGCACTGGCGGTGTCAATGCGGCTTGGCAGGAGGTGTTGCAGGCCTAGCCCAACTTGCGCAGAATCGCCATACGTTTTGAGGCAAAACAATGGGTTAGCGCAAAAGTCGCCACTACATTCT
>JBMFWV010000057.1:0-20781 GCA_049964915.1 Rhizomicrobium sp.
CCTGCAGGCTCGACCGGGGCCTCACTCCTCATTATCTTATCCTAAGCCTCGTCGGTCTGAGGCGAAGCCTCGTTAGCGATCCTTCCAACTCGGACAGGAGATCAGATGGGGGGCAAGCCCCTCCATCGGTCTGTGAAACGGCGCCGCAATCTTGGATCGCCCGGCCGCGTAGCCATCGCCCCAGAGACCCTTTAGCGTGGGTGCAGCTCGTTCAAGGATTGGAAGTGCTGGTTCTGCCCGGATGTCATTTATTATGCCGAGGTGAGGGTGCCCTGCGGAGGTTGAGTGAGCGAGGGCGTTTAAGGTAGCGTTCGAATCACCTTCGTCGAAGAGGGCTTAGCTTTGCTTCGCCATATACGAACTGTCCTCAGCGTGTGCGCGCTGGCGGCCCTCACGGCCGCTTGTGCCACGCAGGCGCCTGAACGAGCGCCCCGGCTGCGTATTCCGGCTTCTGCCGGGGTGTACAAGATCGGCCGCCCCTATGAGATCGACGGAACCTGGTACTATCCGCGGGCACAACCGCACTATGATAAAACCGGGATAGCCTCCTGGTACGGGCCCACCTTTTACGGCAAACGCACGGCGGATGGCGAACTCTTCAATCCCGATGCATTGGCAGCGGCCCATCGTACGCTGCCATTGCCGGTCAACGTCCGGGTTACGGACCTGGAAAACGGGCGCTCGTTGGTGATCCGGGTCAATGACCGTGGTCCCTTTGTGAAGGGCCGCATCATTGACGTGACGCCGGAGGTAGCCAAACTGCTCGGCTTTTACAGGAATGGGACTGCCCGGGTGCGTGTCACCTATATTGGGCCGGCGCCGCTCAATCCTTCCGCTCCGGCGACCAACCAGACGCCTGCACAGATCGCGTCTGCCTTGCCGGCGGTTCCCACGGGCTCCGTCTCAGTTGCGCCTCTACCCGGTGCACCGGCCGTGCCTGCCGCGAGCGCCGCGACCAACCAGATTGCGGTCAACACCCTGCCGACTGTGGTCTTGCCACCTGATGACCAAGTTACAGGGGTGGTCACCAAGGTTCCTGTCCCGGCGGTTACCCATATTTATGTTCAAGCTGGCGCATTCATCAACTACTCGAACGCAGTACGATTGCAGAATCGGCTGCGGGCCGCGGGTCATCTCAAAATTTCTTCAATCGACATAAGGGGTAGGCGATTCTATAGGGTGCGTCTGGGCCCATACGATCGGGTGTCGCAGGCCGATGCTGCCCTTGACCGTCTTACCAGGGCCGGCAGCAGCGATGCGGCAATCGTCGTCGATCGGTGATGTGAGGCTCACGGCCTTCGCGCGTTCAAGGAGTGTGCTCATGCCAGGGTTTCGCCGCGCCGGCGCCATATCTTACATCCTGACGATTGGTCTGATGTTGGTTGCATGCTTTGCGCCACCGGCTTCGGCACAGATGGCGACCAACGCGGTGCATGCGGTGTTGATGGACGCGCAGACGGGGCAAGTGCTCTGGAACAAGGACGGCGATCAGCCATTCCCGCCGGCTTCGATGTCCAAGCTGATGACCCTGGACATCCTCTTTAGTGAACTCAAGGATGGCCGGGTGAAGCTGTCGAGCACCTTTCCGGTATCGTCAACGGCCTGGCAGACCGGTGGCTCCAAGATGTTTGTCCGGGTGGGCACCGAGATCCCCGTGCGTGACCTGATCAAGGGCATCATCATCGATTCCGGAAATGATGCCTGCGTGGTTGTGGCCCAGGCCCTCGGCGGTACCATCGATGGCTTCGTCAAGATGATGAACCGCCGGGCCAGGGAACTAGGTCTTAAGAATTCTCACTTCGTCAACCCGGATGGGCTACCTGAGCCTCCAGGCCAGCTGATGAGTGCGCATGACCTTGCGATCCTCGCCCGCGATATCATTACTCAATATCCGCAATACTATCATTTTTTCAGTGAACGCAGTTTCACCTGGAGTGGAATAACCCAGGCAAATCGCAATACCGCGCTTCAGTATTTTCCGGGCGCTGATGGTCTCAAGACCGGCTATACACATGCCTCTGGTTACGGCATCATCACCTCGGCGGTCCGCAATGGACAGCGCTTTATCCTGGTTCTCGGGGGCCTGCGCTATCCTGATCTTAGCAAATATCCCCCGCGCAAGAAGGACTGGCTGATCGAGCAACGTCGTGGCGAGGAAGCCGCCCGTGTGCTCACTCTCGCATTCCGCAACTTTCGTTCCTACTCTCTGTTCCACGCGGGACAGCAGGTAGGAAGTGCCCATGTCTGGGCAGGTAACGAACCTACTGTGCCGCTGATCGTCAAAGAACCGGTGACGGCAATCATGCAGGTCCACAGCCACCGCCATATGGTGACGGCGATAGACTATGTCGGTCCGCTCAAGGCTCCGGTTTTAGAGGGGGCTGTGGTGGCCCATTTGAACCTGACCGCACCTGGCTGGCCGGGTATGTCGGTCCCCCTCTATGCAGGTCGTACGGTTTCGGAGACGGGACTGTTTGGCCGTATGGCCATGGCAATGCGCGAGTTGCTGGGGCTGTCGCCCGAGCCGGCGCATTGATGTCGATGAAGAGCAGAAGCGAAAAGCAATTCGGACGCCTGATCACGCTCGAAGGTGGAGAGGGGGCAGGCAAGTCCACCCAGGCCCGCCGTCTGGCCGCGGCGCTGAAAGACAGGGGGCACAACGTTATCCTGACCCGAGAGCCGGGTGGGTCACCGGGCGCCGAAGATGTTCGCAAACTTCTCGTCGAAGGAGAGCCCGGGCGCTGGAGTGCTCTGTCTGAGACGCTTCTCCTATTTGCCGCCAGAGTTGACCACATTGAGCGAACCATCGGCCCGGCACTGTCTGTCGGAAACTGGGTAATCTGTGATCGCTTTACCGATTCTACCTACGCTTACCAGGGGGTGGCGCGCGGCCTTGCCCGGGAAACCATCAGGCGCATAGAGGCGGTTTCGCTGGGTGACTTCAAACCTCACCTGACGCTTATACTGGATCTGCCACCGCAAGACGGTCTGTCGCGAGCCATGGCCCGGGATGTTGTCGCTTCTCGCTTTGAGCAGTTTGATCTCGCGTTTCACGACAAACTGCGGCAGGCATTTCTAGATCTGGCCAGGCGTGCGCCGGATCGTTGTGCCGTGATCGATGCAGCCGGCAGCGAGGACGAGGTTGCGCAGCGCATCTGGACGACGGTGGCATCCCGGCTGAAGGTGGAGTGATGGCGCGGGCGGACAAGGACGAAGACCCCGAATTTGATCGCATACCTGGTCTGCCTCATCCGCGGGAAACCTTTGAGCTGATCGGACAGGACGATGCTTTGCGTATCGCAGCAACGGCGATACGTGGTGGCCGCCCACCGCAGGGGCTCCTGCTGTGCGGTCCGCCAGGAAGCGGCAAGGCGACCTTGGCTTATCGTATCGCCCGCTACCTTCTCAAATATGACGCCACAGATGCGGGGCCTGCGGATCTTGCCGTACCACCCAACGATCCGGTGTCGCTGAAGATCTTGAGCCGGGCACATCCTGGTCTCCTGGTCCTGACGCGAGGTCTTAATCCGGAAAATGGCAAGCCGATGACCGTGCTGTCGGTGAACGAGATCCGCAAGCTTGCCAGCTTCTTTGGTCTTACGTCGGGGGCTGGAGGCTGGCGGGTGGCCATCATCGACACCGCCGATGAGATGAATGATCAAGCGGCAAACGCTCTCTTGAAGGCGCTCGAGGAGCCGCCGGCGCGGTCCATCCTCCTGCTCTTGTCTCATGCGCCAGGCAGGTTGTTGCCCACCATACGGTCGCGGTGCCAGCTGCTTCGCCTGCAGTCATTGCCTGCGTCCTTGCTCGCGCAGGAATTGGCTGTGCGGCAACCACATCTGTCGGACGCGGACCGCGATGCCGTAGTTCAGCTCAGCGCAGGCGCGTTGGGTCTGGCGTTGATGCTGACGCAGGGTGATGGGTTGGTCATCGCGAAGGAGGCGCAGCGCTTAATTGACAGCGCAGACAATCCTGATCTGCTCGAGCTGTTTGCGCTTGCCGATCGGATTGGTCGGATGAAGGGTGGTCTTGCAGCACTGGGCGAGGATCTCGTATTAAATCTGAGTGCCCGGATCTCCGCCCGCGCACGTGCCGGGGCGGGTACCGCGCTCAATCCCTGGGTGGAAGCCTGGGAGAAACTGCGTCATGCGTTCGGACGAAGCACGGCATTGCATCTGGAGCCGCGCCAGACAATTCTTTCGGCTGCTACGGTTTTGAGCGAGGCCGCCCGAAGCGGAAATCTCTGATGCTTGTTGACAGTCACTGCCATCTGGACTTTCCGGAGTTCGCCACTGAGCTTGATGCGGTGGTGGCGCGCGCGGAAGCTCGTGGTGTCAGCACGATGGTCAGTATCGGCACGACGCTGGCGCGCTTTGCCAATGTCGCCGCGGTCGCACAGCGCTTTCCCCAGGTTTGGTGCTCTGTGGGAATTCATCCGCATGAGGCGGACGCAGAGCCGTTGACGAGTGCCATGCCGCTGACCGAGCGTGCTGCCCATCCTAAGGTGATCGGTATCGGCGAGACAGGTCTGGATTATTACTATGCCCATGCTCCGCGGCAGGCACAGATCGAGAATTTCCGCTGGCACATCGCCGCTGCGCGCGAACTCGATTTGCCCCTGATCGTTCACACCCGCGATGCCGACAGCGAGACCCTGGAAATTCTTGGAGAGGAAATGGCCAAGGGAGCTTTTACCGGCCTTATTCACTGCTTTACCGGAAGTGATGCGCTGCGGGATGGGGCGCTCGCGCTTGGCTTTTACATTTCCGTCTCGGGTATCGCCACCTTCAAGAACGCCGCCGCGCTGCGCGATACGTTGCGCGAGGTTCCGCTCGATCGGCTCTTGGTGGAAACGGATGCGCCGTACCTTGCTCCTATGCCACATCGGGGCAAGACCAATGAACCGGCCTTTGTTGCGGACACTGCAAAATTACTGGCTGAACTCAAACATGTCTCTGAGCCGGAACTCGCTGCCGCGACCACGGATAATTTCTTTCGTCTCTTCAGGCGCGCCCAGAGGCGATTGTGAGCGCGATGCTTGAAGTCACGATTCTGGGATGCGGCTCATCAGGGGGCGTACCGCGGCTTGGTGGTCCGGATGGGGCTGGTGACTGGGGTTCCTGCGACTCCTCGGAGCCCAAAAACCGTCGCCGTCGTTGTTCTGCACTGCTGCGCCGGCGCAGTGATGCGGGAGTGACGCAGGTTCTGATCGATACCGCGCCGGACATGCGCGAGCAGCTGCTCGAGGCTCAGGTCGGGTTTCTGGACGGAGTTGTGATCAGCCATGACCATGCTGATCAGTTACACGGTATTGATGACCTGCGCGCCCTGGTGCTAACGCAACGCCGGCGCATCGATCTTTACGCCGATGCCATCAATTTTGCGGGAATCATGGGGCGTTTTGGTTATATTTTTGAGCGCCCTCCGGGCAGTGACTATCCGCCCATTCTCAACGGCCATGTGCTGCCAGAGCCCTTCAGCCAGTTTGAGATCAACGGCGCAGGAGGTTCGATTCCGATCCTTCCCTTCGAACAGGAACACGGCAAGGTAAGGTCTTTGGGCTTTCGCTGTGGCGACTTTGCCTACTCCCCGGACGTCAGCGCCTTGTCTGACGAGAGCTTTGCCTGTCTTGAGGGTCTTGATTGCTGGGTAGTTGACGCCTTGCGTTACACCCATCATCCGACCCACGCCAATGTGGAAACCGCGCTCAAATGGATTGCGCGCGTCAAGCCGAGGCGGGCGGTGCTGACGAACCTGCACCTTGACCTGGATTATCACCGGCTCAAAAGCGAATTGCCGCCTGGCGTGGAGCCTGCCTATGACGGCATGAGACTGCACATCCCGCTGTGAATGGGATCATGTGACAGGTGAACGCCAAAGCGCCTGACGGGGCGGCCTCGGGAAGCTGCCTAAAGGACAATAAACAGGCGGCGCCATCAGCGCCGCCCAGGTCCCAGTCTGCAGTCTCGTTCAGCTGCCGCGGCGGCGACCCTTGGTAACCGGAGCCGACCGGCCAAGACCGATCTTCTTGGCAAACTCCGAACGCTGCGCAGCGTAATTGGGCGCGACCATCGGATAATCTGCCGGCAGGCCCCATTTGGCCCGGTATTCATCAGGGGTCATGTTGTAGCGGGAGCGCAAATAGCGCTTCAGCATTTTCAGCTTCTTGCCGTCTTCAAGGCATACGATGTATTCGGCATTGACCGACTTCTTGACCGGTATTGCCGGCTTTTGTGCGGTCTGGACTTCAGCCGGTATACCTGACGTCAGCCCTCCCAGTGTCGCATGAATGCTCTTGATCATGCCCGGAACTTCCGAGACTGGGATCGGGTTGTTGCTAACATAGGCGGCCACGATGTCGCTGGCTAATTTGAGCAGATCATCGGCCTTCGAAAGGTGATTATCGGTCAGACTGGTCATTTATTGGCCCCTGGGCGGTTGTCGGAGAAAAAATCCGGTGCAACCTGCATTGGTCAGATAGGTATAGAAAGCAATATAGCGTACAGGCTACAAGTCAACCGATGAAACATTTTAATATCAAAAATTGCCAATCCTGTTGCCGCCTGGGTTACCTGAGTTCTTCATCCGTCATTCAAACAACCCCACGATGTGCCTAAATCGTATAAGCAGAGTTCTTGGTGTTGCTCCCCCTATACTCCAAAATCGATATAGCATCCTATGGTTGTGTGTTTAGCGTATAAGGGATTTCGGGTGGGTTGAAGCTTCGGCTGTGTGAAGCTTTGCGGCCCTAGATTTGGTGCGCGGGAGCAGCTACACACCCGTTCCTAGAGGTTGCTGGGGGTAGGGCAGCGTTGGCCCCGCGCCGTACAGCCCCGATAAAGCCAAGAGGCGTGATGATGGCAGCGATGTCCGGTGCGGCTCAGCCGCAGAATTCTCAGTTTTTCCGCCAGACCCTCCATGAGGCGGACCCGGAAATTGCGGCCGCGATTGATCAGGAGCTGGCGCGTCAGCGCGAGAAGATTGAGCTTATCGCGTCGGAAAATATCGTCTCGCGGGCGGTCCTGGAGGCCCAGGGCTCGGTTCTGACGAACAAATATGCCGAAGGCTATCCGTCCAAGCGTTATTACGGCGGCTGCGAATTTGTCGATATCGCCGAAACCCTGGCGATTGAGCGGGCCAAGCGGCTGTTTGACTGCAGCTACGCCAATGTCCAGCCGCACTCCGGAGCGCAGGCCAATCAGGCAGTATTTTTCGCTCTGATGCAGCCTGGTGATACCTTTATGGGCCTGGATCTGGCGGCAGGTGGGCATCTCACCCATGGCTCACCGGTCAACCAGTCTGGCAAGTGGTTTCGGCCCGTCTCCTATGGGGTCCGTCGTCAGGACTATCGCATCGATCTGGACGAGGTGGCGGCCAAGGCCAAGGAACATCGGCCCAAGGTGATCATCGCCGGCGGTTCAGCCTATCCCCGCATCATCGATTTTAAGGCCTTCCGCGAGATCGCGGACAGTGTCGGGGCCTATTTCATGGTCGACATGGCCCATTTTGCCGGACTGGTGGCGGGTGGGGTTCATCCCAATCCCCTCGACTACGCCCATGTTGCTACAACAACGACGCACAAGACGCTGCGTGGGCCGCGCGGCGGCATGATTCTCTCGCGTGACCCCGAGCTGGGCAAAAAATTCAATTCGGCGATCTTCCCTGGTCTGCAGGGCGGGCCGCTGATGCATGTCATCGCTGCCAAGGCTGTCGCCTTCGCAGAAGCCCTAAGGCCCGACTTCAAGGATTACGCGCGCAGGATTGTCGAAAACGCCAAGGCTCTCGCTGACACCTTGCAGGGGCATGGTCTTGATATCGTGTCGGGTGGAACAGATACCCATCTCATGCTGGTCGATCTGCGTCCCAAGAAGGCCAAGGGAAATGAGGTGGAGAAAGCCCTTGATCGGGCCAACATCACCACCAACAAAAACGCCATACCGTTTGATCCGGAAAAGCCGGCGGTGACCTCCGGTATTCGTTTGGGCTCTCCCGCTGGTACGACCCGCGGTTTCGGCCCTGGCGAATTCCGCGCCATTGGCCAGTGGATCGCAGAGGTCGTCGATGCGACCGCCCGCGCCGGTGCTGCCGGTGATGCGCAAGTCGAAGCGGCGGTTCGGGCGCGGGTGCTCGAACTGTGCCACCGTTTTCCCATTTACGAATAGGAGCAAGGCCATGCGCTGCCCGTTTTGCGGCCATGACGACAGCCAGGTGAAGGATTCGCGCCCCAGCGAAGACAATTCAGCGATCCGGCGGCGCCGGCATTGTCCTGCCTGTGGTGGACGGTTCACCACCTTTGAGAGGGTGCAGCTGCGCGAACTCATCGTCGTCAAAAAGAACAACCGCCGCGAACCCTTCGAGCGAGACAAGCTGGAACGCTCGATCATGCATGCGCTGCGCAAGCGCCCGGTCGAGCCGGAGCGTGTCGACCGCATGATCACGGGAATAGTCCGCCGCCTCGAAAGCATGGGGGAAAATGAGATTCCGTCGACCATGATTGGCGAGCTGGTGATGCAGGCCTTGGCCAGTCTCGACAAGGTCGCCTATGTGCGTTTTGCCTCGGTTTACAAGAATTTTCGCGAGACCAAGGATTTCGAAACGCTGATCGGGGCGCTCTCCGGGGACAAGGACTAGGGCACGCGGACACCTCAGGTTATGGTGCTGCCAGGTGGGCGCGGCTCCTCAAAGGTGGCAGACCCTTCTGCACCTTTTTGGGGGCAGGGTTCCTTGCGGTCTACGTTGCCTGGAAAGTGGTTTGAGCTGCAATTATGAGCCCCAATCGGCAAGATCTGCGCCATATGCGCCATGCGCTAGTCCTCGCCGCGCGCGGACTGGGGCAGGTTGCCCCCAATCCTGCGGTGGGTTGCGTCATCGTGGCGCCAAGCGGGCAGGTGGTCGGGCGTGGCTGGACTGGGTCAGGGGGGCGGCCCCATGCTGAAACCCTGGCGCTGGCCCAGGCGGGCATGCGGGCACGCGGTGCGACTGCCTACGTGACCCTCGAGCCCTGCGCCCATGTCGGCCGCACACCGCCGTGCGCGGATGCGCTCATTGACGCCGGAATCGCCCGGGTCGTGGCGGCTCTGACGGACCCTGATCCGCGTGTGAAGGGAGCTGGGTTTGCGCGCCTGCGCGACGCAAAAGTGGAGCTAGAAACAGGCCTGTTGGCGGCGGATGCTGGCAAATTAAATCAGGGTTTTGTGCTACGGGTAGAAGAGGCCCGCCCCCTGGTGACACTCAAGATCGCGCATAGCCTGGATGGCCATAGTGCTGCCGCCTCGGGCGAAAGCCAGTGGATCACCTCGGAGGAGGCAAGGCGCTATGGCCATCTGCTTCGAGCGCAGCATGATGCCATTTTGGTCGGCATCGAAACCGTGCTTGCCGACGATCCTTTGCTGACTTGCAGGCTCGCCGGTCTTGAAGGGCGCTCGCCGCTGCGGGTGGTGCTCGACAGCCGCTTAAGGCTTTCGGACAAGTGTCGGCTCGTCCAGACCGCCTCTGCGGTATCGAGCCTGGTATTTACCACCGCAGCACAGGATCGTCCTGCGCTCAGCGACCTCGGAGTTGAAGTATTGCGGGTCGCGGGTGATGCGCGCGGTCGACCCGATATCGATGCGGTGTTGGCTGCACTGGCTGCGCGTGGCATTACGCGTCTTCTCGTGGAAGGAGGCGCCAGCGTGCAGGCAAGTTTCATCAACCGGGGCAGGGCGGACCGTCTGGAAGTCTTCAGCGCCCCGATGCTGCTTGGAGCGGCCGGTCGCAGCAGTGTGGGCGCGCTTGCGGCATTGGGCCTCGAAGAGGCCCCGCGTTTCGTAAGGGAAAGTGTGCGGGTGTTTGGGCCGGACCTGCTGGAAAGCTACTCGGCAAGAGCCTAAAAGAGGTTTCATGTTTACCGGAATCATCACCGATGTCGGCCAGGTGCGCCATCTTGAGGCGCGCGGCGATACCCATGTTGTGATCGCAACGCATTTCGATGTTTCGAGCGTGGCGCTCGGTGCCTCGATCGCCTGTTCTGGAATTTGCATGACCGTGGTTGATCGCGGCTCGGCCTCGGACCGCTGGTTCGCGGTGACGGCTTCGGGCGAGACATTGTCCAGGACCACGCTCGCTCGCTGGCGTGTTGGTGATCCTGTCAATCTGGAGCGGGCCATGCGTATCGGCGATGAGCTCGGCGGCCACATCGTCACCGGTCACGTTGACGGTGTTGCCGAGCTCAAGGATATGTATCCCGAGGGCGAATCCGTGCGCATGACGTTCGAAGCACCCGTGGCGCTTTCCCGCTTCATTGCCGCCAAAGGGTCGGTCGCGCTTGACGGCGTCTCGCTGACGGTCAACGAAGTTGATGGACCGCGCTTTGGCGTGAACATCATACCCCATACCCAGGCGGCGACGAGCTTCAAGGCTCTGCGTCCTTCTCAGCCTGTCAATCTCGAGATCGACCTTATGGCGCGCTACGTTGCGCGCCTTATTCAGAGCTGAGCCATGTTTCGCGATTATATCTCGCCGATTGAAGACCTGATCGAGGAAGCACGCAACGGACGCATGTTCATCCTCGTCGATGCTGAGGATCGAGAGAATGAAGGGGATCTCGTTATCCCCGCACAGATGTGCACGCCGCAGGCGGTCAATTTCATGGCCAAATATGGTCGTGGACTGATCTGCCTGGCACTCACCCAGGAGCGTGCCAATACCTTGCGCATTCCGATGATGACGCAGGTCAACGGGGCCCCACATCAGACGGCCTTCACGGTATCGATCGAGGCCAAGGAGGGGGTTTCAACCGGCATCTCGGCACATGATCGGGCTCGCACGATCTCGGTGGCCATCGATCCGACCAAGGGGCCGGATGACATCGTCATGCCTGGCCATGTCTTTCCTCTGGTGGCCCGCCATGGCGGCACCTTGGTGCGCGCCGGCCACACCGAGGCCGCGGTCGACATCCCGCGCATGGCCGGGCTTTATCCGGCCGGCGTTATTTGCGAGATCATGAATGATGACGGCACCATGGCCCGGCTGCCGGATCTGGTGCAGTTTGCCCAACTCCATGGCCTCAAAATCGGGACCATTGCCGATCTCATCGCCTATCGTCGCCGCTGCGACCACTTCGTCGAGCGGGCGGTGGAGACCGAGTTCGATAGCCACCATGGCGGGATGTGGCGGATGATGGTCTATGTCAACACCCTCGAATATGCCGAGCACATAGCACTCGTGAAGGGCGATATTTCGGGGGATGCGCCAGTGCTGGTGCGCATGCACAGCCTCAACATCTTCTCGGACCTGCTCGGCTACAAGAACTACGTGCAGCGGGTGCTCGAGGAGAGCATGCACATCATTGCACGCGAGGGCCGGGGCGTGGTGGTTCTGCTGCGTCAGAACCGGCCAACCTTCGTCTCGGACATCGTACTGCGCCGGGTCTCCGAAGAAGGTGACCGTTCCCGCATCAAGGAATATGGCGTAGGGGCCCAGATCCTTCTGGATCTGGGCATCAAGGAAATGATCCTCCTCACCGATACCCCAGAAAAGAAGGCGGTGGCCTTGAGCGGCTACGGTCTTAATATCGTGGCGACCCATCCAATTCGCGGGGGAACTTCATGATCGTCAAGCCCAACATCCTGATCGTGGAAGCGCGGTTTTATACGCACATTTCCGATGCCCTTTTGGAGGGAGCGCTAGAGGTCCTGAACGCGGCTGGCGCTGAGGTCGAACGCATCGAGGTTCCTGGCGCGCTTGAAATCCCTCCTGCGATCCATTTTGCGGCCAAAGCCGGAGAGGGCGCCGGCCAGCATTTTGATGGTTATGTGGCGCTCGGTTGCGTGCTTCGTGGCGAAACCTATCATTTTGAGATTGTCGCCAATGAATCGGCGCGTGGACTCATGGATCTGGGCGTCAACCATAATCTTTGCATTGGTAATGGCATTTTGACGGTGGAAAACGAGGAGCAAGCGCTGCGCCGTGCGCGACGCAGCGAGCTGGACAAGGGCGGCGACGCGGCACGCGCATGTCTGGCTCTGATTGCGACACGTGGCCGTCTTGGAGGGCATCATTGACGGCCACGCCTTCGCTCGAGCCTGCTGATACTGCTGCACGCCGGGCTGCACGTCTTGCCGCGGTGCAGGCGGTCTATCAGATGGAGCTTGCCGGTAACGCTGCCGAGGACACCATTGAGGAATTTGTCGGCCACCGTTTCGCCACGCCGAGCGATATTCCTGTGGGGCCCCCGGACAGGGCGTTCTTTGCCGACATCGTGCGCGGCGTGCCGCGCTTTCAGGTTGAAATCGATCGCGCTTTGGCGCGCTCGCTGGCGGAGAACTGGAAACTTGAGCGTATCGACTCGATTGCACGGGCGATTTTGCGCTGTGCCGGTTACGAGCTGATCGCGCGTCCCGACGTTCCCGGCAAGGTCGTGATCGACCAATATCTCGATGTGGCCCATGCCTTTCTCGGCGCTGAGGAAACCGGCTTCGTCAATGCCGTGCTCGACCGCATGGCACGGCGCAAACGGGCGCGTGAATTCGGCGAAGAACCGCCTCTGGGTGAACTGCCTTTCTAAGCGTTCGCGGGAGAGGCGGGACGCTCCGTCACAACAGGAACTCCATGAGGGCAAGGCCGGGTGAATTCGAATTGATCGCCGAACTCTTCGCGCCGCTGACGCGCGGTGCGCCAGCTGCGCTTGGTCTTCAGGATGATGCAGCCCTGATCAGGCCGCGTGCGGGTCACGAGCTCGTGGTTACGACCGACGGTCTCGTCGAGGGCGTGCATTTCCTGGCGGGGGATCCGCCCGACACCGTCGCCCGCAAGGCGCTGCGGGTGAACCTGTCGGATCTGGCCGCCAAGGGGGCTGAGCCCATCGGTTATTTTCTCACCTTGATGCTGCCTCAGGATCGCAGCTTTGCTTGGATCAAGGGGTTTGCCCGTGGCCTTGCCCGCGATGGCGAGAGGTTTGAAGTGCCGATACTGGGCGGCGACACGACATCAACGCCGGGTCCGCTGGCATTGTCTCTGACTGCTGTTGGCACGGTTCCAAGGGGGCGCATGATCCATCGCTCCGGTGCTCGGCCAGGAGATCTTGTCTTCGTGTCCGGGACGATAGGCGATGCCGGAGCCGGACTTGAGCTGGCGCAGGCGGCCAAAACCCGGCCGGCTGACTTGATCGCACGCTACCGGGTACCCGAACCGCGCCTGGGACTGGGGCGGGCACTGCGGGGGCTGGCCAGTGCCGGACTTGATGTTTCGGATGGCCTGATCGCGGATCTTGGGCATATCGCTGAGGTCAGTGGGGTTGGCATTGTCGTCGAAGCTGAACTGTTGCCGCTTGCACCCGCCGTGCGGCGCCTCTGGAGGGAGGAAGCGGCAGTGCGGGCGGCGGTCTGTGGCGATGATTATGAACTTGCCTTCACCGTCCCCGCCGCCCGGCGGGCACGGGTGATCGCCGCGGCAAAGGTTGTTCATACTCCCATCACGGAAATTGGGCGGGTGGAGGCTGGCGCAGGTGTGCGCCTCCTGGTGCAGGGGCGCCCCAAAAAGTTGACCAAGAGAGGCTGGCGCCATTTTTAGCGCCGCTAACCGGCTGTTAGGCAGCAGCTGGAAGAATGACACGATGCGCTCGATCTTGGTCTTGGTGTTTGTGTTTCTCGCTGCCGTGGCCCCGGCCGTGGCCGCAAAGCCCGCGAATTCGCACGCCGTCAACATGCCGATCCTGATCGCTCCCATGAGCAAAGGGGGGCGGCTGATTGGCTATGCCTACCTCAATCCTGTGCTGATGGCGGCGAGTGATGCCGCAGCCTTGCAGATCCGCGACCGCACGCCGTTCCTTCAGGACGCCTTTGTGCGCGATGTAAACGCCGCCTCCATCCAACAGCAAGATAACCCGAACGCTTTAAATATCAAAGACTTGCAGGCTCGCTTTCTGGCAGATTCGCAGCGTGTAGTGGGCGAGGGCAATGTGACCGCGGTGAATTTCAGCCAGATTCAGATCGCTTGGATCGTTCCCGGGGTAGGCGTGACCAATCAGCCTCCGGTTTCGGCGACACACTAAATCCAAGCATTGCAAGGGCTAACCTCTTTTGGCATGTTCGCGCACCTTTGCTGGCCTTGCGAATCAGGCTGGTCGGCAGAGCTTGCGATTTTGGGGGAAGCGGTGCGCAGCAAGCGGCCGGCCAACTCAGGTCATCCAGGAAAATTGGACCTTTCGGGGAAACAGCGATGAGCTTGGAGCTTGAACTGGTATTGGCATGCGGGGTTCTCGCACTGCTGTATGGAGCATGGACCATTCGGTCGGTGCTGAGCATGAGCGCCGGAAATGCGCGCATGCAGGAAATAGCCGCCGCAATTCAGGAGGGCGCAGCCGCGTACCTGAACCGGCAGTATACGACAATTGCCTTAGTCGGCATTGTGATCTTCGCGGCAGCCTGGGTGGTGTTCGGCTGGCAGGTAGCGATCGGCTATCTGATTGGCTCGACCTTTTCAGGTCTCGCTGGCTACATCGGCATGAACGTGTCGGTGCGTGCCAATGTGCGGACCACCGAGGCCTCCCGTCATGGGCTGGCGCCCGGCTTGTCAGTCGCGTTCCGCTCCGGGGCGGTGACGGGAATGCTCGTTGTGGGTTTGGGACTTCTTGCGGTGGCCGGCTACTGGGCCCTGCTGCGCTTCGGGTTCGGGCTGGACATGAGTGTCGAACATGACGCCCGCACCATCACTGATGCGCTGGTCGCGCTGGGCTTTGGCGCGTCGCTGATCTCGATCTTTGCCCGTCTTGGCGGCGGCATCTTCACCAAAGGTGCGGATGTCGGCGGTGACATGGTGGGCAAGGTCGAAGCGGGCATTCCCGAAGATGATCCGCGCAATCCCGCCACGATCGCTGACAATGTGGGCGACAATGTGGGTGACTGCGCCGGCATGGCTGCGGACCTCTTCGAGACCTTTGCTGTCACCACGGTGGCCACCATGGTGCTGGCGTCGCTGGATTTCGCGAGCGCCGATCGTACCCATCTCATGCTGCTGCCGCTGGCCATCAGCGCGATGTGCATTATCACCTCGATCATTGGCACATTCTTTGTGCGTCTGGGATCCTCGAACAACATCATGGGCGCGCTGTACAAAGGCGTGCTCGTTACCGGCGCGCTGTCACTGGCGGGCCTGTGGTGGCTAATCCGCTGGACGGTAGGTGGAATGCATCATCCCCTGCAGACGGTTGCGGACCTGCCGCTGCAGATCACCGGCGCCGATCTGTTCTATTGCGGCATTGTCGGCCTTGCCGTCACTGGCGCCATCATCTGGATCACGGAGTATTATACCGGTACCAATTTCCGTCCGGTGAAAGTGATCGCGCGGGCGTCGGTGACTGGTCATGGTACCAATGTTATCCAGGGCCTTGCGGTGTCGATGGAAGCCACCGCACTGCCGGCCCTTGTGATCTGCATGGGCATTGTGGCCGCCTTCGAACTTGCCGGACTGTTTGGTATTGCTATCGCCGTCTCGACCATGCTCTCGCTTGCGGGCATGATCGTAGCCTTGGATGCGTTTGGTCCGGTCACGGACAATGCCGGTGGCATTGCCGAAATGAGTGGGCTGGAAGGTGACGTGCGCAAGACGACCGATGCGCTCGACGCAGTGGGTAACACCACCAAGGCCGTGACCAAGGGCTATGCCATTGGTTCGGCGGGTCTTGGCGCACTGGTACTGTTTGCTGCCTACACCCAGGACCTGACCTACTTCACGCGTCATTCGGACGTTTACACCTACTTTGCAAATGTCGCGGTGCCGAACTTCTCGCTTGCCGATCCTTGGGTCGTGGTGGGATTGTTCATGGGTGGCTTGCTGCCTTATCTGTTCGGTGGCATGGCAATGACCGCGGTGGGACGAGCGGCTGCGGCAGTGGTCGAGGAAGTGCGCACGCAGTTTCGCGAGATGCCTGGTATCATGCAGGGTACGCAGAAGCCCAATTACGGTCGGGCAGTGGACATGCTAACCCGGGCGGCGATCCGTGAGATGATCCTGCCGTCAGCGCTCCCGGTGCTGTCGCCGATCGTGCTCTTCCTTTTGGTGGAGCGCTTTGTTGGCAAGACCCAGGCTTTCAACGCCCTTGGTGCCATGCTCCTCGGCGTGATCGTCACCGGGCTCTTCGTTGCGATCTCGATGACGAGTGGCGGCGGTGCGTGGGACAATGCCAAGAAGTACATCGAAGATGGCAATTTTGGTGGCAAGGGCTCCGAGGCCCATAAGGCGGCCGTCACGGGAGACACTGTCGGTGATCCCTACAAGGACACTGCGGGTCCTGCCGTCAATCCGATGATCAAGATCACCAACATCGTGGCTCTTCTGCTGCTGGCGACCTTGGCTCACTTCTGATTGCGCCCAAGCGCAAGTCTCAAGGCGCGGACGAGCGATCGTCCGCGCCTTTTTGCTGGCTGAGGTGTTGGGCGGCACCATTGGGGCGCAGCATTGCCGCGCGCGCAGAAGCTCGCCTGCGTCTGCCCACAGGCGCACGCAGGAATGCGGCAGGGGACTTCACCCCAAAGAGCTTAATGGCCTCCGCCAGGATTACGCTGGTCTATGCCGCCGCTTCCCTGGCCCAGCGGTACACCGGGCGTCGCATTCAGCAACTGCTGAAGGAAGGTGACTTCGCGGCCAGGTGTCGGTGTCTTTCGGGTGTCGAAGGCGACGACATGGCCGTCACGAAGCCCGTAATGACGCAAACCCGTCACCTTGCCGTTTTTGTTGAAGTGGATGGCCAGAATGTCGCGGCTGAGGACAGTTGGCGGGAAGAAGGCTACCTGCTGCTGCACGCTGGAAATATAATACCAGCTGCGGCCGTTGAAATTGGACGTGGTCGTGGGATCGCCAAGTTTCTTTTCAATGGTCTCCTTGGTGTCCTTTCCGACCAGGATCGAGGCTTCAGCGACAGGGTCGGGCAGGTAGCCGCGTTTGGAAATCACCGGTGTGCAGCCGGAGGTGAGGACGAAGAGGGCAGGCAGGCTTGCCATCAGCAGGGTTTTCAGGCGCGGCATGGCCATATCGTTGTCAACCTCGTTTATGCGCCCTGCTTGGAAGTGGGCGTCGCAGGTTCCTGCCCGCGGGCCAGTTCTCGAGCAGGGACGCCCCAACACCCCGCGCAACTGTGCTAGCCTCGCCCGCCGCCCTATGCAAGGGCCAGATTAGGGGAGTTGTTCAATATGTTGAAGGCTTTGCGTCGCGCAGCCGCACGCCGCAGGACGGCCTCGGAACTCGCAATCGCCATTGTCAGGCGCGGGCTCTCACCGTCCTTTTATCGGCTCTTCGCGGTTCCCGATACCTTCAATGGCCGTTTCGATATGGTGAGCCTGCACGCATTTTTGGTCCTGAGCGTTCTTGAGGGCGACGCCGATCGTGACCTGTCGCAGGACCTCGTGAATGCGCTGTTTCACAGTTTTGAAGATGCATTGCGTGACCAGGGTGCGGGCGACATGGGCATGACCCGTCGCATTCAGAAGATCGCCGGAGCCTTTTATGGCCGGTTGGAGGCCTATCGGGCGGCAAGCACCCGCGAAGAGCTTGCCGCGGTGTTGCTGCGCAACATTTATGGAGAAGATGGACGCTTCCAGACGCAGGCCTTTGAGCTTGCCGCTTACATGGAGCGGGCTCGTCTGGGTCTTGAGCCAGCTATGCTGGCTGCCGGCGTCGTCGCCTTCGCGCCACTTCCGGACGAAGAGGGTTAAAGCCATGGCTGCACCACATATCGATGTCGGGCCACTTCCGTTCAGCCGTCCTTACGAGCTGTCTGATCTCAGTGCGGGTGGCGCAGAGCTCCGAATCAGTGCGAACGACGAGGAGCTGCATCGTCTTGCTGACTGGCTGGCGGTTGCGGAGGTGCGCCGCTTTGAGGCCGAGGTGCGCCTGCGCCGGCACGGGTCTGATCGCTTTGTCTATGACGCCGAGCTTGAGGCGCTGGTCGTGCAGACCTGTGTTGTCACCCTGGCCCCGGTGCCGCGCACCTATCGTTTTGAGGTGCGGCGGCTGCTCGAGGTGCATGGCGGCCATCGCCGGCGTGCGGAAAGCGCCGACAAGGCTGGAGTGATCAGCCTGGCCCTCGACGAGGACGATACCCATGAAGTGCTGAGCAGCTATCGCTACGATCTGGCGTTGCCGCTGCTGGAGGAATTGTCGCTGGGGCTGGACCCTTATCCACGGGCGGAGGGCGTGGAATTCTCTCCGCCGGGCGAGCTTGCGGAGCCCGAGGACAGTCCTTTTGCCGCTTTGGCCAAGCTCAGACGGGGGAAATGAGCGACTTGCGCAAAATTACTTGCCTCCGGCCTGCGTTTGAGGTTACCTCCGCGCCTTGTTTTGCCCCCGGGTTCGCCGGAGTGCGCGCCACGGTGCGGTACGCTGTTGCGAGCGCAGGTTCGGGCCGATGAAGGAGTAAATACCGCCATGGCGGTTCCCAAAAGAAAAACCTCTCCGTCCAAGCGGGACATGCGGCGCAGCCACCATCGTCTGGCGCCAGCCTCCCACGTGGAATGTGCGAATTGTGGCGAACAGAAGCGCCCGCACCATGTCTGTCCATCTTGCGGCCATTATCGCGATCGTGAAATCGTCAAGGCCAAAGACTGATAGACTGCGTGGCTTGGCCGGGAGAAACCGGCCGCCTTTGCGCAGGGGAAGTCGAGCGTGGCCGGGGACTTGACGGTTTCAATCGATGGGATGGGTGGCGATGCCGGACCTGGTGTGGTCATGGCAGCCCTGTCCCGTGCCATCCTGCGCCACCCCAATGTGCATTTTCTCGTGCATGGCGATGAAGCCGTGCTGCGGCCGTTGCTCGCGCGCCGCCCCAAGCTCGACGGCAAGGTTGAGATCTGCCATGCGCCGGAACGCGTGCGTATGGAGGACAAGCCAAGTCAGGTGCTGCGCCGCGGGCGCAATACGTCCATGTGGGGAGCCATCGACAGCGTAGCCAAGGGCAAGGCGCAGGTTGTCGTCTCTGCCGGCAATACGGGTGCGCTGATGGCCATGTCGATGTTCCAGCTGCGGACCATCGAGGGGATAGACCGGCCGGCGATCGCGGCGTTATGGCCGACGAAGCGGGGTCAGACAGTCGTCCTTGACGTCGGCGCCAATGTGGATAGCGATGCTGAGCAGCTGGTCGATTTCGCCGTCATGGGCGAGGCCTTTGCCCGCGCCATTCTGGGCCTTGAGCGTCCCAGTGTTGGCCTTCTCAATGTCGGGGAAGAGGAGCAGAAGGGCAATGAGCAGGTGCGTAAGGCCGCCCAGATCCTGCGCAGTGTCAATCTTCCGATGGAATTCTCGGGCTTCGTCGAAGGTGACGATATCGCCGAGGGCACGGTCGACGTGGTTGTCACCGACGGCTTTACCGGCAACGTTGCCCTAAAGACCGCAGAGGGCACGGCCAAGCTCATCATCTATTATCTGCGCACAGCACTCAGGCGCACGCTGCTGAGCCGGCTCGGAGCAGCCCTGGCCAGCGGCGCGTTTCGGATACTCCGTCATAAGCTTGATCCGCGTTCAGCCAATGGCGGCATTTTCTTGGGCTTGAACGGTGTCGTCGTCAAAAGCCATGGTGGCACCGACGCGCTGGGCTTTGCCAGCGCCCTCGATATGGCGATCGACATGGCCCGGGCGGATGTCATTCCCAAAATCGTGGCAGATCGGGCCGTGGTGACTGCGCCGCTGCAGCCGCCCTCAAGCGAGCCCGATGGAACAGGGGCAGTTGCCTCGTGAGCATGATCCGATCTGTGGTTCTGGGCTGCGGCGCCTATCTGCCGGACAATGTCGTCAGCAATGATGAGCTGGCCAAGTGCGTCGATACCTCCGATGCCTGGATTTTCGAGCGTACCGGTATTCGCCGCCGGCACATCGCCCGTGACGGTGAGGTGACCTCTGATCTGGCTCTCAAGGCGGGTGAAGCGGCGCTGAAGGCCGCCGGGGTCGGTGTTGATGAGATCGATCTTATCGTCTGTGCCACGACCACGCCGGATGAGACCTTTCCTGCCACGGCAACGCGGGTGCAGGCTCGCCTTGGCATGACCCGTGGAGCTGCCTTTGACGTACAGGCGGTCTGTTCCGGGTTCATTTATGGGCTCTCGGTGGCGGACAATTTCATTCGCGCCGGTCAGTCGCGAACTGTGCTTCTGATCGGTGCGGAGACCATGTCACGGCTGATGGACTGGAACGATCGCACCACCTGCGTGCTGTTTGGCGATGGCGCCGGTGCGGTGGTGCTGCGGGCCGAGACAGGGGCGGGAAGCCTCGCGGACAGGGGCGTACAGAATACACAGCTCTATTCGGACGGTCGCCTGCATGATTTGCTCTATGTAGATGGCGGGCCGTCTTCGACGCGGACCACGGGCTATCTGCGCATGCAGGGCAAGGAAGTCTTCCGCCATGCGGTGACCAATATTTCGGCGGCGATTCAGGCCTCCGCGGACGCCGCAGGAGTTACCGTGAGCGACATTGACTGGTTTGTGCCACACCAGGCCAACCAGCGCATCCTCGACGGAACGGCCCGCAAACTCGGCATTCCTGCCGCGAAGGTGATCTCGACCGTGGCGGACCACGGCAATACCTCCGCTGCCTCGGTGCCCCTGGCCCTGGCCACGGCGGTTGGCGACGGGCGGATCAAGAGAGGCGACCTCGTGCTTCTTGAGGCCATGGGAGGCGGATTTACCTGGGGTTCAGCGCTTGTGCGCTGGTAATTGAGGCGTTGGCGTGGGTTGACGGAGGCTTTTCGCTTCCCCTCATGCGTTGACGGAAAATCGTCGAGCGCATAGCCTTTTGGCTTCGCCAAAGGAGTCGCGC
>JBMFWV010000058.1:0-20745 GCA_049964915.1 Rhizomicrobium sp.
CCTCAAATGAATCTCCCAACCCTACCTGAATCGCTCGCCAATACCGCCGCGGCTTTCTGACTCAGTAGAACTAGGGCCGCCTTTGCGGCGGCCCTAGCCAGTTGTGGATTGTCTGCAGTGTTGCTCAGTGAACCGAAAACGGCGTCAGATCATGTTGCACTGCGGCGCCATACGCACTGTCATAATCATCCGTGAAGCCGAGTACGGTGCCGTCAATGGCGTGCAGGACATAGAGCTTCATGCTGTCAGGAATGCGGATGCCGTCCGGTATGATCCCGAGGGCCCGCGCTTCGGAGACAAGCGTCGGTTTGATGTAGGCGATGCGCGAGGGATCAAGCCCCTGACGTTCGTCAAATTCGTTGTAGTTGCCGGTCATGATGACCTCCTTTGTTCAAGTCCCTCGCTGGCTGAGTCGCACTCTGCGGCTTTGGCCTTGATGGCGATCTTCTTCAAAACGCTCGGGGTCTGCGGACGGGTCAGGGTAATTGCGAGAAGACCGTTTTCCAGGTCTGCGCCTGCAACCTCGATCCCGTCGGCCAGGACGAAAGTCCTCTGGAACTGACGGGCAGCAATCCCGCGATAGAGAAACTGTCTGCCGGGGACATCGGCCTGCTTGCCGCGGATTACCAGCTGCTTGTCTTCCACCGTGACGCTGAGTTCCTCGGACGAGAAACCTGCCACGGCCAGAGTGATACGAAGACGCTCGGGGTCCATCTGCTCGATGTTGTAGGGCGGATAGCCATCTCCCGCACTCTTGGCAGTACGTTCGAGCAGGCGCTCCAGGTGATCGAAGCCGAGCAGAAACGGGCTGTTGAAAACGGCGGTACGCGTCACGGGTAAAGCCCTCCTCGAAGCGGCTTGACGTCCAGGCGGCCCTCTTGGCACCGACCTATTGAAAAGAATGTGGTGATTGTCGGGGCAGGATCAAGGCCCTGTCGGGCGCCAAAAGTTCCCCCACGGGCACCGGACGGGGCGTTCCATCCCTGAAAAGGGCGGGTGTGGGCGGAGGCTGGAGGGCGCGTGGCGGCCAGGGCTCCTGCCGTCAGGCTTTACGGGGACTCGCTGCCAGAGCACAGAGCTCGGCTACGCTGAGCGGCAAAATCCAGCCCGAGACCTCGACGACCTGGCGATGCAGGGCATCCTTGGACGCCAGCTTGCGCAGCGAGGCGCCCATGAGCCGACGACGCAGGCTGGCTGCCACCCTGCTGTCGTCCAGCGCCGGGAGCGCCTGGCGCACCGCCCGGCCGAGGGTGACTGCGCCAGCCTCCACCGGCAGCTGGTTGAGTAGGTCGTCATAGGGCGAAGACGCCCAGGGGCCATGCCAGAGCCCGAAGCCGAAGGTGAGTGCGGCTGCAGAACCCAGACCAATCAAGGCTCCACTGCCGGTAATCAGCCTGCGCCGCGTGAGCTGATCGGTCATACCATGACCTCTTTAAGGTGATCGGCGAGCCGAAGGGTCAGGGCTACCAGATTCATGGTGGGATTGGAGGCGCCATAGGTGGGAAACAGGCCGCTGCCGGCAAGAAACAGATTGGCTATGCCATGCACCCGACCATTGGCATCGGCCACACCCTGCTTGGCGTCCACATGCATGCGGGTTGTGCCCATGTGATGGTTGCCCCAACTGAGGCCTGACAGCCAGTCGGTCCGCGTGGTTCGATCCAGCCTTAGCATGCCGCTGCGCGCGACAAGCAATTGCCGGCCGAGCTCCTTGAGGGTCCGCTCGTAGGAGTTAAAGTCTGCGTCGGAGATCGTCATGCTGAGCTTCAGACGCGGCATACCGAGTGCGTCGCGCTCATGCGTGAGTGTCAGTCTGCGATTGGGATCAGGATGGAGTTCAAAGCCACAGCCGAGCGCATAGGCGCTGGCGCCGCTGGCGTCGGCCCCGAGTATTGAGGAGGTCTGGGTCACAGCGGCAGTGCCGACCGCATCCAGTGCGACGTTTTGCTCCACCGTGGTGAGCGAGCCCAGTACCTTGGCGCTTCGCTTGAATGCATCGCTCGCCGCCAGTGTAGCGCGAAAGTGCAGGCCGTTGAGCACCGCGGTGCGGGTATAGTAGGTGGGCAGTGCGCCGCGGAAAATCACGAGCGTTGCAGTGTTGCGCGGGATGGCATGGTCAGCAAAAAAACGTCCCACCAGATCGTGTTGATTGCCGACACCGCTGGCCATGACGTCATTGGAGGCAAGCAAAAGCCGGGCACTTTCGATCGCGCCGGTGGCTACGACCGTCGCACGCGGCTGCACGCGAAAACGGCGTCCGGACAAAGTGGCAATATCCAGATGATCAAGCGTGGCGGCGTTGGCGGCAAGGCGCAAGCCTGTCACGTTGGCATGAAGCATCACCTCGAGATTGGGTATGCGCTTGAGATCGGCGGCATAGCGCTCGCCGAAATGGGTTGGCAGGTGCTCGGGGTTGCCCGCCCACTGGCTGAACTGGAAGAAGCTCGAATAGACCCCACCCAGCCCCAGCTCGAGCAATGGGCCCATGCCGCCAACCGAGTCGGCGAGGGCGTCGTAGACAAAGGGGCCGGCTTCGACGAGCTTCTGGGCGCGCGGGAAATAGGGCGCAAGGGTGGCGCGACCGAAGGGCCAGCCGGAATAGGGCACCCAGGAGCGACGCTCGAAATCGATCTCAGTCAGAGGCCGGCACCAGCCACCCCAATGGTTGGTTGAGCCTCCCAGATAGCGCAGGCGCGTCTCGTCCAGGGGCACATAGGGTACGCCAACCTCGTTGCCGGCATAGAGATTCTGGGTCTGCGCATTGAAATGCATCGACCCGCTTTCCAGCAGCAGGATCTTGAGATTGCTGTTGGCCAGCGCGAGCGCGAGCGAGATCCCTGCTGGACCGCCGCCGATAATCGCCAGGTCCGGGCTTAAAACAGAGCCGTCCGGGACGGCTCGAGCGTCGAGAAACTGAGGCAACACTGAACCTCTGGGCAGCGGTTAGGCGCTTTTAGCCGATTTTTCCTGCGATGACAGACAAATAAGGGCGATTGCGTATGCGACGAAGCCACTCTTGGCGGCAGGGTCGATTTAGGTTATCCTGTTAATAAGACTGATTATCATTACTAGATTCGGAAGTAGTTTTGGCAACAATCTATCTTAACGCGCGGGAAGCCAATAGGCGCCGCGGCTCGGATGGCGAGGTCCTGCTTGGCCATCTTGGCCGTGGCAGCCGTGGTGAGATCGTCCGTATCTGTCCAACGCCAGAGCCGGAGCGCGGCTCCCAGTGGGCCGCGGAGCTGGAACGTCGGCTGCTGGAAATCGGTTTTGTAGAAGGAGCCCGCTTCGAGATCCTTCATGAGGGCCTGATCGGCGGGGATCCCATCGCCGTGCGCATCGACGACACCCGCATAGCCCTGCGCCGACGCGATGCAATGGCCGTAGTGGTCCAGTCAGATGCCTGAGGTGCTTGGTCGTCAGCCTCTGGTCGCGCTGGTCGGCAATCCCAATTGCGGCAAGACGGCGCTGTTCAATGCCTTGACCGGCTCACGCCAGAAAGTCGCCAACTATCCCGGTGTCACAGTCGAAAAAAAACTTGGTACAGTGACGACCCCTGCCGGACAGCGGGTCGCCATTGTCGATCTTCCCGGAACCTATTCCTTACGCGCGCGCAGTCCCGATGAGGCAGTCACCAGGGATTTTGTGTTGGGACGGCTGGCCGGCGAGAGTGCCCCCGATGTCATCGTCTGCGTCGCGGACGCCTCCAACCTCAAACTGATGCTGCGCCTCTTGCTCGAGCTGCGCCAAACCGGACGACCGGTGGTGCTGGCCCTCAACATGTATGACATCGCCCAGCGCCAGGGTATTCACATCGATATCGAGGGTCTGTCCAGAGAACTCGGTATTCCGGTCGTCACCACCGTGGCGGTGCGCAAACGTGGCCTTTTCGCCGTGCTCAATGAGATCGACCGGCGGATCGGAGCGGCGACCACACCCCCAATCTGGCACGAGCCGAGTGCCCAGGAAATCCGTGCTGCGCATAAGCAAGCGGGTCAACTCCATCGCCGCCACGTGCGTCCGCCGGTCCGGCCTGACACCTGGACAGGACGCATGGACAACGTGCTGCTGCATCCTGTCCTTGGTACCCTCATTCTGCTTGTCATTCTTTTTGTGATGTTTCAGGCGGTGTTTACCTGGGCCCAACCCGCCATGAATGCCATTGATGCAGGGTTTCAGGGGCTGGGGGGAGTGCTCAGCGCGGCGCTGCCTGCCGGCCTGCTGCGCAGCTTTCTGGTTGACGGACTGATTTCCGGCGTCGGCAGTGTGCTCGTCTTTCTGCCGCAGATCCTCATTCTGTTCTTCTTCATCATCGTATTGGAAGACCTGGGCTACATGGCGCGGGCGGCCTTTCTCATGGACAAGATCATGGGCGGGGCAGGCCTTCATGGCCGGGCCTTCATTCCCCTGCTGTCGAGTTTTGCCTGCGCCATTCCCGGGATCATGGCAGCGCGCGTGATTGACAGCAGGCGTGATCGCTTCACCACCATTCTGGTCGCGCCTCTGACCACCTGCTCGGCCCGCATTCCAGTCTACACTCTGATCATTGGGGCTTTCATACCCAACCGAACGGTGCTCGGTTTCGCCAGCCTGCAGGGCGTGGTGATGTTCGGGCTTTATGGTCTTGGCATTGTCAGTTCTCTGGGTGTGGCCCTTGTGATCCGACGGGTTTTCTGGCGCGGTGCCTCGGAGCCGTTTCTGATCGAGCTGCCCAGCTACAAGATTCCCGATCCGCGCAACATCATCAGTGGCCTCATGTTGCGGGCCAAGATCTTTTTGCGACGGGCCGGGACAATCATTCTGTCGATGATGATCCTGGTCTGGTTTTTGTCGAGTTTTCCGACGGCTCCCGCCACAGCAACCCTATCGGCCATCGACTATTCGTTTGCGGGCATGCTCGGACACCTGCTTGCGCCGGTTTTACGGCCGATTGGATTTTCCTGGCAGATGAGCCTTGCCCTTATCCCTGGTTTTGCCGCCCGCGAGGTTGCGGTTGGCGTACTCGGTACGATCTATGCCATCTCCGGCGATGGTCACGGTACGACCCTGGCGTCGGCACTTGCCCATAACTGGTCGCTGGCCAGCGCCCTGGCCTTTCTTGCCTGGTATGTCTTTGCACCGCAGTGTGCATCGACACTGGGGGTGGTGAAACGTGAAACCAATTCCTGGCGCTGGCCCGCGATTATGTTCGCGTACATGCTGGCGCTGGCCTATGTGGCCGCCTTTGCGACTTACCACATCGCCGCACTGTTCGGACTTGGCTGACCAGGTCTGGAAGCTGCTTGAGTCCATGACAGTCTGCCGCTTTGACCTTTCGCAAGGTGGATGCCCTGTCCGCAATCCTCGCCACGTCAGATATGGCTTTAGCTTTGCGCGTGTTTGTAGACGACCCCGGCCTTCATCACCCAGCCCACGTCGAGAAGCGCGCGGATATCTTTGAGCGGATCGCGGGCGAGCGCAATGATGTCGGCGAATTTGCCTGGCTCGATCGTGCCAATCTGGTCAGCAAATCCTATGTGCTCGGCCGCGTGCCGCGTCGCGGCCGCAATGGCTTCCATCGGACTCATTCCTGCCTCGACCATGAGGGCAAATTCCTTTGCGTTCTCGCCATGGCGGGACACGCCGCTATCGGTGCCAAAGGCAATGCGGATACCCGCCTTGTGGCTACGGCTCAGCGTGTGGAGGATCTGTGGTCCCACCTCGAGGGCTTTCTTGCGTATGGCTTCGGGCAGAAAGCCGTCCTTTGCCTGAGCGGCGACCGTGGCCCCAGCCAGAGTTGTTGGCACGTGCACGACCTTGCGGGCTAGCATGAGTTCAATGGCTTCATCATCCATGAAACTGCCATGCTCAATGCTGTCGACGCCGGCCCTGAGCGCAGCCTTTATGCCGTCGGCACCATGGGCGTGCGCCGTTGTCCGGCGGCCTAGCATATGCGCGGTGGCGATGATCGCCTCGAATTCGTCGGCAAAAAACTGTTGTCCGGTACCGGTCGCCGTATCGGTCAGGACCCCACCGGTGGCCACGAACTTGATGAAGTCGGCGCCGCGGTGCACCTGACGGCGTACCGCCTGGCGGCAGCCATCAATGCCATCGGCTCGGCCCGAAGAATCGAGCAAGAGATTGATATCCTCGCGGTAGCCGCAGGTAATGCCATGTCCGCCGGTTGGCGAGATCACAGCGCCGGCGGCAAATATGCGCGGGCCTGGTACATAGCCTTTGGCAACGGCATTGCGCAGGGCAAAAATTGCATCTCCGGCACCGCCGAGCTCACCAAGATCGCGAACGGTGGTGAACCCGGCCAGCAGCGTGGCGCGGGCATGAGCTGCAGCATGAAGCGCAATGGCGGCTGCAGATTCTTCGACCGTAAGTATTTTATGGGTGGGGCCAAATTCAGAGGTTAGGTGGACGTGGCAGTCGATGAGGCCGGGCAGCACCACCTGGTCTGACAGGTCGATGACCTCATCGCCCGACGCTGCGGCCGCAAAGCCCTTCTCTATGGCGCTGATCCGTCCGGCTTCGATCCGGATGGTGTGCTTGTAAAGAGGCTCTTCGCCCGGCTTTGCGAGTAGCGTTCCTGCCAGGATGAGTGTTGCCATGCTTATTGATCCTTCTTCCCATAGCCCGGTCCGCTAAAGCCGCAGACGGCGCACGCGCGGGCACACAAGCTTATAGATGAGGTGCCTGGCAGAGCCCAAGGGGGCAGGAGGCCGCCCCGTCCAGGGCGGTGGATTTGCCGCTATGGGCGCGGCGGCCTGCTCTGCAAAGCTTGGGGATGATTAGTGGGTCTGTTGTGCTGCACAAAAAGAGCTTTGGTGGAGCTGAGCGGGATCGAACCGCTGACCTCGTGAATGCCATTCACGCGCTCTCCCAACTGAGCTACAGCCCCGTACCAATGTCCGGCCTTGGGTCGCCGGAATCGCGCTTCGGGAAGCGGCCTTACGGCTCGTCCTTCTCGATGTCGGCATCAATGATGCCGGTCATGTCCTCGTCTTCTTCGTCGTCGACTTCGGCGAGGAGATCCTCGTCATCGTCATCGGTGTCGACCTCGTCGTCACCGAGATCAAGATCGTCTTCTTCCGGTTCGCCTTCGACGACGCTCATGCCGGCGACCGCGAAGTCCTCCTCGGCTTCCTCAAGCTCTTCGTCTTCGAACTCGTCCCCTTCCTCATCGGTAGCAGGACGCTTCTTCTTGGCTTTCGCGGGGGCCTCGGCCTCGGTCTCTTCGACCTCGACCTCCTCCTCTTCCGCGGCTTCTTCTTCCTCGTCTTCGCGCTCGGTCTCGACCTCAGCTTGCTGCGGCTCCGGCTGACGCGGCCGGCGCTGCTTATAGAGGGCCTCCGGCTCGAACGTGAATGCACATTTCGGGCATTCGATCGGCCGCTTTTGAAGGTCGTAGAAACGGGCACCACATGAGGGGCACGCACGCTTCGTTCCGAGATCTGCCTTGACCAAGGTTAAAAGGTCCACCGTGATTGCGAAGGGAGGCGGGTTTGCCACGGGGCGAGGCGACTGTCAAAGCGATAGTTGCCCTGGCGGACAATTTTATGGCTTTGGGGGTCGCGCGCGCACTTGACCGGCCCTCCGGTTGCTTTAGGCAGTCTCCATGGTTCACGCATCGTCCCGCCCCCTTCGCTCCCATGCCGCCGGTTCATTGCTTGGCGGGACCGCGGCGGTGCCAGGCGACAAGTCGATCTCCCACCGTGCTCTCATTCTTGGGACACTTTGTGTGGGTGAAACCCGGATCGCCGGACTGCTCGAAGCGGAAGACGTGCTCAATACGGCAGCTGCCATGCGGGCCTTCGGCGCACAGCTTGAGCGCGATCAGGACGGCATCTGGCTGGTCCGCGGCGTTGGCGTTGGAGGCCTTGGCGAACCGGAGGATGTGCTCGATTTTGGCAATTCCGGGACGGGCTCGCGGCTGGTCATGGGCATGATGGCCACCACGCCAATCCGGGCGGTTTTCACCGGTGATGCCAGCCTGCGCCGTCGTCCGATGGGCCGGGTTCTGGAGCCTCTCCGGCTCTTTGGCGCTGAGGCCGAGGCCGGCGAGGGGGGACGCATGCCCATTACCTTGCGCGGGGCGCGCGGGGCGCTGCCGGTACGCCATCACCTCACCTTGGCCTCGGCCCAGGTCAAATCCGCCCTCCTGCTCGCCGCGCTCAACGCGCCGGGGCGCACCACCATCTCGCAAGCAGCCCTCACCCGCGACCATACCGAGCGTATGCTCCGCGCCTTTGGCGCGCAGATCCATGTTGAGCCACTGGAGACCGGCGAAGCGATCACCCTGATGGGAGAAGCTGAGCTTGGGGCCACCTCGATCATGGTGCCGCGTGATCCGTCCTCGGCGGCCTTTCCGGTGGTGGCGGCGCTGCTCGTACCAGGCTCGGAGATCCTGGTGCCGGATGTGATGCTGAACCCCCGGCGCACGGGGCTTTTCGCCGCACTGCGCGCCATGGGTGCGTCACTCGAGGTCACCAATCGGCGCGACAGCGGGGGAGAAGAAATCGGTGATCTGAAGGTTCGTTCCGGTCCGCTTACCGGTATCGAGGTACCACCTGACTGGGCGCCGTCGATGATCGATGAATATCCGATCCTGGCGGTTGCGGCAGCCTTTGCCGAAGGCCGTACGGTGCTGCGTGGTCTCGAAGAGCTCAGGGTCAAGGAAAGCGACCGGCTGGCGGCGATAGCCGCAGGCTTGAAAGTGCTCGGAGTTTCGGTCGACGAACTGGCAGACGGGCTCATTATCGAGGGCAGGGGGATGGACGTGCAGGGGGGCGGGCTCATCGCCACCCATATGGACCATCGCATTGCCATGAGCTTTCTGGTTGCCGGCCTTGCCACGCGCGATGCTGTCACCGTCGATGATACCCAGATGATCGCGACGAGCTTTCCGGATTTCTGTGATCTGATGCGCCGGCTCGGGGCAAATTTCGCGGAGCCCGAGTGATGCGTCCTCCCGTCATTGCCGTCGATGGCACAGCGGCGTCTGGAAAGGGTACCTTGGCCCGCCGGCTTGCTGTGCATTTCGGCTTTGCCCACCTCGATTCCGGGGTGCTTTACCGGCTGACGGCACTGGGCGTGCTCGAGGCCGGTGGCGATCCTGGTTTGGAATCAGATGCCCTGGCCGCGGCACGCGCCATTGATCAGGCCCGCGCGGGCGAGCTGCGCCTGCGCAGCGACGCGGTTGGAGCGGCAGCCTCCAAACTGGCAGCGATTGCTTCGGTGCGTGCAGCGCTCTTGCGCTATCAGCGCCAGTTCATTGCCCACCCTCCTGGTGCTGCCGCCGGCGCGGTGGTGGATGGCCGGGATATCGGTACGGTGATCTGCCCTGATGCCGATGCCAAGCTCTTCGTTGATGCGGCACCAGAGGTGCGCGCCCACCGCCGCTGGCAGGAATTGGCCGGACTTGGAATTCAACGTACCGAGGCACAGGTACTCGAAGAGCTGGTCAATCGCGATGCAGCCGACCGGGCACGGGCCGTGGCTCCTCTGCGCCAGGCGCAGGATGCTGCCTTGCTAGACACCACAAATTTGGGTATAGACGCCGCGTTCGCAGCCGCCCTTGCACTGGTTGAACCCAGACTTGCGGCCAAGCTCGAAGCCAAGCCAAGGGGTTGAAGGAGACCCGGCGACGCTCGTCCGAGCTGGTTCTGCGTTCCACATCCCGATTTGAACCAACCTGCTGCGCGGGTGCCCTCTGTGAGTGGACGGGCCGAAGTGCAGAAGTCCGCCCGGCGCTAAACCGGGTCGGCATATTCGGCTTTAAGAGTGTCTCGCGGTCGCGGCGTTTGTGGCTCAACCCAAACCAGGTGACTGACCTGACCCCACTTCCTAGCCCACTGAAGGAACTTCATGTCTCACGCCGTTGAATCCATCGCCGCTCCCTCCCGCGCTGATTTCGAAACCATGCTCGCGGCCAGCCTCGAGGGCCGTTCCCCACAGGAAGGCTCGGTCATACGCGGTGCCATCGTTGCCATTGAAAGCGATTTTGCCGTCATCGACGTTGGTCTGAAGACCGAAGGTCGGGTGGCGCTCAAGGAATTCGCGATGCCTGGCCAGCCCGTCAACGTCAAGATTGGTGACGAGGTTGAGGTCTATCTGGAGCGCGTCGAGAATGCCATGGGCGAAGCCGTGCTCAGTCGCGACAAGGCCCGGCGTGAAGAAAGCTGGATCCGTCTCGAGCGTGCCTTCAATGAAGAAGCCCGTGTGACCGGCGTTATCTTTGGTCGGGTCAAGGGCGGCTTTACCGTTGATCTCGACGGCGCTGTCGCCTTCCTGCCCGGCTCTCAGGTGGATGTGCGGCCGATGCGCGATGTCGGTCCGTTGATGAACCAACCGCAGCTTTTCCAGATTCTCAAGATGGACCGGCGCCGCGGCAATATCGTGGTATCACGCCGCGCAGTGCTCGAAGAGCGTCGCGCGGAAGAACGCTCCTCACTGGTTGCTAGCCTCAAGGAAGGCCAGGTGGTCGAGGGCGTCGTCAAGAACATCACCGATTACGGTGCCTTCGTGGACCTGGGCGGTGTCGATGGTCTGTTGCATGTCACCGATATTGCCTGGCGGCGCGTCAGCCATCCCACCGAGGTGCTTCAGGTTGGTCAAAACGTCACCGTACAGATCATCAAGATCAACCAGGACACCCAGCGCATCAGTCTTGGCATGAAGCAGCTGCAGACCGATCCCTGGGAAGGCGTGGGCGTTAAATATCCCGTGGGTGCCCGCTTCTATGGCAAGGTGACGAATGTGACCGACTATGGTGCGTTCGTGGAACTCGAGCCCGGCGTCGAGGGTCTTGTGCATGTATCCGAAATGAGCTGGGTGAAAAAGAACGTTGCCCCGTCCAAGATCGTCAATCCCGGCCAGGATGTCGAAGTGCAGGTGCTGGAAGTCGATTCCAACAAGCGGCGCATCAGCCTTGGCCTCAAGCAATGCATGGAAAATCCCTGGCAGGCTTTTGCCGGGACCCATCCCCCAGGCACAGAGATCGAAGGCGAGATTAAGTCGATCACCGAATTCGGTCTCTTCATCGGCCTGGACGGCGAGATCGACGGCATGGTGCATCTGTCAGATCTGTCCTGGGACAAGTCTGGTGACGACGCCGTCAAGGATTACCAGAAGGGGCAGGTCGTGCGTGCCCGCGTGCTCGACATCGATCCGGAGAAGGAGCGTGTCAGCCTCGGCATTAAACAGCTGTCTGGCGATCCGATGGACAAGGTTGGACCGATCCGCAAAAGCTCGGTGGTGACCGTCACTGTCACGGACGTCAATGATGGTGGCATCGAAGTTGAGCTTGCTGACGGCGTGAAATCCTTCATCCGCCGCGCCGATCTGGCCCGCGATCGCGCCGATCAGCGTCCCGAGCGTTTTGGGGTCGGTGACAAGGTCGACGCCATGGTTACGCTCTACGACAAGGCCAGCCGCAAGATTTCGCTCTCAATCAAGGCGCGCGAAATCTCCGAAGAAAAGGAGGCCGTGGCGCAATACGGTTCCTCCGATTCGGGCGCATCACTCGGCGACATTCTGGGTGCAGCCCTGAAGCGCAAGAGCAGCGACGACAACGAGGACTGATCCTGTCAAGCATCCGCGCTGCCCCCTTCCGCTGAGGGAGGGGGCAGTTGCGTGTTTGACCTGTGTCCGCGGTCTCTCACGCAGTGATGCCGTCCTTACCGATTATGTCTGCGTTAAACTCCGTCAAACTCTATTCAACTGCTGGGAAGTAGGTGTTTAAAGCACTATGCCGGCGGTCTGCTGTTAACATCCGGTTATCATTGCTGCCTGTAGTTTCGGACGACAATCGGAACCGAGCTATGTCCGCATCGCACTCCCTTGATGTCAGTTCTCCCCGGGGTCGTGGGGCGCTTGCGCTGGCGCCAAACGTCCGGCAGAGCGTGCGTTACAGCCTGTTTGCAGCCCTTGTATTCGGCTGTGCCTATGGCGGGCTGTGGCTGACGTCTTTCACCGGGCGGGTGGCGGTGATTTGGGTGGCCAATGCGGTTGTGTGCGCGGTGATGCTGAAATCAGCGCGGCGCGCCTTCTGGCCGCTGATGCTGACGGCTACCCTCGCTGCGATCGCCGGCAGCGCGGCCTTTGGCGATCGTCCCCCCGATGCGTTTCTTCTTGCCCTCTGTAACAGCGTCGAAATTGCGCTCATGGTCCTCTTGCTGCGCCGTCTTGCTGGACCGGTGCTCGATCAGGCGACACCGCGGCTGCTGTGGACGTTCTTTGCATTGGCGATCGGACCGGCCCCCATGGCGTCGGCACTGCTGGCTGCACTAGAGCAGTCACTGCTCCGGGGACACGCATTCTGGCCAGTTGCCATCCACTGGTATCTGGGGGACGCCTTCGGGCTCCTGGTGCTGTTGCCCCCTTTGCTGACGGCGCGACTGCGCGATTTTCGTGCAATGATGTCCTTGGCCCAGCTGCCTGGAACGATGCTGGCGCTGAGCGGACTTGCGGCCGCGCTCATCGTCAATCTCATATTCCATCATTTCCCACTCGACTATCTGTTCTTTCCCGCCGTGCTGCTCCTCACCTTCACCCGTGGCTTCGCCGGGGGCACCCTCGGTACGCTGGTCGCTGATGCCTATCTGCTGCTTCCTGTCCTGGCCGGCCACAGCGAGACCATTCCCCTGAGCCCGATGCGCGATCAGATCATGGTCATCCTCGGCTTTGCGGCGGTGCTGAGCTTCACGGTGGTGCTGACCGGAACCGCACTAGCCCACCGCCGGCGGCTGGAGCGGGGTCTGGCGTTGGCCCTCGGGCGGGCCGAGGAGGCGGTTGAGGAGGCGGTCGTGGCCAAGGATGCCGCCGAAAACGCCAATCGCAGCAAGTCGATGTTCCTCGCCAATATGAGCCATGAACTGCGGACGCCGCTCAATGCCGTAATCGGCTTTTCTGAGGTGATGAAGTCCGAGATGTTCGGGTCCCTGGGCCATCCTCACTACCTCGAATATTCCGGACTCATTCACGAGGCAGGTTCCCACCTGCTTGAGCTGATCAATGATGTTCTCGACATGTCCAAGATCGAGGCGGGCAAGTTCGAGATCGAGAAGAAGCTGATTGATGTCGTGCCGGTGGTCGAGGACTGCCTGCGGCTGATGCAGGAGCGGGCCCAGGCCGGCGGGGTCAGGCTGCTGCGTGAAGTCCCCGAGGAGCCGTTCAAGCTCTTTGCCGATCGCCGTGCCTTCAAGCAGATCCTGCTCAACCTGCTGTCGAATGCGGTCAAGTTCACCCCCAGGGATGGCGCTGTGACCGTGACACTGAGACGAGACCAGGCGCGCCGGTCCTGCCTGCTATCGGTCCGTGATACCGGGGTCGGAATCCCCACCGAGGCGATTTCCAGGCTGGGCAACCCCTTTGTCCAGGCGCGGGGGGATGTCGCCATTACCCATGAGGGAACAGGCCTCGGACTGGCCCTCGTGCAGGCACTCGCCCGCATGCATGACGGCACCATGCGCATTGAAAGCGACCTCGGCGCCGGGACCCTGGTGACTGTCGAACTGCCCCTTGGGATCGCCGTCGAGCGCGCGGCCTGAGCCCTCCGGAGGTCACCCCCAGCGTCGGCCTCATTGAGAAATTGTCAAGATCATCAAGGCTTTGAAGTTGACGGCCCCTCTAGCCTCTGACAAGGTTACCTGCTCGCCATGAGCCGGTGAGGCTTGACGGGCGGGGGGACACGCCCTCGGGGGAAGGGATGATCAAGTCTGAACTGGTTGCGCGTCTGGCGCAGCGCTATCCGCATCTTTATCACCGTGATGTGGAGCGCATTGTGACGACAGTACTGGACGAAATCACCAAGGCGCTGGCCGAAGGCCATCGTGTCGAGTTGCGCGGCTTTGGCGCGTTCTCGGTCAAGGTGCGTCCAGCCCGCATGGGGCGCAATCCGCGCACCGGTGAACCGGTCACGGTCGATGAGAAGCGTGCGCCATTTTTCCGTACCGGCAAGGAACTGCGCGAGCGGCTGAACGGTCACAAGCCCCAAGACGCGAGCTCGGCAGCGCCGTGAAGCCCTCGACCTACCTGATCGGGATTCCGGTTGCGACCATCGCCGCGGTGATCGCCATCGCCAATCGCCAGAGCGTGCTCTTCAGCATCGACCCCTTTTCCTTGCGTCATCCTGACGCCAACCTGTCGACACGCTTACCGCTTTTTGTCCTGCTGCTCGCGGCTTTATTGCTTGGGCTTGTGCTTGGCTGGGTCAGCGCGCTGCTGTCGGCCCGCCGGCGTCGGCGCCGGCGGGAGCAGAAGCTGGCCGGATCTGCCTTGCCCCCGGCTCCGCCGCAGTCTAAACCGCCGGCATGACGTCAAATCCACTCTATGTTGCGCTCGATACACCCGACCTGGAGCGCGCCCTCCTGCTCGCCCGCAGCCTCTCTACCGCGGTCGGTGGCATCAAGCTGGGGCTGGAGTTTCTCAGCGCCCACGGCCCCGATGGCCTGCGGCGACTGATCGATGAGGGGCTTCCGGTGTTCGCTGATGTCAAGTTCCACGATATTCCCAACACCGTGGCCGGCGCAGCGCGGGCGCTCAGTGGCCTGGGCGTGGGAATCTTCAATGTCCACGCCTCCGGGGGCGTCGCCATGATGCGGGCTGCGAAGGAGGCCACACTCGGTACGGCGGTGCCAGCAAAGGTTCTCGCAGTGACAGTGCTGACGTCACTGGGTCCGCAGGAACTGGCCCGTGTCGGTCAGGGTATGAAGGTGGAAGAGCAGGTCGTGCGCCTCGCTCTGCTGGCCCAGGAAGCCGGCCTCGATGGGGTGGTCTGCAGCCCGCGGGAGATCGCGGCCGTGCGTAATGCCTGCGGCTCCAATTTCCTCATCGTCACGCCGGGGATTCGCCCCAAAGGCGCGGAACTCGGCGACCAGGTCCGTGTCATGACCCCGGGCGAGGCCGTACAGGTCGGCGCCGACATTCTGGTCATTGGCCGTCCTCTGACCGCCGCGAAAGATCCGGTCGCCGCGGCGCATAGCCTGCTCCTTGAGATTGGTTTGGGCAGCAGCTGAGGCCTAGCTGCGCGCCGTCATGGCGGCCCAGGTCTGGGGCCGGCTGAGGGCGTCGAGTGCCGCCTCGCCATCGGCGCGACGATGGGTCAAAAGCTGCGCTCCGCACCAGATCTCGACACTGCGTCCGGCAGCTAGCAAGGCAGCCCTGTCAAGTGCGGCAAAGTCATCGTCGCACAATAGAGCCATTTCCTCAGCCATTCGGCCGTTGCTATCAAGAATGCGGAATGTATAACGCGACACCAACTGTACTCCTCGCACACTTGAGCGGGAGCCTGTGCCCTCGTTTTTCAGGGCGTAGTCTCTCAGCCGTTGACGCTCTATTTATGCAAGCCAACGATTTCGAAAGTCTATCGCAAACGGGACTGACTGTCGATGCGAGAAGTATGAAGCTGGTGCCATGTCGACAGCCCCTTTTGCCATCCCTCGGGAACCCTTGCCGGAGTGAGGCTTGCTTGATTTTGCCCCGAGGGACAGCGATAAGCGGCGCCCCATGGCTGTGACCGTGAAAATCTGTGGCATCACCGAGGCCCATGCGCTGGACGCGGCTCTGCGCGCAGGCGTGGATTTTGTGGGCTTTGCCTTTCACCCCGCCTCACCGCGCCACCTGCCGCATGCCAAGGCGAGGGAACTGGCGCAGCGGGCGCGCGGTCGGGCGCGCATTGTTGCGCTTCTCGTTGAGCCGGATGACGCCACTGTCGAGCAGGTCATAAACGCCATCCAGCCGGATTTCGTTCAGCTCCACGGTCGTGAAAGCCCGCAGAGACTGGCTGAATTGCGCAGCCGCTTTGGGCGCCCGCTGATCAAGGCTCTGGCGGTGGCCGAGGCGGAGGATCTGCTCCGCGTTGCCAGCTATGAGTCTGTCGCCGACATGTTTCTGTTCGATGCCCGCGCTCCCAAGGGGGCGACCCGTCCGGGTGGGCACGGCCTCGCCTTTGACTGGCGATTACTGCAGCAGACGCGCATCTTGCGCCCCTGGCTGTTGGCCGGCGGTCTTACCCCCGACAACGTCGCCCTGGCCCTCAGCGTGTCTGGGGCGCCCGGTGTGGATGTCTCCAGCGGCGTTGAATCGGAGCCTGGCATCAAGAACCCACAGCTGATCCAGGCATTTGTTGCGGCAGCACGCGGTGTGCTGCCTGAATCAGTCCAACAAGGGAGTTCCGCGTGACGCGATTGCCCAATTCATTGCGGGCCGGACCGGATGCAAGTGGTCATTTCGGTGTCTATGGCGGCCGCTACGTCGCCGAGACCTTGATGCCGCTGGTCGTTGATCTGGAAGCAGCCTATCGCGCCGCACGGGCAGACGAGGGTTTTGCCGCCGAGCTGCGCGGTCTGCTCAAAAACTACGTCGGACGCGCCAACCCGCTCTATTTCGCCGAACGGCTGAGCGCGCATCTGGGTGGCGCCAAAATCTATCTGAAACGTGAGGATCTCAATCACACTGGCGCGCACAAGATTAACAACTGCCTCGGCCAGATTCTGCTGGCACGACGCATGGGCAAGCGACGCATCATTGCGGAGACCGGCGCGGGCCAGCACGGTGTTGCGACGGCAACGGTGGCGGCACGCTTTGGCCTGCCCTGTGTGGTCTATATGGGCGAGGTCGACATCGAGCGGCAAAAGCCCAATGTCTTTCGCATGCAGCTTTTAGGCGCCGAAGTGCGCGCCGTAACCAGTGGCTCGCGCACGCTGAAGGATGCCATGAACGAGGCGATGCGAGACTGGGTCGCCAATGTTGATGATACCTTCTACATCATTGGCTCCGCAGCTGGACCGCATCCCTATCCCGAGATGGTGCGTGATTTTCAGTGCGTCATCGGCAACGAAACCCGCGCACAGATCCTCGACCAGGAGGGCCGGCTTCCCGACCTCGTTGTCGCCTGCGTTGGTGGCGGCTCGAATGCCATTGGCATGTTTCATCCCTTTCTCGATGACGAAAAAGTCGCGATCCACGGCGTGGAAGCAGCAGGCGAGGGCATAGATAGCCCCCATCATGCCGCGACCATGGCTCGCGGCGTGCCGGGCGTGCTGCACGGTTCGCGTTCCTATCTGCTGCAGGATGCTGGTGGGCAGATTACCGAGGCGCATTCGATCTCCGCAGGTCTCGATTATCCCGGAGTGGGCCCAGAACACTCTTATCTACGAGATGTCGGGCGTGTTCAGTATCACAGCATTACCGATCACGAAGCCCTTGAGGCTTTCATGCTGCTGTGTCGCCTGGAGGGGATCATCCCGGCTCTCGAACCTGCGCACGCCATTGCCCATGTCCTCAAGGTGGCGCCCAAAATGGCGCCCAGCGATATCATTGTCGTGGCTTTGTCCGGGCGTGGTGACAAGGACGTGTTTTCGGTGGCCGCAGCTTTGGGAGAATCACTGTGAGCCGTCTTGCCACCCGCTTTGCCGCCCTTAAGGCCGCTGGGCGCAGTGCGTTTATCCCCTTCATCACCGCCGGTGATCCCGATAGCGCGATCACCGCGGCGCTCTTGCGCGCTTTGCCGGCTCTTGGCGCCGACATCATTGAACTCGGGGTTCCCTTCTCTGATCCCATGGCCGACGGGCCCGCCATCCAGTCCTCGTCCTTGCGGGCGCTGAGCGGGGGCATGAACCTCGCAAAGACACTGGATCTTGTGGCCGGTTTCCGCCGTCACGATACGCAGACCCCGCTGGTGCTGATGGGGTATTACAATCCCATCCATGCCTATGGGCTTTCCCGCTTTGTCGCCGATGCATCGGCCGCCGGAGTGGATGGGCTGATCACCGTCGATCTGCCCCCGGAGGAAGATGGGGAGCTGCGCACCACCGCTTTGGCGCAAGGCATCGACGTTGTGCGGCTTGCCACGCCAACCTCTGATGAAAACCGCTTGAGAAAGATCACCGCTGATGCCAGTGGCTTCCTCTATTATGTTTCGGTGGCCGGAGTGACCGGCACAAAGGAGGTTGCGGAAAGCGACGTCAAGATGGCCATTGCCCGCGTGCGCAAGGCCTCGCAGCTGCCGGTCGCGGTTGGTTTTGGCATCAAGACTGCTGAGCAGGCGGCGCGAATCGCCAGGCTTGCCGACGCCGTCGTCGTCGGTTCGGCAATCGTCACCCGCATCGGTGCGGCCCATGGCGAAGGCCGTAATGGCGAGGAACTGCTCGCCCACACCCTCCAATTCTGCAAGGAACTGGCCGATGCAGTGCATGGAGCACGCGGATAAACGTGGTAGGATGAGCCCATGAACTGGATCACAAATTTCGTCCGTCCGCGGTTTAAGAGCCTGATGGCGGGGCGTCTTTCGGACTCACCCGAGAATCTGTGGCGCAAATGCCCTGCCTGTGGCGAGATGATCTTTCACCGTGACCTGGACGCCGCCCTTTATGTCTGTCCACGCTGCGGTCACCATATGCGCATTGGTGCCGCCGATCGCCTGCGCAGTTTCTTTGACGGCGGGGTTTACGAGACATTGCCGGCACCGGACGTCGCGAGCGATCCATTGCGATTTCGCGATTCCAAGCGCTACACCGAGAGGCTGAAGGAGGCGCGTGCAAAAACCGGCCTGTCAGAGGCACTGGTTGCGGCACGTGGCACACTTGACGGCCTTGCCGTCATGGCCGCGGTTCAACCCTTCGACTTTATGGGTGGCTCGCTCGGCATGGGTGTGGGCGAGGCTCTGGTCCGGGCGATGATGTCAGCGGTTGATGAGAAGCGTCCCTTTGTACTCTTCGTGTCGGCAGGTGGCGCACGCATGCAGGAAGGTCTGCTGTCCTTGATGCAAATGCCACGGGTGACGATCGGTGTCGATCTGCTGAAAGAGGCAGGTCTTCCCTATATCGTGGTGCTGACCGATCCTACCACCGGTGGAGTATCGGCATCCTATGCCATGCTGGGCGACGTACATATCGCCGAGCCTGGAGCGCTGATCGGCTTTGCCGGTCAACGTGTCATTGAGCAGACCATTCGCGAACGGTTGCCCGAGGGTTTTCAGCGGGCCGAATATCTGCGCGATCATGGCATGGTCGACATGGTGGTCCACCGCCACGATCTGCGCGCCACGCTGTCACGCGTGATTCATATCCTGACGAAGAAACCAAAGCCCCGTCCGTTGCACAGTCCGGCAACCATTTCGGCTGAGGTCAGCCACGCCGCAGTCGCGACAACCGCTACGCGATGATCACTGAGCGGCCTCCGAGTTCTGAAATCCTCACGCGGCTGCTCAGTCTGCATCCCAAGCGGATCGACCTGGTCCTTGGCCGCATCGAACGGTTGCTGGCCCGCCTCGGGCATCCCGAGCAGGCGCTACCGCCCGTTATTCATGTCGCCGGAACAAATGGCAAAGGGTCAACCTGTGCCTTTGCTCGCGCCATGCTCGAGGCACAGGGGCTCAAGGTTCATGTCTATAGCTCGCCGCATCTCGTGCATTTTCATGAGCGTATCCGCATCGCCGGCCAGTTGATTTCGGAAGCCGAGCTGGTCGCGGTGCTGGATGAATGCGAGCGTGCCAATCAGGACGAACCCATAACCTTTTTTGAAATCACGACGGCCGCGGCCTTTCTCGCATTTTCGCGGGTGGCCGCCGATGCCCTGGTGCTCGAAGTGGGGTTGGGTGGACGCTACGATGCGACCAATGTGGTGGTACGCCCGGCCATGACCGTCATCACCCCCATCGGCATTGATCATGCTGAATTCCTCGGCGAGTCGATCGCCGGCATTGCGGCCGAAAAGGCCGGAATCATCAAGAGTGGGGTTCCTCTTGTGGTCGGCAATCAGGATGATGTGCCGCGCGATGTCATCGCCCGCACCGCCGATGCCCTCAGTGCGCCCCTTTATGTATTTGGGCAGGATTTTTTCGCCCATCAGGAACATGGCCGCATGGTCTACCAGGATCAGCGTGGTTTGCTCGATCTGCCGCTGCCGCGACTCAGTGGCGCCCATCAGATCGAAAATGCTGCCACCGCCATCGCCGCGCTGCGTCATGCGGGCCGGGGCTGGGGTAGGGATGCTGCGGTTGAGACCGGATTGCGCAGCGTTGAATGGCCGGCGCGGCTGCAGCGTCTGGTGCGCGGTCCGCTTGTCGCGGCTGCGCCTGATGGTGCGGAGGTGTGGCTGGACGGTGGACATAATCCACATTGCGCCCGTGCCATAGCCCGCGCTCTCGCGGATTTTGAGGAAAAGAGCTCCAAGCCCCTGTATCTGATTTGCGGCATGCTCAGGACAAAGGATGCAGCCGGTTTTCTTGCAGCATTTCGCGGTCTGGTCCGTCATGTGGTGACAGTGGGGATTGTGGGCGCTGAGGCCAGCATGGGTGCGGGAGAACTCTATGATGCCGCCCGCAGAGTCGGGCTCGAGGCCAGCCCTGCCGACGATCTCGAGGATGCCTTGCTGCAGGTCAGTGCACTGGCGCGGATCGCCGAGGGACAGAGTGCGCCGCGCATCCTGATCTGCGGCTCGCTCTATCTCGCGGGTAAGGTGCTCGAGGAAAACTCCTGAAAGCTTGGCCAATCTGGCCGCAGTTTTCCTCTCGTCGCGACGGCTCAGTCCCCGGGCGCGATGCTACCGCCGCCGCGGACATCAGAGGTGATGTGGGGATGCCCCCAATAATGCAGGTCACCGCCCCCACGCACATTGGCAATCAGGGTCTGTAGTGCATGGACCTTCGCGGCGCCGCCACCGCGGACATCGGCCTCTACCTTCTGTGCCGGGATTGCCTTCACATCGGCTTCCCCGCCACCATAGACGCGGACTGCGAGGCTTGGCTGTGCCGGGAAG
>JBMFWV010000059.1:0-20604 GCA_049964915.1 Rhizomicrobium sp.
CCCTGAGTTGCTCTGACGTCATCATTATCGTGGTAACAGTGGTTGCCACGAGATAGCTGGCGAAGAAAACGTCTCCTGCGGCTAGTGCGCGGACGTCTCCCGAAACAGGGGCAACGGCAAAACAGGCCGCTCCAAGCAGAGCAGCGAAATAAAAGCGTAAATGATGGCGCAGATGCGCGCGCGAGATCCCGAGCACCCACCTCTCCTACCAGCGCTTCGCCCCTTCATGCCATGAGTCGGCCAAATCGCGCAGATGGTATGTGCTCAAAGGCGGAAGCGGATCTGATCAATCCAGAATCGCTCCAAGCGGCGTAGACTGGAATTCACCGATTCAAGCTCTGGCAGGCCAACATTTCCAACAGGCTCCAACGCACCCAAATGTCGCTCAAAAAGTCCCCGGAGCATGTCGCGAACGGCTTCGCCTTTTCGTGTTAGGCGAACCAAAACAGAGCGGCGATCCGACTCGGAGCGCTCATGATGTATATAGCCCTCCTCAACTAGCTTCTTCAGATTGTAGGACACGTTCGATCCCAGATAGTGTCCGCGTGTGCGCAACTCGCCTGCCGTCAATTCCTGGTCCCCGACATTGAACAGCAAGAGCGCCTGAACACTGTTGATGTCACGCTCATCCTTGCGATCAAGTTCATCTTTGATCACATCAAGCAGCTGACGATGAAGCCGTTCGATTAAATTTAAGGCCTCGAGATATTGCCTGCTCATCGTCTGCGTAGAATTGAACGCTGCCGCCTCTTGCGGTTTAGCCAACGCCGTCATCGCTTTTCCCCTACGGTTTGCGCAGGGCCCACCTATTGTGCAGTTGGCGCACGCTGGCACCAACCCGTTATCACATAAGGCTACGGCCAAGGTTTTAAGAGGTCGTAAATGGCTTTTCAGACAGGGCCAAAGCTGACCAGAAGCATACGAACCGCGTACGCAACATTACTGCGAATGAGCGTGTCATCAGGTTTGGGCCCGATATTAAACAGACGCTTCTGGTGCAGATCGGCTAAACAAAGATGTATAAACATCCGTGCCATAACAAGCGTGTCGGTCGGACGCAGCAGCTTTTTCTCGATCGCATCTCGGAAAAAGATCGACAACTTAGTTTGTCCCAAAGTGGGACCCGACTCATAGAAGGTTTGGCCGATTTTGGGAAAACGGGCGCATTCGCCAATCATCATGCGATAGCTGGCCACTGCGTCATCAGCGAGAACAAGGTTTAAAAAGTGTTCGCCAAAGCGCTGGAGCTGCGCCTCTAGATCCTCCGCTACATCCAACTCCTGGTCAAATACTATGGCAACCTGGTCACAACGATCGCGGACGACTGCAAGGAACAGTTCTTCCTTTGAAGGAAAATAATTGTAGAGCGTAGCTTTAGAGCCCCCACAGCGTGCCGCGATGGTGGACATCGAGGTCGCCGCATAGCCATCCGACAGAAAGGCATCGTGGGCGATTTTCAATATCGCAGCCCGCCTTTCATCTTTGCCGGGCTTGGGTCCATGATCCGAATCCATAACCGTACCGTACAGTTGACAAAGGTATTGTACACACTTAACAGCTAAATCGATATGACTGTACTGTACGGTTAAATATTGGTCCAGAGGGCTGGATGAAAGAACGCATTCAAACGCTCCGCCTGGCTGCGTTGGGGGTTGTTGGTCTGGTAGCGGCTTGCGCACCCAACCTGGGTCCATTGCCGACGTTGCCGGATCCATCCGGCTTTGCCACGTCTCGCAGTTTCTCGGTCCCCAAGGCCCCTTGGCCCACCAGCAAATGGTGGGTGCAGTTCCATGATCCCGAGTTGACGGCACTTATCACTGAGGGCTTGAAAGGCGCACCCGATCTGAAAATTGCCGCGGCGCGGCTGAGGTTGGCAGCAGCTACAGCCGAAGAGGCGCGTGCCTCGGAACTACCCTCACTGAACGGCACGGCGTCAGTGATGGAAACCAAACCCAACGTCAACAACGGCTTTCCCCAATCGATTAAGCCCTACCTGCCCCATAGCTGGCATACCGAGATCAGCACTTCGCTGAATTTCAGTTACGACTTTGATTTTTGGGGGAAAAACCGTGCAGCGCTGGCTGCCGCCACATCCCAGGAAGAAGCTGCAGCTGCGGACGTCGCCGAGGCGCGGCTAAGCCTGTCGACGGCCATAGCCAGCGCCTATGCCCATCTCGTGGCACTTGAAACGGACCTGCGCACACAGCAGCAGGCGGTTCGCGTGCGAGAGCAAAGTGCCAGTCTGGTCCAGAGCAGAGTCGCACACGGCTTGGAGAATGAGGGGCCGCTGGCGCAGGCAAGGGCAGAAGTCGCCATTGCGAAGGGCCAGTTGGCGCAGATCACTGACGAGATGGCGCGCGCACGTCACCAAATCGCCGCCCTACTGGGCAAAGGCCCGGACGCCGGTCTTGCGATCTCCCCCCAAGAGACCGTGCAGCCGTTGGCCTATGGTCTACCCCCTGCCCTCCCGGCCGACTTGATCGGGCGACGACCCGATGTCGTTGCAGCACGACTCGAAGCAGAAGCAGCTGCCCAGCGCATAAAAGTGGCAAGGGCCGGCTTCTATCCCGATATCAATCTGAGCGCTGAAATCGGCAATGAATCGCTCGACCCTCGAGACTTTTTCGACAAGGGGTCGATCATGGGTGCGGTCGGGCCCGCGATCCATCTGCCCATTTTTGAGGGTGGTCAGCTTGAAGGTGCCTATCGCGGAGCTCGGGCTCGTTATGAGGAAGCCGTGGCTAGCTATGATAAAACCCTGTCCCATGCACTTGAGCAGGTGGCAGACGCACTTACGGATGCCAAGGCGCTTTCCGAGCAAATTGCCGATGCCGGCGTAGCGCTAAAAGAAAGCTTGCGTGCTTACCAGGTCGCAAAAATTCGTTACCGCGGCGGCCTTTCACGTTACCTGAATGTTTTGACTGCAGAAAATACAGTGCTCCAACAGCGACGCACGCTGGCCGACCTCAAATCCGAAGCCTTTTTACAAAACATCGCACTGATCCGTGCCCTCGGTGGTGGCTTCAATGTCCATGCCGCGGCGCATTCCAGTCGCACAGATTGATAGCCCAGGAGCTTTTCCATGGCCGATGCTCAAGCTGAGCCCAGTACGCGTGAGGAATCCACTCAGCCGCGCCGCCTAAGAATGCGCCAGCGCCTCTTTATCGGGCTCGGTACGTTTGTCGCGATCGTAGCGATTGCATACGGGTTATATTGGTATCTCATAAGCTCACATTACGTGTCGACAGACGATGCCTATGTCCATGCGTCGCTGGCTCAGATCACGCCGCGCATTAACGGGACGGTGATCCTCGTAAGGGTTTACAACACCGAGCACGTTAAAGCTGGTCAAATTCTCGTCAAACTCGACCCTGCAGATGCGCAAATCGCGCTCGATCAGGCTGAAGCCAACTATCAGCTTGCACGCCGTCAGGTTGAGCAAAGCACAGCGAGCAAGGCTGCCGCTCAGGCTGAAGTGGCAGCCCGTCAGGCCGATCTGGTACGCGCTCGCCTGGACTATCGTCGACGCGCTGGCCTGGCCCGCACTGGCGCCGTTTCCGCTGACGAAATAACCGCGGCCCGCCAAGCCTATGCTGCCGCCCAGGCCAATCTCATTGCAGCACAACAAAAGGAAGCTGCGCTCGCAGCTATCGTCGGAAACACTGATATGGATCACAATCCCACAGTGCTCGCGGCCAAGGCCGCTCTTGATACGGCCCGGTTGGATCTTGAACGCACTGTTATCCGTGCACCGATATCGGGTGTCGTCGCACAAAAGCAAATCCACGTTGGTCAGCACGTTGACGTCGGCGCCAGGCTCATGAGTGTGGTCCCCATCTCGAAGGTTTATGTTGATGCAAATTTTAAGGAAAGTGAGCTGAATGGCGTACACATCGGGCAGCCTGCAACTCTTACCTCTGACCTCTATGGTTCAGGAGTAGTGTTTCATGGTCGCGTCGCTGGGCTTGCCGGAGGAACAGGAGCGGCATTCGCCATTATCCCCGCCCAGAATGCCACTGGAAACTGGATCAAGGTAGTTCAGCGTCTGCCGGTCCGCATTGCGATCGATCCGAGAGACCTCGCCAAGCATCCCTTGCGCGTGGGCTTGTCGATGAGCGTGACTATCAAGATATCTCCCTAGGCCGCGTAATGAGCGAACCCTTTCAGAGAAGCACACCTGAGGACTCAGTTTACGTCACCGGATTCATACTCTGGCCGACGGTAATCGTGCTCGCGTTGTCGAATTTCATGGCAGTTCTGGACATGACGATCGTCAATGTCGCGGTACCGCATATTGCCGGCAGCCTGGCGGTATCGCCCAATGAAGGCACCTGGGTAATCACCTCCTACGCCGTTGCCGAAGCGATCACCGTTCCCCTTACTGGATGGCTTGCTGCCCGCTTTGGCGCTTTGCGCATATTTCTGCTCTCAGCCTTTGGCTTTGGCGCGATGTCTATGATGTGCGGCCTGGCACCATCGCTTACCTCGCTCGTCATATTTCGCATCCTGCAGGGACTTGCTGGTGGGCCATTAATGCCCATGTCACAGACGCTGATTATGAGGATTGCACCACCCGACAAGCAGGCCATGGGATTGGGACTTTGGACCATGACTACGATCATCGCACCCATTGCCGGCCCGCTGATTGGAGGCACGATTGCTGACTCAATTGGTTGGCCCTGGGCGTTCTTCATCAATGTGCCGGTCGCGATTTTCATTGTTGCGGGAGCGTCATTCCTGCTCGCAGGACGGGAAACCCCCACCGTTCGACGCCCTATTGATTACATGGGTCTGATTCTCCTCGTCATCTGGGTGGGATCACTTCAGATGGTCCTCGACAATGGGCAGAACAAGGATTGGTTTGGTTCACCCGAGATCGTAGCTTTGACCATTATCGCAGTAATCGGTTTTGCCGCATTCCTGATTTGGGAGCTCACCGACGCCCATCCGATCGTTGATCTGCGGGTATTCCGGCATCGGGGCTTCGCTGCTGCATCCGTGGCTATGACGCTAAATTTTGGGGCGTTCTTTGCAACCGTGGTCCTCATTCCCCTTTGGCTGCAGTCAAATCTCAACTACACAGCAAGTTGGGCTGGTTACGTAACCTCCTTCAACGGCGTACTCGGAGTATTTATGGCGCCGGTGGTTGCGATTCTGATGAACTATGTTGACCCACGCAAACTTATCACGTTCGGTTTATGTATAGTTTCGGCGACAGTCCTCGTCCGTGTGTATTTCAATACCGACATGGCGCTTTGGCAACTGATCTTGCCTCAGCTCATACAGGGTATCGGAATGCCGTTTTTCTTTGTGCCATTGATTGGCATGGCCATGAGTTTCGTGCGTCCTGAAGAGACCGCGTCAGCCGCTGGCCTGATAAATTTTCAGCGTTCCATGGCAGCCGCTTTCGGCACCGCACTTGTGACGACCGCGTGGTCAAACGCCACTATTACCAGCCACTCGGATCTTAGCGGTATTCTGCATGACCCAACCGGAACTCTAAGCCAATTGCAGCACCTTGGCATGTCGCCATCCCAGGCACTCGATGCCCTCAATGGCATGGTACAGAACCAGTCAATTATGCTCGCGGCCATCCACGTCTTCTTCCTTGCGGGCATATGTGTACTGGTCGCAGCGGTATCTGTATGGCTCGCTCCCAAGCCTCCTGGTCCGGTTAGGATGGGTCCCAGCCACTAAAGACGGGATGCGTCTCAATTGGGCTGCCCTCGACAGGTTGGAGCCTTGCCATTCCAGTGTTCAAATGGCTAGATCTGGTTTGGCCACTAACCTATGTAAAACATGAATTCCTCTGCCTCATTTCCCGCCCTTCGGCTGCGCCGTCTTCGGCGCCATGATTGGACCCGACGACTGGTTGCCGAGACTACTCTCCGTCCCGATGACCTGATCTGGCCCCTGTTCGTGATTGACGGGCAGAACCGGCGGGAACCTGTAGCGTCGATGCCAGGTGTCGAGCGCCTTTCCGCCGACCTCGTCGCAGAAGCCGCCTGCGAGGCGCAAAAGCTTGGCATCCCGGTCATTGCTTTGTTTCCGCAGACCAGCCCTAACCTCAAAACTCCCGACGGACGTGAAGCTATCAATCCGGACAATCTGGTGTGCCGGACAGTTCGCGCGATAAAGGCTGTTGCACCAGATGTGGGGGTACTCTGCGACGTCGCGCTCGACCCTTATACCGACCATGGCCATGACGGGGTTCTGATCGATAATTACGTGGCCAATGACGAGACTGTGGAGATTCTCGTCCGACAGGCGATTGTCCAGGTCGAAGCCGGCTGCGACATCATCGCTCCTTCAGACATGATGGACGGCCGAGTGGGTGCTATCCGAACGGCACTCGAGGATGCTGGACACCGTAATACCTTGATCATGTCCTACGCTGCGAAATACGCCAGTGCCTTCTATGGACCATTCCGTGATGCGATCGGATCGGCCAAAGCTTTGACTGGAGACAAACGCACCTACCAGATGCACCCGGCCAATAGCGAGGAAGCACTACGCGAGGTTGCACTCGATTTGGCTGAGGGTGCAGATATGGTCATGGTCAAACCTGGAATGCCATATCTCGATCTCGTTTTCAGGGTACGGCAGGAATTCCAAGTTCCAACTTTCGCCTATCAGGTGTCTGGTGAATATTCGATGCTGCGTGGCGCCATCGACCAAAACTGGCTTGACCGAGATCGCGCCATTCTTGAAAGCCTGATGTCCTTCAAGCGCGCTGGAGCCAGCGGCATTCTCACCTATTTCGCACGAGACGCGGCAAAGCTTCTAGCCCTGTAGCTAGTGTCACATTACAGACGCCGCTTCCGCAGTAGTTTCCTGGTGACGACCAGGATGCGCCTGCTCGATCACGCGTTCAAGTAATGCGTCGTAGATCGGAGTTGTCCGCAGCAGGTGGGCAATAAGCATCGCAGAAAAGCAGGCCGCCAGCATCGGAAGCAGTGTTGTGAAGGCAGCCGTCATTTCTGTCACAAGCACAATGCCTGTCACTGGAGCCTGAACCATACCGGTGAAAAATGCAGCCATGCCAACGATGGCAAACGCCTCTGGCTGAATGCCGAGATGTGGAAACAGCCTGGCGCAAATAAGACCACAGAATAAACCCAGTTGGGCACCCAGGACTAAAAGTGGGGCGAACAGCCCCCCAGGCGTGCGAGCTGCGTATGACAGAGGACCAAGTACAAAGCGGACCAGAAACGCCAGTGGGATTGCGCTAAAGACCACGCCTCCCGAAAGGACACCCTGTGTAATAGTGTCACCCCCGCCGATGAGGTTAGGGGAAAACCAGCCAACTATACCAACCACCGCGCCAACTGCTGCCGCTTTTGCCTCAACCGGAATGCGATCAAGCCGCTGATTGAGGGTTAGAGCACCAAGGATGCCACGATTGTATATACTCGCCGCGACTCCAGCGACGATACCGAGGACAATGTAAAGTATCCAGCTGGCATCTGGAGTGTACGGAAGCGGTCCTGTCCCCGTCAGCATGGGCACCTTGATCGCGACGTGGAAATCCGGTTCATCCCCGAGGAATAGTCGTGAAACAAGAATCGCAGTTGAAGACGCGCCCAGTGCCACGATTGTCATGCGCGCCTCAAACCGACGCACGAGCTCTTCCAGCACAAATACAGCGCCAGCGATCGGTGCATTAAATGCCACCGCAAGCCCTGCACCGGCTCCAGCGGCAAGTAGTAGCCGTAGTTCCTCCTCCGAGTGACGAAACCATTGACCGACAAGGTGGGCAACAACCGCCCCCATCTGCACACTGGGTCCTTCTCGGCCCAATGCAAGCCCCCCACCAATGGCAGAGAGACCTCCAAGAAACTTTACAGGAAGGAGCCCCGAGGGCGTCGGAGATAGTTCATTGTTGAGCGCGGCTTCAACTTGAGGGATGCCACTACCCGACGCGTGGGGCGATAGACGGCGGACAAGAAGGGCTCCAAACCCCGCAGTCAGGGAGCAGCCCGCAACTACCAATATAAATCCAATCACCGGGGTACCGTGGGCGAGCGCAATCAGAGAATTACGCAGACCATCAGCGTGTTCCAACGCGATCCGGAAGATGGCATCAACTAAACCTGCACCGGCGCCCACGATCGGGGCCAGAAGTGATACCATGAGCAAACGACGCAAACTGCGATCGCGCCGGCGCATCCGATGCCGGGCCTCAGTATACCCTTCACGCTCCTCAGCTGCTGGATCTACTCCCGGGGTGTAGGGCGTTGGCGAAGGCTCACTCATGCAAATATCCTGTCGAGACCCTTCTTCACCGCGTTATCCATGCCCTGCCCCACCGACTGACCAGTACCGGCGAAGTCCATGCATTGGGACCAAAGTCGGAGCAAGGCCGCTGGAACGCGCGATAGCCCTACCATCCGATTTGACTTTTCATCCTTCAGCGGAAGACAGGCGGGCGCACGACAACACGCGAGAAAGTGTTGCGTTGCGTATAAGCGATCCCAAGGTGAGCTTGCTAGTCCAAATCCGCCTAAATCTTGCGGGAAACGACCGTGTTAACATCCGTTCATTATTTAGGAAGTTTTCGGATATGTTAATCTCACCAAGATCGAATATTACGCAACCTCCGTTCCCCTCCGCGGCCTAGGACAGTATCGCCTAAGTTCACCCGAGCCCCCACACTCACGCTGGCGCGCCCGGAGGCACACCCCAGCCTTATCCGGGTGCACACCCTGCCTCAAGCTCCCTAACTATCAGCGCACCATCGTCTCCGAGGTCGCCTAGGCAACAAGACTGCGCAAAAGAATTTCAGCACGCGATGGGAGGACTTCAAAGCCGGTCCGCCGTTGGCCAAGATCTACCACGTCTTCAAGTACAAGCATTGCCAGGCCGTGGACGGCTCCCCACACGGCGAGCCCCTGTGCGGCATCACCCACTGCGGCACCGATCGCCTCTCCAACACCGTCCGCAGCAGCCGTCAACGCTTCGAACGCATTACGCTTCGACATTTGAGGTCCGAACATCAGACGCGCCAGCGCAGGTCTGCGGGCAATAAATCGCATGTAGGCTGCGCCGATGCTCGCGATTCGATCGGCGCGAACTCCTGGCGCAGACGCGGCACTCACCAGGTCTTCTCGCAGCTCAATGAAACCCTCTGTAGCCAATTCAGCCAGCAGTGCTTCATGATTGGGAAAGTGCCGATATGGAGCCGCATGACTGACGCCGACCCGTCGCGCGACTGCACGCAGACTCAGCGCTTCGAGCCCCTCCTCTTCTAGAATTGCACGGGCTGAACTGCGCAAAGCATTACGCAGATCTCCATGATGATACGCACCATTACGCTGCTCACTCATACTCGTCCCTTCCTCAACATCTCCATGCGCGCGAACAAGCTGGACGTATCCCAACGCACGCCATTCATTCTTTCAACTTCGGCGTAGAACTGATCTACAAGTGCCGTCAGAGGTAAAGACGCTCCATTGGAGCGAGCCTCCTGAAGACATATCCCCAAATCCTTGCGCATCCACTCCACAGCAAAGCCATGATCATAACGCCCTGCCAGCATGGTCTTATGCCGATTTTCCATTTGCCACGACTGAGCGGCGCCCTTTGAAATCACATCTACAACTGCCTGAACGTCGAGACCTGCCGCCCTTGCAAAACTCATCGCTTCTGACAGGCCTTGCACCACACCCGCAATACAGATCTGGTTGACCATCTTGGTGAGCTGACCAGAGCCCACTGGTCCCAAAAGACTAGTCTGTCGCGCATAGGCGGCCATCACTGGCTGCGCTTTAGCATACGAATCGCTTCCACCTCCGCACATGATCGTGAGCTGACCATTCTTTGCGCCCTGCTCACCTCCAGACACCGGTGCGTCGATAAAGCCAAAGCCGTTCTCTTCCGCGACACTGCCGAGCCTACGGGCAAGCTCTGCTGACGCAGTCGTGTGATCCACGAAAACAGCTCCCTTGGCCATGGTTCCAAAGGCTCCATCAGAGCCGATAGTTACAGCCTCCACATCCTCATCGCGCCCCACACAGGCGAAGACGATCTCCGCACCTCTCGCAGCGTCAGCCGGTGTCGTCGCACCTCGTCCGCGATACATATCAAGCCAAGAATCACGCCTGAAAGGTCTGCGATTGTAGACCGTAACGTCATGGCCCTTCGCGACAAGGTGACCCGCCATAGGGAAGCCCATAACTCCAAGTCCAATAAATGCCACGTGCATTTGTACGCCTCCAATTACTCGATGAATTCAGCCGCTTCCACCGCAGAAATTGTGGGTGGAGGCTTCATCATCAAAATCACTATTAAAATTGGAATGCAGGTCAAAAACATAAAAAGGAAATCGTCCGCATAGGCGATTACCGCTGCATTCTTTTGAACCATTGCATTGAGACCCATCAATCCCGTCGGCAGCTGTGTATTCCAAAACAAGCTCGGTCCATTGACAAAGAGCGCCCGGTTGAATGGGGTAATTTGGTCCGCAAGACTGGCATGAGCGATCTGCATGTTATCCGCAAGCAGCGTTGTTGTCACAGATACTCCTATGGCGCTGCCAATGTTGCGGATTAGGTTCAAAAATGCTGAAGCATCGGTACGTAAGCTCCCTTCGAGTGTTGCGAACGCCACGAGATTGGCCGGAATGAATACGAATCCAAGGCCGATTCCCTGGGTAAAACTAACTGAAACCAGTGTATAAGCGGAGACTGACGGGTTCCAGTGCGCCATGCTCCACATCGTCCCCAGGATTACTATGGTCCCGAATCCCAGTAGCAGCCGTGCATCAACACGGTTGGAAATCCTGCCGACAATCATCATCGCGAACATGGTGCCAATGCCGCGTGGAGCCATCAAAAGCCCTGTGTCGGTTACAGAATACCCAGACAAGTTTTGCAGGTAAGGTGGAAGCAACGCCGAGCTCGCCAGAAGAACTAGCCCGATCAGAAACATTAGCGCTAAAGCTGAGACAAAATTGCGATCTCTAAACAGGGGCTTGGGGATAAATGGCTTCGAAGTAGTCAACATATGAACGATGAAGAGATAGAGCCCCAAACCTGCGATCACCGCCTCTGCCACGATTTCCACGGAGCTGAACCAGTTTTTGGTCTGGCCACGATCAAGCATCAGCTGCAAGGCGCCAATGCCAAACGCGAGGACGACGAATCCTGACCAATCGAAGCGTAACTTGGTATTGCGTACGGTATCCTTCAGGTAAAGCCAGATGCCTGTGGATGCAGCTACACCAAACGGTACATTGACGTAGAAAACCCAGCGCCAAGTGTAATGATCCGTCAGGTAACCGCCCAAAGTGGGCCCGAGAATGGGTCCCACCATGATACCCATGCCCCAAATTGCCATGACCTGACCGCGTTTTTCCGCCGGATAGAGATCGAGCATGATGGACTGCGACAGCGGCGCCAGTGCGGCACCAAACACCCCCTGCAGCAAGCGGAATACAACAATCTGGTCTAGGTTCTGCGCCATCCCGCAGAGCATCGACGTCACGGTAAAGCCCAGGAGACTGATGATGGCAAAGTTCTTGCGACCGAAACGCGCAGCGAACCAGCCCACGGGTGCCGTCATGATGGCAGCCGCAACAATATAAGACGTGAGAACCCAGGTGATCTGATCCCGGCTCGCCTGTAGCGAACCTTGCATGTAAGGAAGCGCTACATTGGCAATAGTCGTATCGAGCGCCTGCATCAACGTGCCGGCCATGGCACAGAGCAAAACGATCATCAGTTCAAACTTGTTTTCATACGCCTCGGACGATCCGAGCGTACTTGACATTAACCTACTCCAATTTCTCGCGACGATTTGGGACTGAGAGCGTTACTTTCCGAGTAGACGCTGCCAACGGTAACGTCCTGTATCGACGGTGACGACCGCGCTCATGCCTACCCTTAAGGGAGGATCATCAGCTTGGTGATCAATGGCGATCTTGACAGGAATGCGCTGAACGACCTTGACCCAGTTGCCGCTGGCATTTTCCGCGGGCAGCACGGAAAAAGCTGCGCCCGTGCTGGCACTAATGGCAAGAACATGTCCGCGCCAAGTGTGTCCAGGATAAGTATCTAGTGTGAAGGTGACCGGATCACCGACGCGGACGTGGGTCAGATCGGTTTCCTTCATGTGGGCGGTAACCCAATCATCTTGTGTAGACACGAGACCTACGGCACTTGTGGTGCTAAAGGAGCTCATTGCCGAAATCACAAGAGTGCCGGGTTGCAAGGAATCAACCTCTGCCACCACGCCCGAAAATGGCGCACGCACTATAGAATGGCGCAGCTGGCGCTCATCTTCCCTCACAACCGCCAGAGCCTGCTGATATTGAGGGTGGTCCTCGGTGGGCAAATTGATGCTGCCGCCAAGCTTTGCCAATTGCGTAGCAGCTGTATCTCTAAGCGCTGCGAGTTGGTCTTTGGCGCTCTGTAGCGTAGCCTCCGCCGTATCATAGGTGGATCGCGAAATCGCATTGGCGCTTAGCAGCCTGACGTCGCGGGCATAATTGCGCTGATCAAGAACAACCTGGGCCCTTTGCGCAGCCATGCCGGCAAGCATGCTCTGGTAGTCCTTTTTCATTGAATCGATAGTCAAGGCTGTCAGCGCCAATTGCGCCTTGGCATTGGCCAATGCAATGCGAAAGGGCTTGGGGTCAAGGCGAAACAGTACCTGACCTTTCTTCACGTGTTCCCCGTCAACGACATTCACGTCCTTGACCAGCCCGGAAACATCTGTGGTGACCATGAGCTTAGCCGCGCCTACATAGGCATCATCGGTCGAAATGTAACGCCCACCCATCAACCAGAAGCCACCCGCCGTGACGGCAACCAGCACGACACCACCGATCATCAGAATTCGCCGCAATAACGCGCGATCAGATTTCAAACGGGTAATAGCTCCGCCAGTTGGCTGCACGTAGTCCGGCGAGGAGGACGAATAAGAGTTTGTGTTGCTAGAGTCCATCGACGCCATCTTCTTTAGCCTTCAGCCGCTTGCAGCTTGGTGCCACCACTTAGGTCCAAGGCCAGTTTCTCTTTAATATTGACCAGCATTTCTGTAATCTGAGACAGTCCTTCCGCAGTCAGACCTTCAACAAGTTCCGCGTTCAGCTCGCTTCTGTACGCAGTGATTTCCTCGATAATTGGAGCGGCTGCAGGCAGAAGCTTTAGACGCCAAACACGGCGGTCGGCCGGGTCTGAACACCGAGCGACTAGGCCGCGTGCTTCGAGCCGATCGACAAGGCGACCGATCGTTATCGGCTCGACCTCGCAAATCGCAGCCAGCTCGTTTTGTGAAATTCCCGGCTGCTTGGAGAGACGGGCCAAAATGATCCACTGCGCGCGTGTCATGCCATGCATGCGCGCAGCACGGTCCGTCCGCGTGCGCAGTATCCGCGCCACATCGTGCAAAAGGATCATCAAATCACGGTCGAAGTTTTGCTGCATCGCACAATCTCGTAAGCGGTGATAAGATAAGCTACGTTACTTTTTCGGCAAGGACAGGCGACAAGCTGGCGCACCCTTCCACAAAAGGCTAAATATTTGTTTTAAAGGGATATTTTTTAGCCCCGCGCCCTTGTCCGAAGGCACATAGCTGCCAAGTAAATATCGCATAGCTGTTCGGTCAGACATTTGGGCAAAAAAAGAGGGGTGATACGCAGCGTATCACCCCATCTGATTCGTAAATTTTGGCTGGGCCTTTAGCCTTCACCCTACCACAGGAACTGGCCCCACAGACCGATCTCGCTATAGCTGCCGCGGCCATTGGAAGTCGGACCAACAATTCCGCCGATATTTCCGTTGGTGGTGGAGAGGAAACCGCCAGTGGCCTGGTCGTGTTTGTACACGAGCGCAAAGTTGATCATCTTATAAGGCGAATACTCAATACCGACGTTGTAATAGTCGTCCTTTACCGATGCGCCGGTTGTCTTGGGATTCACGTAGTCGTAACGACCGAATACGCTCCATTTGGGCATAAACTGATATGCCGCAAACGCCGAGTACCCGTCAGCCGAATCTGTCGCTGTCGATCTTACGCTCTTCCAATCGTTCGCCCTGAAAAATTCCACGCCAATTCGCATACCGTGGGCGATATATGCAGCCATCGCATCAAAGCGTGTGGCAGTGTGATACGTGGTAACACCTTGTGGCGCACCAAGCTTGCCATCATAGCCACCAACCGCCAGGTTGACGCCATGCCACTTCAGGCTCACGCGTCCCGCAAAATCCATTCCCTGGCCACGCGTGGGATTTTTGTAGCCGTTGCCGTTCACCGCCGCGATCTTGTACGACAAAAGGCCGTGGGCAAATTGACCCAGAATAAACGCACCCCAGTCAACAGAATTTGCGAAGTGGGTGCGATCCGCCAAAGTATTCTCGACGTAGCGATACCCATAGATTCCTTCCATATAGGGAATCCAGGGCATGTTGGCTGCGCCGACGCGAACGACAAAGGCCGGATTAAAGTGGGCCTGCAAGAATGCCGTCTTTATAAAGATCTGCGTCGCACCAGCGTTCTTGTCATAAAGAAAGTCGGTCGTGATGTTGGCTGAAAAAATGTCATTGAACTTGTGATTAATGCCAACATAGAAGCGCTTGATATCGTAGCCGGTGCCGTTCAGGTCTGCGCCAGACACTGGACCTTTCTGCTTAACACCAGCGGCGTCATAGTAGCTCTGGCTGATATTGGTAAGATCATAGAACATTTTTCCGCTGATGCTGGTGTTTTCCCACCACTGCGCGGCATTGGCTGGCACAGCAGCGCCAGCGGCGAGCGCAAATGCGCTGGCCCAAAGAATAGTCTTCCCCTTCATGATCGACTCCGTTCTGAACCTATTTGACGGGGACGTAGGGGTCGGGGGTAGCGCTTCTAGGTGGCGCGTCGTCCAGACTTAAGTCCCGGTTGCGGAGCCATGCATGCCAACCAGCGTTGGCGCTTCTGTTACAGGTTTGCAAAGCTTTGATGACGATGACTGGGGCGGCCCACTTCGGGCGATATCGTGGCAAAAAGGGCACGCTGTCCCACGCACGACTGGAGCCTCAAGCTGCCTTGCGCCTATGCCAGAGCCCCGTACTTTCCCTGGTAGAACACTAGGGGAGCGCCAGCCCGCCGGCGCGCAAAGCGCAACACATGGCCGAGCAGGATTGCGTGATCCCCCGCGTCATGAATGCCATGAGCAGCACATTCGAATACCGCCAGGGCATCGGCGAGGGCTGGAGGACCCAATTCTGTGGGCAACAGAGAGATATGGTCCAGACTGTGGGCTCCTGGCCGGGCGAGTTGTGAGGATACTTCCTCATGGGCGGTACCCAGGATAGAAATCACGAATGCATCGCTAGCGGTAAAGGTCGGATACCGTTCGGACCTTTTGTCCAGACACCAGAGGACCAAAGGGGGATTGAGCGAGACTGAGGTAAATGAATTGACAGTCATGCCGATGGGTTCCCCCCTTGCGCCATGGGTGGTGACCACGGCAACTCCGGTTGGAAAACATCCCAGCGCCTGACGAAACGCCTTGGTATCAAACTCGCTCGAGCTCACATCGCCTCCGGTCATTGGCACGCGCAACGAATGTTTAAGCCCTTCATGCGCATGATTTAAACAAAACTAGGCGAGGTTTAGGGTCCGGAAAAGCCCCGCTAGCTCTGCTCCCCGGACATTCTTGATTGGGATTACCATGGCCTCCGAAAATCCCATTATCATCAAACGCATAAAGAAGAGTGGCCATGGCGGACACCATGGTGGCGCTTGGAAGGTTGCCTACGCCGATTTTGTGACGGCGATGATGGCGTTCTTCCTGCTCATGTGGTTGATCAACACCACCACTCCGGAACAGAAGCGGGGTATCGCCGATTACTTTGCAGCCCAGAGCATCTCCCAGAGCACAAGCGGGGCCGGCGGCGTTCTCGGAGGAACCGTTCTTGGACCGGTAGGTGGCAAGGCCGGCGGCACCATGTCAGTGGTCCAAAATCAGAATCCGACCGTGCATAATACAGACCATGCCCAAGCCCGCTCTCACTTGCGGGGAGGGGCCACACAGGCCCAAGGTCAGGACCCAGCATCCCAAAGCCATAGTGCGGACCATCTTCAGCCAGCGCTCCCCTCGGCGCAGGATGGAGCCTTTGCGAGCGCCGCAGAAGCTATTCATCAGGCGATGCAGACTATGCCTGACATCGCCAAGCTCTCGCGCCAGGTTATTGTGGATCAGACACCCAAGGGGCTACGGATCCAGCTTGTCGATCAGGACGGCCAACCCATGTTCCGGGCCGGTTCTGCAACGCCAATGCCATATACAGTCAAATTGCTCAAAACCATTGCCAAGGTCATTGCAGCCCTGCCTAATCGTGTTGCAATCAGCGGCCATACTGATGGGCGCAATATTGACGGACCCAATGGTATGACCAATTGGGAATTGTCGGCTGACCGAGCCAACGCCGCCCGGGCAATTCTGACCCAAAGCGGTATCCCCGACGACCAAATATATGAAGTCGCAGGTAAAGCGGGGTCAGAGCCCTTGTTGCCGGAAGATCCCGATGCCCCGGCCAATAGGCGCATTTCTATTGTGGTCATGCGCGGTGCACCACCCGCCCCCCCCCATATCCACCCCTAATTCTGTAGCCGGAACCCTGCCAAGCGCGCAAAGCCTATGGCGTAAACCCACTAGGTCTTGCCATACTCTGGCCTTGCAATAGCCGTGTTTGCGGACGGGACCCCTTGAACGAACAGCGCAGCAACCGCTTACCGCAGTTTTTTCTGACCCCTGGCGGTCCCTGTCCCTATTTGCCGGGCCGGGTCGAACGAAAGGTATTCGCCCGGCTTTCCGGCAGCCTCGCTCGGCCTCTCAACGATGCCCTCACCCACTCCGGGTTTCGTCGCAGCCAGATGATCGCCTACCGTCCTGCCTGTGATGGTTGTAACGCCTGCATCTCCGTACGCATCCATGTTGCGGAATTTGACGTATCGCGCAGTCAGAGACGCATTCTCAAGCGCAACCAGGATCTGCTGCGCCAGGAAGTGCCCGCGCAAGCCACGCGGGAACAGTTTGCACTACTTCGCACCTATCTCGATGCCCGGCACGCGGGTGGGGGCATGAGTGATATGGGGCTCTTCGATTACGTGGCAATGGTCGAGGAAACACCTGTTCAGACCCATATCGTCGAATATCGGCGGATGCGCGCCGACGGTGCTCCCGGGATGCTGATGGGATGTGCGCTCAGCGATGTCCTCGCCGATGGGTTGTCGATGGTCTATAGCTTCTACCATCCTGGCGAGACCACGCGCAGCCTTGGAACACAGATGATCCTTGATCATATCGCCTCCGCGCGGGCTCGTGGACTGGCTTACGTGTACCTCGGTTACTGGGTTCGCGGCAGCAACAAGATGGATTACAAAGCGCGCTTTAAACCGCTTGAGGCACTTGGCCCAGAGGGATGGGTAGCCCTTCAGCTTTAGCTGGCTCGCTGAAGCACAGGGGCGGGCAACCGGACCCGCAGTGGCGTTATTCTCCGCCAAATCGCCCCTTCCACGCTTCGATCTGCTCGTCGCCAATTTTGGAAAATAGCACTTCGGGAACTGTAACCTTAAGACCAGGCTCAAGCTGGTTAAGCGCTTGTCCCATGTCACCATCGGGCCATGGGATCACCTCGGGAGAGGGCTGAATGGCATTATGAATGATACGCGCTGCATTTGGGATAAATGGCCATGCGTAATGCGCAAAAATGTGAACCAGATTAAGTCCCATGCGCACTGCGGCCGCGGCACGCCCGCGATCCTGCTTTATATGTGTCCAGGGTGCAGCTTTTGTAAGGTACTCGTTACCAGCCACCCAAATGGCACGTAATTCGGCTGTCGCCTTCCGAAATTCCATCGCCTCCAAATAACTAGTATACTGATCAACTCGGACCCTGAGTTCCTCTGCCACCGCGTGCTCATCAGCACCGTAGACGCCCTCATCCGGCACCCTGCCCTCGAAGCGGGCATGGGTGAACTTGAGGATCCGATTGACAAAGTTTCCTAGCACATCAGCGAGGTCCTTGTTTACGACCGACGCAAAATGCTCCCAGGTAAAATTCGAATCTGCACCTTCCGGTGCATTAGACATAAGATAATAGCGCCAGTAGTCGGCGGGTAGTATTTCCAGAGCAGCGTCCATGAATACGCCACGTTTGGCCGACGTGGAGAACTTGCCACCATAGTAGTTCAGCCAATTGAAACCCTTGATCTGATCTGCCAATTTCCAAGGCTGTTCGGAACCCATAATGGTGACGGGAAATCCGACTGTGTGAAATGGTACGTTGTCCTTGCCCATGAATTGTACATATCTTACATCCTGGGCAGCCGCGCCAAACCACCAATCCTTCCAACGTCGAGTGCTGGACGCATTGGCCCATTCATGAGTCGCGCCGATATATTCAATCGGAGCATCAAACCATACATAGAACACTTTGCCGGACAGCTTTCCCTCGGCAATATCCTCTGGGACCGGAACACCCCATTGCAAGTCTCGTGTGATCCCTCGATCCTGAAGTCCTTCATCGAGCCATTTTCGTGCAATAGATAAAACCAGCGGTGACCAATCCAAGGCGTGCGTGTCAATCCACTCCCGCAACCGCGGCACAAATGCTGACTGGCGTAAAAACAGGTGCGCACTGTCGCGTATCTCAATTTCAGCAGAAGCCGACAAGGCCGAGCGCGGGCTTATCAGATCTGTAGGATCAAGCACACGCGTACAATTTTCACATTGATCGCCGCGCGCGCGTTCATAGCCGCAGTGAGGACAAGTTCCGATAACATAACGATCAGGTAAAAAGCGCTTATCCGCGTGGGAATAGACTTGACGTGTTGTACGTACTTCCAAATAACCATTACGCCACAGCGCCCGCGCAAATTCCTGGGTCAGCTCTCGATTTTCTTCACTCGATGAGCGACCAAACCAGTCCCATGAAAAACTAAATCCTTCGCCAAGCCGTTTTTGAATTCCGTGTTGCTCAGCGCAATATGTTGCCACGTCCCGACCAGATTCCAACGCGGCGAGCTCCGCCGGTGTCCCGTGCTCGTCCGTAGCGCAAACATAGAGTGTTTCATGTCCAAGGGAGCGTTGGAAACGAGCATAAACATCGGCAGGCAACATCGATCCGACAAGGTTGCCTAAATGTTTGACGCCATTGATATAGGGAAGTGCGCTAGTGATAAGAATGCGGGTCATGTCTGCCGTCAAATTGAAAGGAACACCTTAAGATTACCGGCTCAGAGGCCTCGCTCCAAGCAGATCGCGGGATACCCCTAAAGTCCTGCGACTACCGTGTGCGACAGAAAAGCCACAAGTGCAAATCCCAAGATTACGAGGAGCCCTGCCAGCGCCAAATCGAGCCGAGCCCCTCCGGGGACCTCCTCCGTACTCTCGATCGCCCGCCGTAGTCGCAAGAAACGGATGGCCGCCAGCGCCACGATCAGCATGCCCGCCCCCGTCACCACCACGCCTGCGACGCCACCCAATCCGCTGGCCGGCAGGGGTGCTTGCCGGTACCCTCTCAGGCTGATTTGAGCGAGACTGAGGAAAACATTGAACTTAGCGACCAAAAAGCCGAATGCCATAATCGCTATCGCCGTCCGTACCCAAGCCAGAAAAGTCCGCTCATTTGCGGCATGATCAGAGAAATTTCGGATCATAGGTGTGGTCTCGCCTTTAAGGGATCCCGGGGACACGGACTTACGCCGACCGCAACTTTTGTGACCTAGGCCCAACCCCCTATTTTTTTGGGGGGGGGCAGAACGTTCTTACCATGGACGCGAGATGATACCAGGGGGATTTGTTGCATTGACGGTTGACGGGGAAGGTCGTCACCGTCATTTTCCCGACACCAGCCAACGCCCCCCCTTGTCCACGGTATAGCCTTGGACAGATAGCCGGCTTAGCTCAGTTGGTAGAGCACCTGATTTGTAATCAGGTTGTCACAAGTTCGAATCTTGTAGCCGGCACCAGCACTTAGCAGAAATTTCCCGGCCCCAAAAAGCGTCTTAGGTAACACTGTAGGTAACAATCAACAGGAGTGACCTATCATGACCACGGGCAGGAGCGCCTCATAGATGGCCTTGCGCCTTGCAGCCGCGGGGTATTTATTGGTCGAATCCGATGGTCAATAAATAGATGGTCAAAAAGCCCGGCCAATAATTCAAAATATCCTCCGTGTACGGAATAAATCTTTCCACGCAATGGGTTAGGCAACTGACAACTATGGTGCTGCCTGGGGAAAATCGGCTTTTCGGGATTTATTGACTGGATAAAAAATCTGCGCGTGAGACCAAGCGCGGTTGCTGGCTGATTTCGACGTTAAATCGAAACCCCCTAGGAGGTGCACGCGCGCCATCCATGGCAGGCGACAAGTTTTGCCATGTAGCAAGCCAGTCGCGAGAATGCCAGCCAGCGAGCGGCTGTGTGGCTCTGGCGAGGCGCTTGTGGCGACGCTAGTCAAGCTGCATGACGCCGGTCGGCTGATGGTCATGGTGGGTCACACAAGCAAAAGGCCCGCCAGGGAGTGAATCTGACCTACCCCGTCTACACATCTTTTTTGAATTTTCCTTTGATTTCAATGGCTGCGCTTGATTCCCTTGGTTTGGGCGCGA
>JBMFWV010000060.1:0-19738 GCA_049964915.1 Rhizomicrobium sp.
GCGCCCATCTGATGCAACCAAAACGCGAAAAATCGAACCTCGCCCAGGCGCGTCGCTGACCAACTGCGGTTTTTAGGATCACGGATTAGAGTGGCGATCTCCAGATACGTGATCGCCGGAGGACACCTCGGAGTTCGGAAAAGCCGCTAGGGCTCTCAAGGGTGTTGGCCTTTCACACTCTGTCGTTCAATGAGAAATCTCACCACATTCCCAGCTGCTGGGATGATATGGAACGAGGAGTTGGTGCCCAAGGTCGGACTCGAACCGACAAGCCCTTGCGGGCGCTGGATTTTGAGTCCAGTGCGTCTACCAATTCCACCACTTGGGCAGCCTCACAGCTATAACGGCAGACGAGCCGTTCGCCAAGATCTGTCAGAGCAGCATTCCAGGATCAGGTTCGCGGACCACCAAAGGGACGGTCATGCACATTTGGCGGCGGGCCCTTTGCCCCCTGCCCAGAAGACCTGATAATGAGGCATGCCAGTCCAGGTCGCCATCGTCGGAATCACCGTGTTTTGATCGCAACGCTGTTGGCCATCCGCCATGGTCCACGCGTGACGGTATGGCGTCGCACCGACGCGCCCAGCTGCAGCAGAGCTCCCGGACAAAGACCTCTCCCGTCGGCCGCCACCCTCTACTAGTTCGTGTTGTCGGTCAGCGCGATGAATTCAGGGTCATCCTGCGTCTCACGCTCGATGCGCAGGAATTCGTAATAACCGCACTTGCCGGTGGGATAGGCACGGCAGATGGCGGGGCGCGCAGTGTAGACTGTGCACCGGCGCTCTTCAGTATCAAAGAATTGGCAAATACGGCCAAAATACTTATCCTTTTTGCGCCGCATGGAATATTTGACGCCATACCGTTCAGCAGTGAAGCGCGCCTTCGCCTCCTTGAAGCTCAGAGCAAAATGCTTTGCCAGACGTTCAACATCCCGCTTGGTCAGGGCAATTAGCGGATACGAACAGCAATAGCCCGGACATTTCGAGCAATCATAGGATGGCATAGGTATTAAGCTTTCTTGTCTTGGGCTTCAGCCGATAACATCCTAAAGCGGCCGCAGCAATGCAGCCAGCGGGGAAATGTCACCATCGCGCGCCAAAGTAAGAATTGGGGTCTGCGGTGCAAACCTACCAATCGTTGCCGCCGTTTCGGCGAGGGGCACAGGCGCACCACCACAATCATTGACAATCACCACGTGCGGACGGAGTTCCGCAGCCGCCAGTGCCTCAAGGGCCGTCAACGCATGGCTGATACTGCCAAGATAGCCACCCGCTACCAGCACGATAGGTATGGCCAGCTCTGCAATCCAGTCTCTTACCGTATGCGCCCTGTCAATCGGCACCATCACACCACCAACACCCTCAACCAGGAGCAATCCCTTGTGGGTTGCAATCCGTTGGCGGCAGAACGCGATGAGCTCGTCAAAGGCAATGGACCTGCCCTCCCGCGCCGCCGCCATATCGGGCGACAGAGGAGCCGCAAACCGCCACGGCGCGATCGCATCCAGGTTCGCAGGCTCGATTGGCTCTGCCATAGCACCCAGAAGAACTCCGGGATCACTCATAGCAGGATCTGCACCTGGAAAACCGCTGACCACCGGCTTTAGGGCACTGGCGCTCTCCCCTGCCTCGCGGAACACACGCAGCAATGCCGCCGTGACATAGGTCTTGCCCACGTCAGTTCCGGTTGCCGTAACGAAGTAAGCACTCATGCGGAAAGCCCCGCTGCATTTACGATTGTCGTCGGTCGCGCACCATGCAGGACCTTCAGGCGAACTGTCTCGGCAAGACGAAGAACATCAGTGTCTGCGTGCAGCGCACTGAACGCGATCCGCAGGCGCGCGGTCCCTGCTGGAACGGTCGGCGGCCGGATGGCAACGACGGCAAAACCCGCCTCTTCTAGTACCGATGATGCGGTCAGCGCCGCCTGCTCGTCGCCCAGCACAACAGGCACAATCGGGCTTTGTGCAGGCACCAGGCCGAGAGCCTCGGTAAAGGCACGGGCCTTGGCCAAAGGAGCTGCAACCCGCTCAGGCTCCCTGCGAATGATATCGAGCGCCGCTATGGCCGCCGCAATCTGCGCCGGTGGCAAGCCCGTCGAATAAATCAGTGTCCGCGCCCTGGTACGCATAAGCTCGATCACCGGTCGGCTTGCACATAGATAGCCGCCATAGGAGCCCAGTGCCTTGGATAAGGTGCCCATCTGCAGGTCTGGCGTCACTCCCATGGCCGCCGCCGAGCCGACACCCGCGCCAAGGACGCCAAGCCCATGGGCATCATCGCTCATCAACCAGGCATCAAATCCGGATGCCAGCTGGGCGAGCTCGGGCAAGGGTGCGAGATCGCCGTCCATGGAAAATACGCCATCCGTCAGAATGAGGGCATGGGCGTGGGATGGGCGATAGCGGGCGAGCAGCTCTTCAAGATGGGTGACATCGTTATGGCGAAAGACATGCAGCTGGGCCTGCGACAATTGCGCACCGGCCCACAGACAGGAATGGCACAATGCATCTGCAAAGATGACGTCATCCGCTCCGATAAGACTGGGTATAATACCTGCATTGGCCAGATAACCGGACCCGAAGACGCAGGCATCGTCTGTCTTCTTCATCGCCGCCAGCCTCTCCTCGAGCATGCCGTAAAGGGGATGATTGCCCGTCACCAGGCGTGAGGCGCCCGCGCCCACGCCATAGCGGTCGATCGCTGCCTTGGCCGCTGCTTTGAGTTCAGGATGCACACTGAGGCCTAGATAGTCGTTACAGGAAAACGACAACAGCCGACGGCCACCGCGAACAATCCACACACCTTCACGCGCAGTATCCTGCAAGCGGCGACGGAGCGCCTGCACGTCGAGAGCCGCCAGCTTCTCCTCTGCGTAAAGATCCAGGGATCTTGCCATCCCGCCACCCCGCTTGCGCCTCTGTCGTAGCCGATATAATGCCTGTAGCCTGCCGTTCCAATCCCGTTGCCCGGAGGACTGCCCATGAACGCCCCCGTGAACCTTGATGCAGGAAGTCTGCGCCACGATTGGAGCCGTCAGGAAATTGCCGACCTCTTTGCCCTGCCTTTTGCCGACCTGATCTACCGCGCCCACACGGTCCATCGCGCCCGCTTCGATGCAAACGAAGTTCAGATTTCTACTCTGCTGTCGATCAAAACCGGCGGATGCCCGGAAGATTGCGCGTATTGTCCACAGAGCGCCGCCCATGACACCGGTGTGAAAGCCGAAAAACTCATGGAAATTGAGGCCGTGCTGAGGGACGCGCGCGCAGCAAAGGAGGGTGGTGCAACCCGCTTCTGCATGGGCGCGGCCTGGCGTTCACCCAAGGACCGCGACCTTGATGCAGTGTGCCAGATGGTTGAAGGCGTTCGCGCCCTGGGCATGGAGACCTGTGTCACGCTTGGCATGCTGACAGCGATGCAGGCAGATAAGCTGAAAGCGGCCGGTCTCGACTATTATAACCATAATCTGGATACCTCACCCGAATATTACGGCGAAATCATCAGTACACGTACCTATCAGGATCGCCTCGATACCTTGACCCATGTGCGGGACGCCGGCATTCACGTCTGCTGTGGCGGCATCGTGGGAATGGGAGAAACACGCAACGATCGCATCGGGATGATCCACGCTCTGGCAACCTTGCCGGTCCACCCCGAAAGCGTGCCGATCAACATGCTTGTCCAGGTCGAGGGCACACCGGTATCCAAAGGACAGGCAGCAGATATCATTGAATTCGTGCGGACCATCGCCGTTGCCCGCCTGACCATGCCTGCATCGATGGTCCGCTTGTCCGCGGGTCGTGAAACCATGAGTGATGAGGGTCAGGCCCTCGCTTTCTTCGCCGGAGCCAATTCAATCTTCTGCGGCGCCAAACTTCTGACAACACCAAATCCCAGTCGCGATCGCGATACCGGGCTCTTTGAACGCCTTGGCATTCAAGCCATGGCACTTTAAGCCCATCGCAATCGAATGAGTGCAAATCCTGAATGGTATGACAGCGGCCTCAACCATATCTGGTTGCCCTACACCCAGATGAAGACCATGCGCCCGCCGCTTGCGGCAGCGCGCACCCACGGCTCGCGCATCGTTCTCGCCGATGGCCGAGAACTTGTCGACGGTGTCGGCTCGTGGTGGACGGCATGTCACGGTTACAACCATCCCCATATCGCAGAGAAGCTCAGGCAGCAGCTTAATCGTATGCCGCACGTCATGCTGGGCGGGCTCGTGCACGAGCCGGCGCTTCGTCTGGCAGAGCGTTTATGCGCACTTCTGCCGTCACACCTGACGCGGGTATTCTTTTCGGATTCAGGCTCCGTGGCCGTTGAAGTCGCAATGAAGATGGCTCTGCAATATCATCTCAATGCGGGCAGATCGGGACGCACAAAATTTGTCGCATTCAAGGGTGGCTATCATGGCGACACCTTGGGCACGATGGCGGTCTGTGATCCCGAAGAAGGCATGCACGCGCTGTTTTCGGGCATTCTCAACCAGCATTTCATCGTTGACCTGCCCCGTGATGAGCAATCCGCGGAAGATTTTGATGCAATGATCGCTCATCACGCCGGTGAGATTGCCGCCATCATCGTCGAACCGCTGGTGCAGGGCGCTGGCGGCATGCTGTTCCACGACGAGCAGTGCCTGATGCACATCCGTGATGTGGCCCGGCGCCATCATGTCCTTCTGATTGCCGATGAGATCTTCACCGGCTTTGGCCGCACGGGCCCGATGTTTGCCTGCGACGTGTGCGACGTCGTACCTGACATCATCACCCTGGGTAAGGGACTTTCCGGAGGCAGCCTGCCCCTGGCAGCGACAGTGGCAAGTTCGGAGATCTTTGCCAGCTTCTGGTCCGATGATCCAGGTCTGGCGCTCATGCATGGGCCAACCTTCATGGGCAATGCCCTGGCCTGTGCCGCGGCCAATGCGTCGCTCGATCTATTCGAAGAGGAGCCACGTCTCGTCCAGGGCGCGGAGGCCGGCAAGACGATGGCACACATCCTCGGTCATGCCTTAACCTTTCCTGGTGTCGTCGATGTCCGCGTGCGCGGCTGCATCGGGGTCGTGGAGCTCGACGGGATTGAAGATCTTAACAGCTTGAAGCAGGCCTTCATCGAGGAAGGTGTGTTCGTTCGTCCATTTCGCAACATCGTCTATCTCACCCCCGCGTTGAACATCGCGCAGGACGATCTTGAAAAGCTTTGCACCACCATTTTAACGGTACTCAGGCGACGGTAGGGGGCTCTGTTCGCAGTAACCTTGCGCAGCGTCTGGCAGAGCCCCGTCACGATGACGTGGACCGCCGTCTTCGCGAAGTCGCCAGCGCCTTCGCGTCAGGATTGTTCCGGGTTCAGGCGAGCCAGCACGCGCCGGCGTGCTTCGGTGCGAGTAATATCGTCAACATAAATAAGGCCTGCGACTTTTCGAATGAGCGCATCCTCTTCAGGCTCGAGCACGCCGTCAGCGTAAACCACTTCCCACAGCATCTCGATGACAAGGGCACGCTCCCCAAGCGTCATCTGCTCGAAGATGGCATGGGTGTAAGGCTGAAGCTGCACCAGATCGCGCTGCTTTTCCTCTGCGCGGGCAAGCAGGCTCGCGCACTCCTGGGGTGCAAGCCCAAAACATTGCCCTAGAAGGTTGCGGATCATCACCCGCTCGTGATCCGCAAAGTGGTCGGAGCGGTTGGCTGCCTCAACGAGCAGCGTTGCGACTGCCAGCCGCGGATCAGGAGCCTTGGGCGCCTGATCCGCGCCAAGAAAATGCATCAACTGCTCAAACATGCGCCCCGAATAGCCCTTGTCTTTCGTGCCGAAACCCTCTGGGCACGCCAGAGGTCAGCGTGCCGTCTCCGGCAGTTTGGTTACGAAGGATCCCGCTGGACCGGGAAATTCCACGGGACTGGCATAGCCGTCTTTGGACACTGAGGAAACACCGAAGAACCAGTCGTCGATTGTGATGTTCTTGAGTGTCAGGCTGGTTGCATTCCCGGCATTCAGGTGATGTGTCCAGTAAGGTGCGATGGTGTTGCGCCACCACACCTCGTAGGACGCAGCACCTGGCGCCTTCGACCAGCTGACAACCGTGTTATGGCTTACTGCCCCCTTGATAGACAGATGGCGAGGTGGTGGCGGCGCCATGGCCAACGCCGCCATCGACAGAATGTTCAACGTCGTCACCCGCGCCAGATAGGGAAAGTCAATGAAGCGCTCGCGGTCACCGTAGAGAATGCCGTTCTGGAAGCGCACATCCTGATGTTCATGGTCGTAATTTTCGATGGCTTCCGTGAAACGCACGGCCGGAAAGCCAGCCGCCAGCATGGGAACCTGGTCACCGCCTCGCGAATAACGATCCGTGCGATAGATCATATGCGCGGAAAAGCTGGGCAGATAGGCCTGCGCCAGGCCCGCGACATAACGGGCAAGTTCCCGTGAGGGGCTGTCCACCTCACCACCATTATAGCGCCGGATGGCAGCCTGTTCGGGGGTCTCCGTTGACTTCGTACCCTCTGAGAACACGCGCACGTAACTGGTAACGCGCTGGCCGTTATCACCCATCGTGCCACCGATGATATCGTTGTTGAGGTCTGCCTCGACCTGCCAGTGCTGGGCGTGGGCGTATTTGGCCAGAAGTTTGCCGCCGTAGAGATCCTGCTCTTCCCCTGACAGCACTGCAAAAACCAGCGTCGCGGGAAAGCGGTGCTGGGACAATACCTTCGCCGCCTCGATGACCGCCGTGCTGCCCGAGCCATCATCATCGGCACCCGGAGCATTGGAGGTGGCGTTCATGATGTTGGTGACACGGCTGTCGAGATGTCCTGAAATCACGATCACCCGTGACGGATCGCTCGTCCCCGGCAGCACTGCGAGCACATCCATGATCTCAGTGGGCTTGGGGATGCGAGGTCCAGTGACAACATCCGTTGGCGTCTCGATCTTCAGACAGCCTCCGCACTGCTTAGATATTTCCTCAAAATGCGATTTGACCCAGCGACGCGCGGCGCCAATCCCGCGCACGGGCGAGGTCGTCGTGGACAGCGTATGACGGGTACCAAAGGACACTAGCTTGGTGAGGATGAGCTTGAGATCCGCGGGCTGGACCGCATGCGCCAGCGTCGTAAGCAAGCGGTGATCCTTCAAAGGCGGCGTTGGCGTGACCTGCGCCTGCGCCACCGTCACTGCCGAAAGGGCAAAGAGCCCCGCCATCCATGCCAGTCTCATCCCGATCTCCCCCATTGGAACCGGGCGACAGTGGCGCGGGGGATGGGTCGCGAGCAAGTCACAGATGCTCGATATGACAAAGCATACACATGGTTTGCCGGGGCCGGTGGGCTGTGGACAGCCGATGGCAGGCCCCCTCGCCGCCCGGGACTGCTACGGGGGCACCGGGCCGGGCGGACGAGGAAGCGGCCTCCGGGGCCGCCTGCCTGGTGGCCTTTTCTTCGTGGCCCTATGGGTCTATGAGCCCTTCGCTACCGCAACGTTCGAGTCGACCATGACCTTGCGCCCCATTCGCCGCGCTTTGCTATCTGTCTCCGACAAGACCGGCCTTGCCGAATTTGCCCAGGGTCTTGCTCGCCACGGAGTTGAGCTGATCTCCACTGGAGGCACTGCGAGAAGTCTCAGGGAGGCCGGCCTTCAGGTGCTTGATGTCGCCGAAGTGACGGGTTTCCCTGAAATGATGGATGGCCGGGTGAAGACCCTGCATCCCAAGATTCACGGCGGTTTTTTGGCGCTGCGCGACAAGCCCGACCACGCGGCGGCGATGCGGGAGCATGGCATCGACGGCATCGATCTGCTGGTCTGCAACCTCTACCCCTTCGAGGCCACCGTCGCCAAAGGTGCCTCCTATGAAGAGACCATCGAAAACATCGACATTGGTGGCCCCGCCATGACCCGTTCGGCGGCAAAAAATCATGCCTGGCTGACCGTGGTCGTCGACACCGAGGACTACCCACGGGTGCTCGCGGAAATGGCGGAGCATCAGGGTGCAACAACCTATGCGCTGCGTCGCAAGCTCGCGCAGATCGCTTATGCCCGCACGGCGGCTTATGATGCGGCGGTCTCCGGCTGGTTGGCCGAGCAACTGGAACGGGCAGGCGACGAGGAGCCCGCGCGGCGGCGCAGTCTCGCCGGACATCTCAAGCAATCCTTGCGTTATGGCGAGAACCCGCACCAACGCGCCGCATTTTATGTGACAGGCGAAGCTCGGTTTGGGGTCGCGAGCGCCCGCCAGCTTCAGGGCAAGGAACTCTCCTACAACAATATCAACGATACCGACGCAGCCTACGAACTCGTCAGTGAGTTTGATCCCAGCATGAGTGCAGCCTGCGCCATCATCAAGCACGCCAATCCCTGCGGTGTTGCGGTGGCAGCAACGCTGCATGAAGCCTATGCCAAGGCCCTGGCCTGCGATCCGGTGAGCGCCTTTGGCGGCATTCTCGCGTTTAACCGTAAGCTCGATGCGGCCACGGCTGAGGAGATCTCCAAGCTGTTCACCGAGGTGATCATCGCTCCAGATGCAGATGCCGAAGCCCAGCGTATCCTGTCTGCCAAGAAGAATTTGCGTCTACTGATCGCAGGTGGCTTGCCGGATCCGCGCAGTGGAGGTGCAAGTTTTCGCAGCGTGGCAGGTGGCTTTCTCGTGCAGACCCGCGATCATGCCCATATCGGCCGGCAGGATTTGCGGATCGTCACCAAGCGTCAACCCACCGAGCAGGAAGTCGCCGATATGCTGTTTGCCTTCACGGTAGCCAAGCACGTCAAGTCCAATACCATCGTATATGTCAAGGATGGCCAAACCGCAGGTATCGGCGCAGGCCAGATGAGCCGCGTCGATGCCGCGCGTATCGCTTTCATCAAGGCACAGGATGCCGCCAAGGCCGCTGGCTGGCGTGAACCGATGACCAAAGGTTCGGCAGCAGCCTCGGATGCGTTCTTTCCCTTCCCCGACGGACTTCTGGCGGTTGCCGAAGCGGGCGCAACTGCGGTCATCCAGCCAGGAGGCTCAATCAATGACAGCAAGGTCATCGCCGCCGCCGACGAGGCAGGCCTCGCCATGGCATTTACCGGAATCCGGCACTTCCGCCATTAACCTGGCCCGCTTGGGCGTTCGGCCTCAGATCTCCTGATCGCGCGCTTCTGTGACGCAGGTCACCAACCAGAAGAGCCCGATCACCAAGAAAAATGCGATTGCGAGCATGCCACCGCGCTGACTGTGGGTGCTCATGGTCAGGATCGAAACGCCAAGCGGCGCCAGAAACGTGGTCGAGGTTCCTGAGAGCGAGAAAATTCCGAAGAACTCCCCCATGCGCTCGGGCGGAGCGATGCGCGCCAGCATGGTTCGCGAGCTGGCATAGGCTGCGGTGATGCAGGTCGCGCCGATGTTGAGCACGGCCAGAAAGATCAGCTCGGGAGGCGTATTGAAGATGGGAAAGTGCCACAGCGGTGCTTGGTGCACGTTGTAGTGGATGAACCAGAAGATTCGATCTGGACCCATGGTCAGGCTGAGCAGCGATGAGATGATGGTTCCGCTTAGGCTGATAATCAGCGTTGGCTTGGAGCCAAGACGATCGTCGAGCCAGCCGCCCGCAAATCCTCCCATCACCGCAAACACGGAAAGCTCAAGTCCGTAGAACGCCATCTGGACGGCACCCCAGTGGAAGGTGCCGGCAGCATAGATGCCGCTGAAGGTCAGGACACCCGTCATACCATCATTGAAGACCGCTCGGGCGCCAAGATAATGGGCAACGTTGCGATAGTGGGAAAGACTGCGCAGGGTGCGCAAGACTGAGCGCACGCCCTGGCGCACGGCGCCCAAAAGCCCGAGACGCAGGCTCGGTTGATCCGGCGTGAAAAGAAAGAGTGGCACGCTGAACACCGCCAGCCACACTGCAGCCAAAGGTCCCGCCAGTCGTTCCGGCTCATGTAATGCCTGACTGATGCCAAACAGCGGATGTGCAGGAACGATGGCCCAGTGCACGCGCCCGGGAAGCGACAGCGCGATCAGCATAAAGCCGAGCAGCAGAATGCCCGCGACATTGCCCAGAGCAAGACCCAGGCCGGACAGGCTGCCAACCCGTTCAGTGGGAGCGATCGCTGGCAGCATCGAATTGTGGAACACCGCCGAGAATTCATAAGAAATATTGGTCAGGGCCACGGCAGCGCCGATGGCGAGGAGAAGGCCATTGCCGGCATGGGGCAGCGCATTCCAGAGCAGCAGCATGCCCACCACCATGAGCACGGTATAAAGCAGCAGCCACGGCTTGCGCCGCCCGCCAGCGTCGGCAACCGCACCCAGAAAAGGAGCGAGCACGGCGATGATGAAGCCACCCGATGAGGCGATGTCACCCCAGATGGCTTGGCCCCGGATCGGATCCCCGACCACCACAGTCGAAAAATAGGGAGCGAAAATATAAATTGTGATCAGCAACACGTAGGGGTTGCGAGCCCATTCATACATGGCCCAGGAGAGCTGTCCGAGCAGGCTGGCAACCGGCCGCCCCGTCGTTGACAACCCATCTGGCGGCGTCAGCAGGCGGGCAAGAAGCCGACCTGCTGCTACCTCGCCGCCAAGATAGGTTTCCTCTGGAACAATGGGAGAGCGGTCCTGCGGTTCATTGTCCGTCCTGCGCAAGCGATGCTCCCCAGATCTTGTTCTTGTTGATCCAGCCAGTGTGACCGGCAACACTGACATCGCAAGCCTCCGGCTTGCAGCGACGAAGCCGGGCAATGACGCCCGGAGCGGCCAGTGCCACGACGGACGCTCCGGATGCAGAGCTTTCCCGCAGGGGCGCGTCACTGCGCCCAGTGACCACCACGGTGCGATGGGATGACAGCATCGCCACATGCACCCAGCCCGCGGTGCCATCCGAAAACCGAACTTTACGCCACACGTCGTATTGGGCGGTGACCAGCACCGGCAGACCTTTGCGGTGGTAGACCCACAAAATGCGATAATCGTAGCCCGGCCCCTGGCGTAAGAACACCTTGTCGCTGGACAGGCTGGCGAAACGTGGGAATTTTTCCGGCTGGCTCTGGGCGCGGGCGGCGCCCCAGAGCAGGGGCAAGGCGATGGCAAGCATGGCAAGGCGATAGATGGTCATGGGGGCGACCCTGCCAAGACCTGGGGCTGTGAGCAAGACAACGTTATGTCACCAATCGCTTGCTTTACGTTAGGTTTGCCCGCCACAGTGGACAAGCAAAACCCCAACCGCGCCCCGGGCGCCCCCTAAGCCGGAGTTTCAGACCGCCCATGCCCGCGACCAAGCCGCTCGTGATCGTGACCCGCAAGCTGCCGGATGCGATCGAAACGCGCATGCGCGAATTGTTTGACACACAGCTCAATCTTGAAGACCGACCGATGGACCAGGCAGAGCTGATCGACGCACTCCAAAGAGCCGATGTGCTGGTACCGACGGTGACCGATCGCATTGATGCCAAAGTTCTGGTCCGCGCCGGCCCTCGCCTGAAGCTGATCGCCAATTTTGGCACCGGCGTCGACAACATCGACGTCAAGACCGCCCTCGAGCGTGGAATTACCGTGACCAATACGCCTGGCGTCCTGACCGAGGACACCGCGGACATGACCATGGCGCTCATGCTGGCGGTGCCGCGCCGTCTGGTCGAAGGCGTGAAATGTCTTGAGGCCGAAGAGTTTCACGGCTGGTCGCCCAACTGGATGCTGGGACATCGCATCTGGGGTAAACGCCTTGGCATATTAGGTATGGGCCGCATTGGCCAAGCGGTTGCTCGACGCGCCAAGGCGTTTGGCCTGCAGATCCACTACCACAATCGCAAACCTGTTCATCCCGATATCGAGCGCGAACTTGAAGCGACCTATTGGGACAGCCTTGATCAGATGCTCACCCGCATGGATATCGTGAGCGTCAATTGTCCCCATACGCCAGCCACCTACCATCTGCTGTCTGCCCGGCGGCTAAAGCTGATGAAGCCGAGCGCCTATCTCGTCAACACCGCCCGCGGCGAGGTGATCGACGAAAATGCCTTGGCCCGCCAGATTGAGGCCGGCCAGTTGGCTGGCGCCGGGCTTGACGTGTTCGAACATGAACCTGCCGTCAATCCGCGCCTGCTCAGGCTGAAAAACGTGGTACTCCTGCCCCACATGGGATCAGCTACGCTCGAAGGGCGTATCGACATGGGCGAAAAGGTCATCATCAACATCAAGACCTTCGTCGACGGCCACAAGCCGCCGGATCGTGTCATTCCGGCGATGTTGTAAGCAGCGGCATTAGAGCCAGCGCCACCTCCATAACACCTCTCGCGCCGCGCCTGCCCCTTGGCGACGTCCATCAGAACGGGAGGGATGGCGCATGAAGAGGCCGGCCAAGTTTCCCGCCCCGGCTCAGGCCTCGTAAACCACCACGTTCCAGAAGCGTGCGCGGTGACTGCCACTGCGCTGATAGCCGGCAGACGCAAGCACCCTGCCAATCATGAAATTGAAGTAGCCATGACCCACGAGAACGGCTGCACCGCGCGCATCGGCATGGGCAACAAGCTCTGCGGCGGCGCGCCGGGCGCGCTGGCGTGCCGCCCCCGGACCTTCAATTCCTGGATGGAAGCCGAGATACCAAAGCCCGCGCGACAAAATCGCCCATTTGGGTACGCGCATGCGCAGGAGCGGAACCGGTGGTGCGCCAAGAGGGGCTTCGCCGAATAGTGCCTCTTCGCACAGCCGTGCCTGCGGCAGAAGCCGCGCACCACTTTCACGAGCCCGCGGACGGTCCGAGGTGAAAACCCAATCCACCCCCTCCAGGCGTGACAGCATCGTGCAGAGTTCCGGCGGCGGCGCACTTTGCGGATTGAGATGCGCCTTATCATAGGCGTCGATATAGGCGCGAAAATCACGATGTCCGGTGCGCGGACGCAGGTCAATGTGCGGTTCACCATGACGGATGAGCACAATACGCCGATGACAGGCAGAGCTGGTGCGGGCGCGCGGAAGGGGCAGGAAGTCATGAACCGGCAGCCCCGAAAGACCCACCGAGGCTTCGTCGTCCCATGAGTCCTGCTGCGCCTCTGCGGCGGGCACAAACTGGGGAGGTAATTTGCCTGTCATATCCTCGTTGCAGCCGAGCGGCCCATGTGCACTGAATGAGATAAAGCTTCCCCTGCATCTTCTAGCACGGCAGGAAGGCCATGACAGGAGAGTGAGCATGCATAGCCTGGACGGCAAGATCGCGATTGTTACCGGTTCGGCTAGTGGCATTGGCGCCGCGACGGCCATGCGCCTGGCCGCCCGAGGCGCCCGGGTTCTGGTCAATTATTCCAAGAGCGCCTCGGAGGCTGACGAGGTGGTTGCGACAATCCGCGCTGCGGGCGGCACCGCGGAGGCGGTACAGGCCAGTGTCGCCCTGGACTCTGACTGCCGCAAGCTGGTTGAAGCTGCGGTCACACGCTGGGGTGGGGTCGATATCCTCGTCAATAACGCCGGAACCACGAAATTTGTCGCCCATCACGACCTCGACGCGCTCTCCGCCGAGGACTTTGCCCACATTTATGCGGTCAATACGATCGGCCCGTTTCAGATGGTACGTGCCGCGCGCAGTGCCTTGGCAGCCCATGGCAGCGGATCGGTCGTGAACGTCTCCTCTATTGCCGGGGTTCTGGGCATTGGCTCCTCGATCGCCTATGCCGCTTCCAAGGGCGCTCTCAACACGATGACCCTGTCACTGGCACGGGCTTTGGCACCGGCCATCCGCGTCAATGCTGTGTGTCCCGGCTTCGTCGCCACGGGCTGGTTTGAAAAGCGCTTCGGCAGCGAGCAGTACGAAGAGCTTGTGCGGCGCCAAGCCGAATCGAGCCCCCTCAAGCGGGCGGCGCGCCCAGAGGATATCGCCGATACCGTGGTGTTTCTCGCCAGCCCAGAGTCTGCAAACATAACCGGGGAATGTCTGATCAATGATTCCGGTGTTCATCTGACCCTGGCCAGCGGCCGATCCTAATGCCTGTTACGCGGGCAATTGCCCAAGTCCTCGCCATTTCCATCGCTCCATTAAAGACACGGCGCGGTTAAACCGGGCAATGCGGGGCGTCACCAGAGAGTCTGTTGCGCCAAACGTATTGCCAGTTTCCCGATGCTTCGAAACCATTGTCATGCTGCAGCGCAAACCTGCGCCGTGCAGTTGTGATCCCGATCAGGTTGAAGGAGCTCTGCCATGGCCAAAAGACTGAAGGTACTGCTCATGGGAGGGGCCTGGCTTCTGGCATCCATCTCGAGCGCCAGCGCCGGTGCAATCACCGCCAATCCTAAGCCCATCACCATGGCATCAGGCTTTGGTGACATCCTGGTGAGCGGGCAGATCTCAGGTCTGGCCTACACCCAGAGCAATGCCAGCCATGCGCAGCCAGGCGATGCAACCGCCAATCTCGACCTCAGCAACGCCCTTATCACGGTGCAAAAGAACTCAGGCTTTCTGCAGTTCTACGTTCAGGCAGGTCTCTATTCCTTTCCCACCGTGGGACAGCCATATGAGAAGGCCAGCAGTCAGAACAGTCTGTTGGGACCGGTTCCGGTCGCCTACGCCAAACTGCAATTCACCGACGCGCTTTCGCTCGAAGCCGGCCAGCTTCCCACACTCGTCGGCGCCGAGCTTGGCTTTACACCGCAGAACATCAACATCGAACGTGGCTTGCTGTGGTGGCAGGAACCGATCTCAAGCCGCGGCCTGCAGGTCAATTATGCCAGTGGACCGGTTTCGCTCTCACTGTCCTGGAACGATGGCTATTACAGCAATGTCCTGAACAGTTTTTCAGGCCTTCTGTCCTACGCCATCGATGGCGCGAACAGTCTAGCCGTTGATGCGTCGATCACGCCGGATACCCGTGCCAGCCTCGGCCATCAGATCTACAATGTCATGTACACCTACAATCAGGGAAAATGGAATGTCGGTCCCTATCTGCAATTCGAAAACTATGCCCATGGATTGGGCTCTGACTTCGGTCTGGGGCTCCTTACAAGCTATCAGTTGACCGAGAGATGGAGCCTGAACGGTCGCGCGGAGTATGAAACGTCTGGAAACGGCATGGCGCTCAGTTACGGTCCCCACAGCAAGGCCTGGTCCCTTACCTTCACACCCACCTGGCAGCAGGGCATTTTCTTTGCCCGGGCCGAACTCTCCTATGTTGGCCTTGGACACCAAACGGTAGGCTTTGGCCCCGCATCGACGCAGGCAAGCCAGGTGCGAGCGCTGTTCGAGACTGGCATCGTGTTTTAGCCTGCCAGCCTTTGCACTGGCTCGGAATCGGGCTTGCGCGCGGGGCTGAAGCCATGAAAGCTTGGGCAAAAGTCCGGGGAGGCGATCATGGCGGAATTTCCGCGCGGCTTTCTATGGGGGACGGCCACCGCTGCCCACCAGGTCGAGGGCAACAATTGCAGCAGCGATCTTTGGCTGATGGAACATCTCCCGCAGGGACTGTTCGCGGATCCCTCAGCAGATGCCTGCGATCATTATCACCGCTACAAATACGATATCGCATTGCTCAAGGGGCTTGGCTTCAACTGCTATCGCTTCTCAATCGAATGGGCGCGGATCGAACCTGAATCTGGCAGATTTTCGCGCGCCGCCCTCGATCACTACCGGCGCATGATCGCCGAATGTCATGCACAGGCGATCATACCGATGGTGACATTTCATCACTTCACGGCACCGCTGTGGTTCGCCATGGAAGGCGGCTGGGAAAATGCGCGCAGCGTCGACTGGTTCGCGCGCTACTGCGAACAGGCGGTCAGGGCCCTTGGTGACCTCATTCCCTTTGCCTGCACGATTAACGAAGCCAACATTCCGCTCATGATGACGTTGATGCGGACAACTGCAAAGCCGAACGATGCCATCGCGCGCAATCATCAGCTGGCGGCACAAAGAACAGGCGGCCAGCGCTTTTCGACATTTCTGACGGGCGATGGCCAGGCCGCGACCCCGCACCTGATTGCCGCCCATCGTAAGAGCTATGATGTCATCAAGGCGCACAGCATCGCCAAGGTTGGCATGACACTCGCCCTCAATGAATTTCAGGCCGCGCCTGGCGGGGAGACGCTGTGCGCGATGGCGCGCAGCCAGATCAACACACAATTTCTGGAAGCTGCACGCGGGGATGACTTCGTGGGCGTCCAGACCTATACGCGTGTGCAAATCGGTGAGAGCGGACCTCTGCCGCCAGAACACGGCGCCGAGCGCACCCAGATGGGCTACGAATTTTATCCCGAAGCCCTTGAGGCCACGCTGCGCGAAGCGGCCCGGGACGCGCAAACCCGCCTGATCGTGACGGAAAATGGCATCGGCTGCGCCGACGATCAGCGACGCATTGCTTACACCGAGCGGGCGCTCAAGGGCGTGACGCGCTGCCTGGCCGACGGGCTGCCGGTGGACGGCTATATCCACTGGTCCCTGCTCGACAATTTTGAGTGGCTTGAGGGCTACGGCCCCACCTTCGGCCTGGTCGCCGTCGACCGCGTCACCCAGGCGCGCACCCCAAAGCCGAGCGCCTACTGGCTCGGGGCCATCGCCAGAGCAGCGCAGAGCCACTAACAGCCCCAAACCACGTGCTGGGCTGACTGAGGCTCCGTCCCCGACGGAGGCCCCGCAGCACACGACGTGCCCTCCGGCCAGGGGGATGAACAAGGCTCTAGCCTCTGAGGCCCCGGGGGACTATCAGAGGGTCTTCATTGTATTTCGCCGCCGCACTGCGGCCACTGTCAGAGAGGATTCCATGAAAGCTCCCATCCGCGTTGCCGTAACCGGCGCCGCCGGCCAGATTGGCTATGCCCTGTTGTTTCGCATTGCCGCAGGCGACATGCTGGGACCGGATCAGCCCGTAATTCTGCACCTGCTCGAGATCACGCCAGCCCTCAAGGCGCTCGAAGGCGTGGTCATGGAACTCAACGACTGCGCCTTTCCGCTGCTGCATGGAGTGGTTGCCACCGACAACGTTGACGTCGCCTTCAAGGACGTCAGCTATGCCCTGCTCGTCGGGGCCCGTCCCCGCGGTCCGGGAATGGAACGCAAGGATCTGCTGAGTGCCAATGGCGCCATTTTTTCGCCCCAGGGCAAGGCGCTCAACGCGCACGCCAAGCGCGACGTCAAAGTTCTGGTGGTCGGTAATCCGGCCAATACCAATGCCCTCATCGCGATGCGGAACGCCCCGGATTTGGCACCGTCATGCTTCACCGCGATGCTGCGCCTTGATCATAATCGCGCCATCAGCCAGCTGGCCGCCAAAACCGGCACGCTCAACAGTGACATCAAGAAGATCATTGTCTGGGGCAATCACTCCTCGACACAATATCCTGACCTGCATCATGCTACGGCGGCCGGCAAGCCCGCGCTCAGCCTGGTCGAGCGCAGCTGGTACGAGAACGACTTCATTCCAACCGTGCAGAAACGTGGCGCAGCGGTGATCGCAGCGCGCGGGGCATCCTCAGCAGCTTCTGCTGCCTCCGCGGCGATCGACCACATGCGCTCCTGGGCCCTTGGCACCAGGGATGGCGATTGGGTTTCGATGGGCGTTCCCTCCGACGGCTCCTACGGCATCGCGCCTGGTATCATTTTCGGCTTTCCCTGCGCCACAAGCGGTGGACGGTATGAAATCGTGCAGGGGCTCGAACTGAGCGCCTTCTCCAAGAGCCGGCTGGCTGAGACCGAAAAAGAACTGCGCGAAGAGAGCGCCGCCGTGAGCAGCCTCATCGGCGCCTGAATCACCGGCATGCAGTCAGGCGGTTGCGATCCCGAACGCCACCGCCCCCTGCTGCCGACCCAGTTCGCGGAAGCCGTAGTGGTGATAGAACGCGCAGGCGCGGGTATTTTCGACCCCGGCAATGAGGTGCAGGCCCGGTGCCCCCTGCTCTGCTGCCACGGCACGGAAGTGGTCAATCAGCTGGCGACCAAAACCTCGGCCCTGCAGGCGAGGCAGCAGGTTGATATGCAGATGCGCAGGATAGGATGCCGTCAGCGCGGACGGGGTTCGCCGCGGAGCATGAATCTGTCGCAGCCGCGCGGACTCGGTCGCACTGCCCGTCGTCAGCGACAGCGGATAACGGCGTTGCAGACCTGGCCACCAGCGGATGGTGCAGACCTGCTCAAAGCCAATAGTATCGCTGGCGCCCACAACATAGCCCCCAACCCCGAGGTCATCCTCGATGACGTGGCAGCAGGCCGGTGCAAGTTCAAGATAAGGTCCGACATAGATGTCACCGAGTAGTTCAGGATAGCGATAGAGGTCGCGCGCATCCCCGCCCTGATTGCCGGTGCGAAGACAGATTTCGTAAAGTGTGGCTCGATCCTCCTCTGCGACCTGTCGCAGCTGTGCCATACCCGCCTCCTGTCTCAATGGCCAGGATAGCGGCCAAATCAGGAGAGCTCAAACGATGACGCGAAGCCCGGCAGGCCAAGGTTCGGACAGCGAACGGTTGCTGATCATCAATTGCGACGATCTCGGTTCAAGTCATGCGGCCAACATTGCGATCGTTGACGCATTGCACCGTGGCATCGCCACCAGCGCAACGCTGATGGTCCCCTGTCCATGGGCATTTGAAGCCGCACAGATGACGAAAGACTGCGATATCGGAATTCATCTGACCCTGACCTGTGAATACCCGCTTTATCGCTGGCGTCCACTTTCGGGCGCGACGTCACTCATGGATCCGGACGGCTTCATGCCGGCGACCGTCGCCGAGGTCTACGCCGGGGCCAGGCTTGAAGAAGTCGAGGCCGAATGCCGTACCCAGATCGAGGCCGCTCTCAGTTGGGGCGTCGATATCACCCATCTGGACGCGCATATGGGCACCATGCAGATCCATCCCGCCTATCATGACATCTATCTGCGGCTCGCTGCGCACTATCGTCTGCCTGTGCGCATGGTTGGCGAAGCGGCCGACCGGGCCCTCGGCTTTGCGCCGCGCCAGAAGGCCCGCGCTGCCGGGATCGCCTTTGCCGACCACTTCGTGATGCCGGTCTGGGGTGAACCCACCCTGCCCCAGTTCCGCACCAGCCTTGCGGACCTCAAGCCTGGAACCAGCGAGATTTTTGCCCATCCGGTTGCAGATGGTCCGGAGCTGCGCGCCTATGATCCCAAGAATGCCGACACCCGCGCAGGCGATTATCGAACATTGACCGATGAGGGACTGGCAGAGCTCCTCAGGGCCCATGCCATCCGTTGCATCAGCTACCGGCCGCTGCGCGACGGCATGCGCGCAGCCAAACCTAAAGCCTGACCGCACCATACCGCCCAGCGGCGATGCCTTGGCAGTTTCAGCCTTCGACGATGAAGCCGGTCAGGCATCCCGGGCTTCCCGCCCTTCGCAGAACGCATACCAGCCCGTCACACCGCCACAGTACGCCACCAAACCCCTGCACTCGATTTAAGCAAAAGGTATCCAGGAGTACGCACGATGCGTTATGGCCCAGCTCTTGTCCTCGCAGCCCTCTTGCCGGCATCGGCAGCGTTGGCGCAAACCGCAACCGTCCGCCCCTTTCATGCGGTGGAAGTGCATGGCGGCGGTGAGGTGATTTTGCGTCACGGTGCCACCCAACGGGTGACCCTCATCAAAGGCGATCCTAAGACCGCGGAAATCGACGTGGACAGCAGTGGCACGCTCCATCTGTCTCCATGTGCACAGCCGCTGCGCTGTGCCTGGCATTCTGGCCCATTTGAGGTTGAGGTGGTGACCCCGAACATCACTGCGGTCGAGGCCTATGGTGGTGGAGAAGCTCGGGCCGAAGGCG
>JBMFWV010000061.1:0-19726 GCA_049964915.1 Rhizomicrobium sp.
TGCAAACGAGCAATCAGACAAACCGCATCACTGATCTTATGACACAGTAGAACTAGGAGGTTGACCAGGCTCCCGCGCCTTTTTTTGGGGGGGCGAAGGCTTGGGCAATGATGCACCGCGATCTTCGGTCGGGGGGCTTGGCGGCGGCGGGCGCTGCCAGTATGGTCGCACGCAAATCAGGACGGTTGGACAAGGGTTTGCGCGCAGGTCCGCCGCTTTTTCGGACGCCACTGCGCAAGGCAAGGGACGCGGCAATGTCGGATTCGAATGGCGACGAAAAGAAGAGTTCTTCGGATTTCATGCGTAGCCCCCTTGTCCTTGTGGGTATCGCCGTCGTCGTCGTACTGGCCGTGGCCGGCGCTTATTTCCTGGGCAGGCAGGGTACCGGCACCTCGTCCAGCGGCGGCACCGGCAGCCAGGGCACTCAGGTTGCGCAGGTAGGGGGTGTGTGCGGGATCACGCTCGACCGCCTGCGGGCCTATGGTGTGGTTGAACCGGACACGGCCCTTGTTTCCAAGGATGCGACCCCGACCAATGTTAAGGACCGGGTCGCCTGCAAGGCCAAGTTTGGTACCACGACGTATACCGCCGAGGTCGATGAGCGCTGCTCGACTCTGAGCGATTTCCGCTGCCTGAGGATCTGGAATGTGACCGATTCTGATGGCAAAACCCTGTTCCAGCATCGCGGCTTCCTGCCTCCCACGGACTGAGCCGGGCTTGGTATTGCCGCTGCCTGGCATTATGTTGGCGCCATGGTAGATGTGCAGGGCCACGATCACGGACTTTGGACACATGATCATGTCTTTTTGGGTCATGGTCATGAGCGCGCGGAACGCCGTGCCCGTCTTGCCACCATCCTGACGGCCTTGTTCATGGTGGTGGAGGTCGCCGCCGGCTTTGCCTTTGGCTCGATGGCGCTGATCGCCGATGGCATTCATATGGCAACCCATGTGGGCGCCCTTGGATTGGCGGCGATGGCCTATTGGTTGGCCCGCCGCCATGCCGGCAATGCGCGTTTCAGCTTTGGTTCAGGAAAGTTCGGCGATCTGGCCGCCTTTGCGAGCGCCATTGCCCTTGGCATTGCCGCCGTCGTGGTGGCGATCGAATCGGTCGAGCGCCTGTTCGTTCCAGTGGCGGTCAACTTTGGTGACGCCTTCATCGTGGCGGCGATCGGCTTTGGTGTGAACCTCGTTTCGGCCGCCATCCTGCATGAGCCTCATGAGGAGGGTCATGGTCATGCCCACGACCATGCCCACGACCATGCCCATGCCCATGACCATGACCACAACATACGTGCAGCCTATGTGCATGTGCTTGCCGATGCCGCAACCAGCGCCCTTGCGCTTTTTGCCCTGGGGGCCGGCTATCTTTGGCACATACATGTCCTTGACCCCCTCGTCGGCGTTGTCGGCGCGGTGGTGATTGGCTCCTGGGCTTATGGTCTTATCCGGGATGCCGGTCTCGTCCTTCTCGACGCCGCCGATGATCCGCAACTGGCCGGGCATATTCGCGCCCTGCTGGAGGACGAGATGGGCGCGCGAGTGGCGGACCTTCATGTGTGGCGCCTTGGTCCCGGTCATAAGGGGCTCATTGTTTCGCTGGTGGCACCCGGTCAGGTGACGGCGGAGGAGATCAAGGCCACGCTGCGCACCCGCTTTGCCAGCCTCAGTCACGTCACCATCGAAATCGCGGTGTGCGCCGACTGCGCTACCTGAAGGGTTGTGCCGCTCTTCGCCTGTTGCGCCCGCTGCTTCGAATCAGGCCTCTGCGCCTTGCGCTGGGCCCCTCAGCAAGCACCTGTCGGGGCAGCCTGGATCTACGCAAATCCTGCCACCCACTTTCCTGGTCGCCGCTTACGCTGACCTGTAGGCCTTGCCCTGCAAAGCCGAAAACGCTGGCGCTTGGCTGCGCGCTGTTAAGTCCGTCTTCGCAGTCGCGCGTCGGGCTCATATCTTCGTAAAAACAGAACGATATAGATCAAACTATCTATTTTATTAAATATCGTCCGGAGGCTACACCCGCGCCGCAACGGAAGGGTGTTTTCATGAGCGACGCACTGATCTGGTTTTTTGCGGCAGGCCAGCTTGCTCTGGCACTGCTTGGACTGATGCCCGATTCTCTCTTGTCAGATCCGCAAGCTGTGGCGCGCAGCGCGCGCAATGCTGCGCTGCTCTGCCTTATCCTGGCGGTTGCAGCTCTTGGTCTTGTACTTCTGAAGGGCAGCGCCCGGACTCCGATGGGCGGCGGCTTTGCCGGTCTGCAATTTGATGCACTGTCATCCTCGATCGAAGTTCTCGTCGCCTTTATCGGTGTCATCGTGGTTGATTTCAGCCGGAATTATCTGGACGGGGATCCACGTCATAGTGATTTTCTGAAGCGCCTGTGTCTGACCCTCGCAGCGGTCCTGCACCTGATCGTCGCGGCAGACCTGCCACAGTTTGCGCTCGCCTGGATCGCCACCAGCCTCTGTCTGCATCGGCTACTGGTGTTCTATGGTGAGCGTCAGCCTGCGATCCTCGCAGCGCGCAAGAAATTTGTGGTCGCGCGGCTCAGCGATGTGTCTTTGGCCTTAGCTTTTCTCATCCTTGCGCACAGTTTTGGGACCACAGATATCGCCCATATTCTCTCTGCTGCCAGAAGGCTTCCTCACGGCGCGGGCAGTGGCGGGCTCACCCTGGCGGCGCTGCTGCTTGGTCTGGCCGCGCTCCTCAAATCGGCACAATTTCCGATGCATGGCTGGCTCCTCGAGGTGATGGAAACACCAACTCCGGTGTCTGCACTGCTCCATGCCGGCATCATCAATGCCGGCGGCTTTCTGGTGTTGCGCTTTGCACCGGTCTTTTCACACGCGGCTGGCGCGCTTGACCTGCTGCTGCTCGTAGGTGGCATCACTGCGCTCTTTGGCGGGCTCGTCATGCTCACCCAGACCTCGATCAAGGTGTCACTGGCCTATTCGACCATCGGCCAGATGGGTTTCATGATGCTTGAATGCGGACTTGGAGCCTTTGCTGCCGCGTGGATCCATATCATCGGCCATTCGCTCTACAAGGCCCATGCCTTTCTCAGCGCCGGCAGTGGCGCGACGCCGGCAGCAGGCCGTGTGGAAACCGGCCCGCGGCGCGCGCCGACACCTCTTGCCTATGGGGCAGCCCTCAGCCTTGGTCTTGTCATCGTGGTGAGCACCGGGGCGCTCTTTGGCGTCTCGCCGACAATGGCGCCTGGCCTGCTGATCATCGCGAGCATTGCGGTCCTCAGCCTGACCCATCTTTTCAGCTCGGCGGCGCCCTCCTTCTCGCCGAGGCTCATTGTGCAACTGGCCATCCGTGCTGTCGTCGTCGCCCTGGCCGTATTCGCGCTGGAAGCCCTGGCTGCGCATCTGCTGCGGCCGACGCTAACACCCTACCTGCCGCTCAGAGGTCCGGTCGAAGCGGTGCTGGCCGGACTGATATTGGCTGGCTTTGCTATGGCCCTCCTCCTCCAGAACAGTGCCATTGAAGCACCGCGCGCCAACGCGCTTCGGGCGCTTTATGTCCACCTCGCCAACGGGCTCTACGTCAACACGCTGGCCAATCGCTGGGCGATCACGCTGTGGCCAGGTGCCGTGCCCCCACCTCGGACCAATACCGCAAACCTCCCTTAATCGCGCTCAGGAGATAGAGCATGACCCTCGCCTTGAAGCCGACAAACCGTTCCACCGCCTCAGCCGACGGCTGCACGCTCTTGCCAGAGACGTTTCGCGCTGTCGTCGCACGGGCCTGCCTGCGAATTGCGCCGCTCTGGCCCCTGGACAGCTTCGTTGCCGTCAATCCCTTCCTTGGCCTCAGTGATCTTACTTTCGATATGGCGTGCGCCCGTATGCAACGCCTCGCCAAGTGCCAGATGCTGATGCCGCGTGCCTTTTACCGCGAGGCTTTGAGCAAGATGCACATGCTCGATGCCGATCTGGAAACGGCGCTTCAGATCTTTTGTGCCGACGGGCGCACGACGATGGATCTGGCCGCATTCAAGCTCGCCTTGGCACAGGAGCATCCGGCAAATGACCGTACGCCGGCGGCGGTTGCGACCATCGCTGAAACGCTTGACCGGCTTGCCGGCGGCAATCGGCAGGTATCGCGCACCGCTTTCATGATCGATGAAATCTCCAAATGGTGCGCCGGTTATTTCGATCAGGGTCAGGCGTTGTGGCCTGCACCGTGGCGGCATCTGCCTCTTTATCAGGCCTGGCGGCAAGCTGCCGCCTTCGACCGCAATCCTGAGACCATGGGGATCAAAGGGTTCCGCCGCGCCATTGCCGCGCTGCCAGCAGAGCCCCTTGCCGCCATCAAGGCGGTGCTCGACGAGCTGGGCATTCCCGAAACGGCCTACGAAGACTATCTGCATCGCGCCCTCCTCGATATCGGTGGCTGGGCGGGCTATGCGCGCTATCGCGTCTGGGTGAGCGAACTTGACGGCCGCACCGACGATACACTGATTGAGCTTCTCGCCATCCGAGTGGTGTGGGGTTATGCCCTTTATCTCGAACACAGCGATGCGCTTTTCCGTACCACCTGGCAGGACGCGATGGCAGCAGCCCGACGCCTGACCACTGGGGACACGCCGGCTCAAGACAGTGATCTGCTCATCGATCTGATCTTGCAGGAGGCCTACGAGCACGCCTACCAGCGCGAGCTCATCGCAGCCTTCAGACTGGCCTGCCCGCCCGCGCAGCAGGCCGCAGAGCCAAGGCCTGCGCTGCAGGCGGCGTTCTGCATCGATGTGCGCTCGGAGCCCTTTAGGCGGGCTCTCGAAACCATCTTGCCGCAAGTTCACACTATCGGCTTTGCTGGCTTTTTCGGGGTTCCCATGGCCTGGCAGCCGCTGGGACAGGGTGCGGGTGAGGCGCAATGCCCGGTCCTCCTGAAACCTCACTTCACCATTGGGGAGGCGTTGACGCAGGCCGGCGTCGACGAACAGCGACAGCTGCTGCAGCGTCTGTCGCTGAAAGCACGCCTCAAGGAAGGCTGGATGAGCTTCAAGCGTTCTGCGGTGTCCTGTTTTACCTATGTCGAAAGTGCAGGCTTTCTTGCCGCTGTCGCGCTGATTTGTGACGGCGCTGCGCGCCGGCGACCGAATGCTAGCCCGACGGCCGAGGTGGCGGCGCGGCTGCGGCCAAGCCTTGCCCCGGTGGCCGGCAATCCAGCCATCACCGGGATAGCTCCTGGTGCGCGCCTTGACCTGTCCGAGGGCATGCTGCGGGCGATGTCACTGACAAAGGGCTTCGCCCCGCTCGTGCTGCTTGTCGGTCATGGCAGTACCACGGTGAACAATCCGCACGCGGCAGGACTGCAATGCGGTGCCTGTGGTGGACACAATGGTGCAGTCAACGCGCGCGTCGCTGCCGCGCTTCTGAATGATCGGGAGGTGAGGCAGGGGCTTGGCGCAAGAGGGATTAAGATACCTGCCGATACCTGGTTCGTGGCGGCCCTGCATGACACGACGACGGACGCGATCACGCTCTTTGATCTCGATGAGCTTGACCCAGCGTATCGCGCCCACGTGGCTGATTTGCGCCAGACACTCGCCAAGGCGTCTTCCCTGACGCGCCATGAGCGGGCCTTTTCCCTGGGTCTGCCTCTTGATGACAAGCTTGGCGAGCGGATTGACCGGCGCAGCCGCGACTGGTCGCAGGTGCGACCGGAATGGGGCCTTGCTGGCAATGCCGCATTCATCGTGGCACCCCGTGGGCGAAGCCATTGCCTTGATCTCGGCGGGCGGGCCTTTCTGCACAGCTATGCGTGGCAAAGCGACCCGGATTTCAAGGTTCTCGAGCAGATCATGACGGCGCCCATGATCGTGGCGAGCTGGATCAACCTGCAATATTACGGCTCGGTGGTGAACAATCGCAGTTTTGGCAGCGGCAACAAGGTACTGCACAATATTGTCGGCGGACTTGGTGTCCTCGAAGGCAATGCCGGCGATCTAAGGACAGGACTGCCCGCGCAGTCCCTCCATGACGGCAAGGTCCTCGTGCACAAGCCCCTGCGTCTGAGCGTCATCATTGAAGCGCCCGTGGACGCCATCAACAGGGTTATCGCCAAACATGAAAGCGTCCGCCAGCTGACGGATAATCGCTGGCTGCATCTGTTTGCACTTGGTGAGGATGGCAGGATCCGGCATCGCTATCTGGGAGCCGGACAATGGCAGAGCCTGCTCTGAGCGGTCTTCGCCATATCGAGCGCCTTGAGGCTGAGGCGATCTACATTCTGCGCGAGGCGGTGGCGGAAGCCAGAAACCCGGTGATGCTGTTTTCGGCAGGTAAGGATTCCACCGTACTCGCCCGGCTTGCGGTGCGGGCCTTCTATCCGTCAAGGCCGCCTTTCCCGCTTCTGCATATCGATTCGACATGGGAATTTGCCGAGCTGCTGGCCTTTCGTGACGCCTTTGCGCGTGACCATGGGTTTTCGCTCATCGTGCACGCCAATGAGGAGGGGCGCGCAGAAGGTTTGAATCCTTTCGATCATGGTGAGCTTTACACCACGCGCATGCGCACCGAGCCGCTCAAGGCGGCGCTGGATGCCGGCCGCTATGACGTTATCTTTGGAGGCGCGCGCCGTGACGAGGAAAAATCACGGGCAAAGGAGCGGGTGATTTCGGTGCGGGGGGCGGCCCACTCCTGGGAGCCCCGGGCACAGCGACCGGAGTTGTGGTCGCTCTACAATACGCGTCTGGCCAAAGGGCAGACGGCGCGGGTCTTTCCCCTCTCCAACTGGACCGAAGAGGACATCCTGTCCTATGCGCTGCTGCGCGACATCTCCCTTGCGCCGCTCTATTACGCCAAATCTCGGCCGGTGGTGGAGCGCAGGGGCAGCCTCATCGTGGTCGATGATCCGGCGCGTATGCGTTTTCGGCCTGAAGACGACGTTCAGATGCGATGTGTGCGCTTTCGCACCCTCGGCTGCTGGCCGGTGACGGGCGCCATTGCATCAAGTGCCGCAACGCTTTGCGCGATCGTCGCGGAGACATTGCTCGCGGCTACATCCGAACGCCAGGGGCGGATCAGCGATGGCGAGGATGGTGGCTCGCTCGAGCAGAAAAAGCGCGAGGGCTATTTCTGATCGACGGGCTCGCTGTGGAGACGGTGTGAGGCGCCTGAACACCCAAGCTGCTTTTTTTCTGAGGTAGCGATTCAGGTTTCGCTGGCGACAAAATGCAGCGCCTGGCGCGCCAGACGCAGGGAGTGGTGGCGCTTGAGTGGACTTGAGAGATAGCGATGGACCGCTGCGAGCCAGAGTGCTGCCCACGGCGCCTCGGCCGCCTGAGCAAGCTCGCTCTGGAGCGCAAAGAGCACCTTGAGGCGATGGCAGGCGACGATGGGTTCGGCAATGCCATGATCGTAAAGGCTGTCGAGCTGTGTCGACAGGAAGGTATCGCTGTCCGCGACCTGCCAGTTCGAGCTGCGCTCATGGCTGACATATTTGCAGTTGCGGGCCACGAACAGGCCGAGCTGGAGTAGGACACTTGGCCACAACGCCGGCGTTTCGGTGCAGAGCTGGCGCGCCGCGTTGGCAAAGGTCAGCGCATGCGTGAAATCAAGCCAGCTGACATTGTCGGCCAAGGGGCCGTCATTAGCCTCGTCGAATGACAGGTCGAAGTGTAGCAGGTTATAGGCGGCCACCTCCATCAGCGCGTCATAAAGCTCCTGCACCGGTCGGCGTGATGACACCAGCAGGCGGTTGAGGAGACGGTCGGGATTAAGACCGATGAGATCTGACCCCTGGATCGGTTCGAAGCCGCCCTCCGGCCAGGCTTTCAGGGCCGCTCCGAAGCCACGAAATTCCGGTAGCAGATCTTCGCGCGTCGCGCGCACCAAGGAGCGGGTGAGCAGCAAAAGCAGTGGCAGCGAAACCGATTCGCCGAGGCGCGTGATCAGCTCGAAGCTCTTCAGCACATAAATGGCGCTGTGGCCAAAGTCCGCGTAGTGGGCGAGCGCCGCGCGGGCAAAAGCGGGACGCAGCGCCCTTAGCTGACGCTGCTCTGCCCCGCGTATATGGGCGACGGCGCGTTCTTCGTCCTCCGCCAAAACCGCGGCGACGAAGCTGGCGGCGTCAAAGGGACGGAGCGCATCTGTGAAGGGGTAATGGTCGGCGCCACGGCTGTCCCAGGACAGATGGGCGAGGGGCTCCAGCGTGGCGGCAAGCCGCAAGTCCGGATCCGGCGCCCGGTCCGCCAGGGCCAGCCAGTCTGCTGCCGCGGCCTGGGCATGGGTCATGCCGTTTTCAAAGCGCGTGTGTGTGAGGATGATCGCCTCTCTGAGGGCCTCTTCCGGAGCAAAGCCCGCGCGCATGAGGCGGGCGCAGTCGCGGGCAAGGCGGGGGCGGTCATACTCGTCAAGGGCCTGCGCGATCGCGTCGAGCGCCTGTTCGCGTATCAGGGCAGGTGGGGTTTGTGCGAGGTCGACAAAGATCTCGCCCTGCCGTTCCTCCAGCCGATAATGGTGCAGCCGATCGCGTCCTACGACGGTCTTTGCGTTGCGCAGATCAAACTTCCAGTTGTGCCAGTTGCAGGTGAGAACACAGTCGGCGCCGAGGGTGCCTTCGCTCAAAGGATAGCCTTCATGGGGGCAGCGATTGGCAATGGCAAAGACCTCATCGTCTGCGGCGAGGAGCAGAATTTGGCGTCCTTGATGGCGGACGAGCTTTTTTCCAGTGGCCTTTAGCGCCGCGTGGGTGACGCCGGTAGCAATCAGGGCCATGCAAGCCTCCCGGACAGGCGGTGGTCACCACCAAGTAAAAGCGTCCCGCTTGAATTTTGCAAGATATAACTTTAGAAAATATCCCGATGACACAGATCTCGTCCAAAACATTCCGCAAAGGCGGCCGTCTGCAGCTTCTGCACCGGCTCAAGATGCTCGAGCCGGTTTGCGCGGAGCGTCTTGCACAGGTGCTTCAGATCAGTGCTCAGGCTGTCGGCCAGCAGCTTGCCGCCTTGGAAAAGGAGGGACTTGTCGCAAAGCGAACGGCGTCCGCCTCGGGCCGTGGTCGTCCTCAGGCACTGTGGCAGGCAACGCCGGCCGCTGCCGCGCACCTTGCCGATGGTCATCAGGAGCTTTTGGGCGAGCTGCTTGAACTCCTCGAAGCGCGTCATGGACAGGCCGAGGTCGCGCAGCTTCTTGCCCAGCGTACGGCGAAGCAGCTGGAGGCCTATCGCCCTCAGATCACCGCCGGCACCCTAGGGACGAAGCTGGAACAGTTGGCACAGCTTCGCGCCCGCGATGGCTATATGGCCGAAGCCCGGCCCGAGGCAGAGGGGCTGATGCTGATCGAGCATCACTGCCCGGTTCATGCTGTGGCGCGTCGCCATCGCGCGCTCTGTGACGAGGAGAAAAAACTGTTTGAGGGCCTTCTGGGCGATGGCGTGCGCGTGGAACGCTGCGAGCATGCCCTGGCGGGGGCCTCGCGCTGCAGCTATCTCATCCGCGCTGAACGCAAAACGGCCGCTTCAAGAGCGGCCGTAACACGCGAGCTTACCTGATACTGCGCTCAATGGCGTGGCAGCACGCCCTCACGCTGCATGCGCTTGCGCTGCAGCTTGCGATAACGGCGGATGGCCTCGGCGCGTTCGCGGGCCCGCTTCTCGCTCGGCTTTTCGTAGTGTCCCCGCAGCTTCATCTCGCGGAAGATGCCTTCACGCTGCATCTTCTTTTTTAGCGCCTTCAGCGCCTGGTCGATATTGTTGTCGCGAACGATGATCTGCAAAAGTGGCTCCCGGCAGGAAATCTCTAGAGGGCGCGGTTGATAGCAAACAGGGCCTGAGCTGTCCAGCCCCGGCCTGGGGGAGGGGCTCCCCCCGCCACTTTGTTTGGGCTCGGGCGCTTTTCTGCCGGCCCCAGGCGCGCCATATTCGGGGCATGGCTATTTTGAAGATCGCCCGCATGGGCCACCCTGTTCTCGCCCGCAAGGCCGATCCGGTTGCGGATCCCACCGCACCGGAAATCCGCCGCCTTGTCCGTGACATGATCGAAACCATGATCGACGCCCCGGGAGCCGGGCTGGCCGCGCCCCAGGTCCACGTGCCGTTGCGCGTGGTGGTGTTCCAGGCGCCGAAGGAGCGGGCCGATCCTAGCCTCGCCGACGCTGAACTCTTCGAGCACACCGCACCGCTCACGGTCCTGATCAATCCGGGCTGGGAGAGCCTCGATGATACCAGCGAAGGGGGCTGGGAGGGTTGTTTGAGCGTGCCGGGCCTGCGTGGCTATGTCGAACGGGCCGCCCATATCCGTTATTGGGGCATCGATCTTGAGGGGCAACGGGTCGAGCGCACAGCGCGCGGCTTTCATGCGCGTGCCGTGCAGCATGAGCTCGATCATCTTGATGGGGTCCTGTACCCGTCGCGCATGGGCGATCTGTCCAGACTGATATTTGACAGTGAGATGAAACACTGGCTGGAACAGCGGGCCTGACGTCCGGGAAGGGACGCGCAGGATCAGGCGTCAGGAGGGTGCCATGAACAGGGACGACAAGGACCGGACATTGCGGCAACGCGTTCTGATGACGGCGCTGGCCGATGCGCCGTTTGATGGCTTCACTCCGGGGCTCTTGAGCGCGGCCTGCAAGGCCAACAAGGTCGACCTCATCACCAAGGCGCGGCTATTCCCGGATGACGTGATGAGCCTCGTCGCCGCCTTTTCGGAGTGGGCGGACGAGGAGATGCGCAGCGGCGTCGACACGGCCCATCTCGGCGCGATGAAGATCCGCGAACGTATCGCGCATCTGGTGCTGAAACGTCTTGAAGTACTGCGTCCGCACAAGGAAGCCGCGCGTCGTGCCGGCGCTTTTCTCTCGCTGCCGTTCCATGCCCCGCTTGCCGCCAAGCTTGTCTGGCGCAGCGTCGATACCATGTGGCAGCTGGCTGGCGACCGTGCGAGCGATTTCAATTTCTATTCCAAGCGCGCGCTTCTGGTCGGCGTCTATGGCGCGACGCTTGTGCGCTGGTTCAATGATGACAGCGAGGACGAGGCCCCAACCCGGGCCTTTCTGACCCGTCGCATCAATGACGTCATGCGTTTGGAGAGCTTCAAGGCAGAGCTGAAGACCCGCTTTGCCGGGGCGACCTCGCCGCGTTCAGCTACTCCTCGGCGGCGTCGAACGCGGGCTTAAAAAGGTGACATGCCCCATCTTGCGGCCAGGACGGGCCTCGTCCTTGCCATAAAGATGCAGAGCGCCTTCTCCTGCCGCGAGTTTACGCCAGGCCTCCGCCTCTGCACCGATGAGGTTGTCCATCACCGCATCGCTGTGCCGTGCAGGATTACCGAGGGGCCAGCCGGCAACTGCCCGAATATGCTGCTCGAACTGGGAAACGAGGCAGGCCTCGAGCGTCCAGTGTCCCGAATTGTGCACGCGTGGCGCGATTTCGTTGACGAGGAGTTCGCCAGTTTGGGTGACGAACAGTTCGACGCCCAGCACCCCCACATAGTCGAAGGCCGCGGCGATGCGCCCTGCGATCTCTTTGGCGGCCTTACCCTGGGCCTCACTGAGCCGTCCCGGCACGATGGAGCGGCGCAGGATGTGCTCGGCGTGCTTGTTTTCGGGGGGATCATAGGCGGCGAACTGGCCGTCGCGGGCGCGAGCCGCAATCACCGAGGCTTCAAAGGCAAAGGGAACAAAGCCTTCGAGGATGCAGGGGGCACCAAGACGCGCGAAGGCCTCTTCGGCCTCCTGCGCGCTTGCTACCATCGCCTGGCCCTTGCCGTCATAGCCAAAGCGTCTGGTCTTGAGCACAGCGCGCTCCCTGCCGATCTGCTGGAAGGCAGCTCCGGCCTCGGTCCGTGATGACACCGGGGCAAAGGGGGCGGTGGCAAGGCCGAGACTGGCGATGAAACGCTTTTCGTCGAGCCGGTCCTGGGCGATTGCCAGAGCCCGGGCATTGGGATGGGTAGGCTTGTGGGCGCTCAGAACCTCGGCCGCGGTGGCTGGTACATTCTCAAATTCATAGGTGACGGCATCGCAGGCCTCGGCAAAGCGCGCGAGCGCTGCCCGGTCCTCATAGGAGGCGTGGGTCCTTGCATGGGCGACATCAAATGCCGGGGCCATATCGGTATCGGAATAGATGTGGCAGCGCAGGCCCAGCCGGGCTGCGGCCAGCGCGAGCATGCGGCCAAGCTGACCGCCGCCCAAAATGCCAATGATTCCGCCGGGCGCGACCAGCGCTGGGGTTGCAGGTGTCATGCTCATGCCGAGGGAGTGTGGGGCTGGGGTTCGTCTGCGACCGAGGCTGTCTGCTCGGCGCGAAAACTGTCGAGTCGCAGCGCAATGTCATGATGGTTGAGGGCGAGGATCGCCGCGGCATGCAACGCCGCGTTCTTGGCTCCGGCGGGGCCGATGGCAAAGGTGGCCACCGGCACGCCGCCAGGCATCTGGACGATGGAGAGCAGCGAATCAAGGCCGGACAATGCCTTGGATTCCACCGGGACCCCGAGGACTGGCAGGCTGGTCATGGCGGCGGTCATCCCCGGCAGATGGGCGGCGCCGCCCGCTCCGGCGATGATCACCTTGAGGCCCCGGGTGCGGGCGCCGCGGGCATAGTCATAGAGCCGCTCCGGAGTGCGGTGGGCCGAGACAATGCGGGTTTCATGGGTGATCTTGAGGAGATCTAGGATTTCGGCAGCGCTCTTGAGCGTGGGCCAGTCGGATTGACTACCCATGATGATGCCGACGAGGGGGGCGTTCATGCTTCGTGCGAACCTTGGCAGGAGCCGATGGAAGCGCCGCATTATAGGGGCGCGCTGGGCTGAGGGAAGCGGCTTTTTTTCGAGCTTAACGCTCAAGTTCCCGCTGTAACACTCCGTTAAGCTTAATCGCAGAAAATCCCGGAGTGAAACCGGCGAGGACGGGGCCATGAAGATCGACCGTGTGCGGGGCACAGAACGGGCTGCCAGTGTGGCAGCAGCCTCCTACGCGAAACGCACCGAGCGGGCGGCACCACTGGAGCGCGAGCCTGCAGTGGTGGCTGCGGTTCTGGGCATTCCGGAAGCCGAGATTACCCCCAAGGTACGTGAAGCGATCATGTTCCTGATGCAGGAGGTCGAAGAACTGCGCAGCGAGCTGGCCGAAACCAAAAGGCGGCTGGAAAGCGCGGAGAAGGACCGTGACCAGGATCACCTGTTGCCCCTGCTCAATCGGCGGGCCTTTGTGCGCGAACTCAACCGCTCCATCGCCCATTCGGCACGCTATGGCACGCCCTCAAGCCTGCTTTATTTCGATCTCGATGGCTTCAAAGAGATCAATGACGGTTATGGCCATGCCGCCGGCGATGCAGTGTTGGCCCATTTCAGCCAGATGCTCTGTGCCCATGTGCGCAGCACCGATATTGTCGGACGTTTGGGCGGCGACGAATTCGGCGTCATTCTCACGCACGCCGATGATCAGCAGGCCAGGCGAAAGGCCCAGGCGCTCAGCGCCAAATTGCGGGCGCTGCCGGCAATCTGGGAAAACCGTCCTATCCCCATGAGTTTTTCCTACGGTGCGGCGACACTGAAACCAGGCGAGAATGCCAATTCTGCGCTCGCCCAAGCCGATCTTGCGATGTACGCCTACAAGCGGCAGGACATGCGCGCCATGGCGGCTACGCGATGATGTCTGGGACCAACTCGCCTTCAATCGTCGAGATCAGATCCTTGAGCTGAAGCTTGCGCTTCTTCATGCGCGTCAGTCTCAGCTGATCAGCGCCTGAGGTCTCGATCATGGTGCCAATTGCGGCATCAAGATCGAGATGCTCCTGCTTGAGCTCAGCGAGCTTGGCACGCAGTTGCTGCTCCTCGGCCTCGGTCATTGTGCGTCCGTTGTGCCTTTGCGACCTCTGCGTCGCCGGCCCTTGGCCAGATCTTCACCCCAGCGCTTCTGCTGCGGCCAATCATATCCCAGGATATCCAGCACGCGCGCGACAGTTTGGTCAATGATCTCGGCCACGCTGCGCGGCTCGGTATAGAACGCCGGCACCGGCGGCATGATGATCGCGCCCATTTCCGCCAGTTGCGTCAAACTGCGCAGATGTCCGACATGAAGTGGACTTTCGCGGATCAAAAGCACCAGAGGGCGTCGCTCCTTGAGCGTGACATCTGCGGCGCGGGTTAACAGGTTCGAGGTCACGCCGGTGGCGATCTCCGACCAGCTGCGCACTGAACATGGCGCAATCACCATGCCGCCGGTACGAAAACTGCCCGACGCAATGGGGGCGGCGATGTCATGGGCGGCGTAAACGTGATCGGCCTTGGCCGCAACCTCTTTGGGTGAAAGCGGACTTTCGTAGCCGATCGTCATTTCTCCCGGCTTGGTGATCACCAGATGGGAGACAAGACCCAGCTCGCGAACCGCGTCCAGGAGTCGCACGCCATAGCCGACGCCAGTCGCTCCACTGATGCCAATGACGAGCCGGTTCCGGCCGCCGGTAGCGTCGGAATGAGGGGCAAAGGGGCGCGAGTCATCCACCATGGGATAGATTTACAGGTCCGTAAGTCTGTTTAGAAGAGGTCATGAACAAGGGGTGACAGGCGCCTGTCATGGTGCTCTAATTGGGGCATCCTTCAAACATGAAAGGTGCAGATCCATGGCACTGGAAGGGCATATCGAGGAACTTTCCGCCAAGCATAGACGGCTCGAAGAGCAGATTGGCGCTGAGTTGACCCACCCTGACTGGGACGAGACAAGGGTGGCCCGCCTGAAGCGAGAAAAACTTCGTATCAAGGATGAACTCGAGCGCCTACGAAGCCGAAGTCACTGATCTGTCACCCTCCGCCTGATCCTGTCGTAACCCGCGCGCAAATCTAAGCGCGTCCAGGATGCGCCCGCCCCTTTTTGCTCCATGAATGATGGCGGGCTCGCTCTTGGTCTGCGTTTGAGCGCACGGTGCGCGTGCGCGGCAATGGCGAGACGGCCCTTTCCCAACCAGGTTGGCGCCCCTGCTCTCGCCTGCAGCCGTGCAGAGGCGGCGTCCGCCTCTGTGGCCTCCGCTATTCGGACGCATCTGCATGGGTGTGGAGGAAATCTGGCCGCGCGCTCAAGCAATGGCCCGAGAGGAAAGGGGAGACCGCGCATCCGAAATATGGATCTGCCGTAACGCCCTTCACGGCGCTGTGATAGCTGCGAGGACGGCGCAGGTTGTCCGTACACAGATGTTCGCCTAGCTTGAACGTGAAGCCCGGGGACATGCGCATGACAACAGCCGAATGCGAGGGTACCTCCGTTCCCATTGTCAACGCCCCGGCACGCTGGCTGATTTTCGGCTATCTGGGGCTGCTTCTGACCCTGATCGGCTTTGCGGCACCCTATATCGGCCTCATGGACATTCCGGTCGCGTTCTTTCTCAAGAACAAGCTCCATCTTTCGGCCGAGGGGGTTGCCGCCTTCCGCCTTCTTGCTGGGATTCCGCTTTATCTGTCGTTCGTGTTCGGCTTCCTGCGCGACAGCTTCAACCCCTTTGGCATCAAGGATCGGGGTTTTCTGATCCTGTTCGGCGCCTCCAGTACGGTGCTCTATGTCGTCTTCGTCTTTATACCGGTCGACTATAATAGCCTGCTTGGCGCCGTGCTGCTGTTGACGATGTCCTTTTTGTTCGTCGTCAGCGCCCAAAGTGGGCTCAGCGCCGTCATTGGCCGCCAGCTCCAGATGTCGGGGCAGGTGAGCGCGGTATGGAACACATTTCTTTACGTTCCTGGTCTCGTAGGCTTCTTCATCGGCGGCTACATCAGTAATCACCTTGAGGCCGACCGAGCCGGTGTTGCGGCCCATCACCTTTTTGCACTCGGGGCGGCGGTGATGGCTGCCATCACCCTCTTCGGTTTCTGGAAGCCGGCAGGAATCTTCAATGCGATCAGGGGAGAGGATAGGGCGTTACCCAGGCGCCGGCTCTCCGATATCAAGCGATTGTTGCGGCATCGGCCGTTCTATCCAGCCATGGCGGTTTGGTTCTTGTGGAGCTTCGCGCCTGGCTATCAAACGCCACTGCAATTCTATCTGCAGAACACGCTGCATGCCTCTGATGCCGCCTTCGCCGACTGGAACGCCATTTTTGCTGGCAGCTTCATCCCACCCTTTCTTCTCTTCGGTCTCCTCGCGCGGAAGTTCAGTCTGCGCCAGATCCTGTTCTGGAGCACGCTGGTTGCGATCCCTCAGGCCATTCCGCTCTATTTTACGCACAGCGTCACGGGCTCTTTTGAGGCCGCGGCTGCCATGGGACTTCTGGGCGGGGTGGCAACGGGGGCTTATACCGCTCTCATCATCCGCTCGGCTCCCGAGGGACTTGAGGGCACCACGCTGATGATGTCAGGCGGGCTCTACTTCGTCGCGGTGCGCTTTGGCGACCTGCTCGGGACCTGGCTCTACCAACGCTTCGATGGCTTTGGTGCCTGCATCATTGCCATTACTGTCGTCTACCTGGCGATCATTCCGGTGCTCATGACGGTACCGCGGAGCGTCGTCGATCACCGCGACGAAGAAGGCACTGCGGTCGCTTGACGGCGCTCGCACTCACTCTCCAAGCGCAAGTGCCGCGTCCCGCAGCTTGAATTTCTGCATCTTGCCGGTCGATGTTTTCGGGATCTCGCGGAACACCAAGTGTCTGGGACATTTGTAGTGGGCCAGATGGCTGCGGCACCAGTTGATCAGCTCCTCGGTGCTGGCGGATGTCCCAGGCTTCAGCTCGACGAAGGCGCATGGGGTTTCACCCCATTTTGCATCGGGCTTGGCCACCACGGCGGCATAGAGCACAGCAGGATGCTTGACGAGGGTGTCTTCGATTTCGATTGAGGAAATGTTTTCCCCGCCGGAGATAATGATGTCCTTGGAGCGATCCTTGAGCTGGATATAACCGTCAGGGTGGATCACGGCGAGATCGCCGGAGTGAAACCAGCCCCCGTCAAAGGCTTCTTCCGTCGCCTTTGGATTTTTCAGATAGCCTTTCATGACGATGTTGCCGCGGAACATGACCTCGCCGAGTGTTTCGCCGTCAGCGGGCACCGGCTCCATCGACAGCGGATCCATCACGGCAAGACCATCAAGGGTGTGATAGCGCACGCCCTGGCGGGCCTTCTTCGCTGCCCGGGCGCCGCGTTCAAGTCCGTCCCATTGGGGCTGCCACTCATTGACCACCGCCGGACCATAGGTCTCGGTCAGCCCATAGACATGGGTGACGTTAAAGCCCGCATCGGCCATGCCGGCAAGCACGCTTTCAGGAGGCGGCGCAGCCGCGGTGATGAATTCGACACGTCCAGGCAGTTCCGTGCGTTCTTCGGGACGGGCGTGGATCAAGGTCGACATCACGATCGGTGCCCCGCACATGTGCGTGACGCGATGGCTGGCGATCGCCTCGAAGATCGCCTTGGCGCGCACCCAGCGCAGGCAGATATGGGTGCCGGCGACCACCGACAGGGTCCAGGGAAAGCACCAGCCATTGCAGTGGAACATGGGCAAGGTCCACAGATAGACCGGATGGCGCGGCAGATTGGCGGCTACGACATTGCCATAGCCCATGAGGGCGGCGCCGCGATGGTGGAATACCACGCCCTTGGGGTTGCCAGTGGTCCCGGAGGTGTAATTGAGCGCAATCGCGTTCCATTCGTCGCTGGGATAGCTCCAGGCAAATTCCGGATCACCGCTGGCCAGGAAGCTGTCGTACTCGATGCTGCCGAGCCGCTTGCCGAGACCTGGATATTCGCTGTCCTCGACGTCGATGACGAGGGGACGGGTTTTCACCAGTTTCAAGGTCTCGCCCATCACCTGCGAGAACTCGGTATCGGTGATGAGCACTTTGGCCTCGCCGTGATCAAGAATGAAGGCCAGCGCCTGGGCATCAAGGCGGGTATTGAGGGTGTTGATCACGGCCCCCAGCATCGCAATGCCGTAATGACAATCGAGCATCGCAGGAATGTTCGGCAGCATCACCGCGACGGTATCTCCGGCCTTGATACCGCGCGCCTTCAGGGCGCTCGCAAGGCGACGAGCACGGGCATAAAACTCACGGTAGCTGATGGTGGTACGGCCATGGATGATGGCGGGATGCTCGGGGAAAACCGTCGCACTGCGTTCCAGAAAATTGAGCGGGCTGAGAGGCTGGAAATTGGCGGAATTGCGCGCAAGCCCGGTGTCATAGATGGCACCGATCGGCGCCGTTCTTGGCTTTTGCGCTGGTCGTGGCTGGGCCAGTACGGCGCGACGCAAATTGGCTTTGCGCGGGCGGGTTGGCGCCATGGGGGCTCGTGCCTTGGGGCGCGCAACGCTCACCTGTTTGGTGCGTGCTGTGCCAGAGGCCGCTTTGCCAGGCTTGGGCGTTGCGCTTTTCGCGGCAGGCTTGCGTGCGGCCTTGCTGGGCGTCCTCTTGGCTTTTTTGCGCGCGATGTCCTGGCTCCGGCTTTTGCCTGTGCCGGCCTTTTTGGCGCCGGGCGTCTTGCGTCGCGCTTTGGCAGATTTGGTCTTGCTGCGGGCAAGGCTTGTCCTGGATTTTTTGCGCGGGGCCATGTCGCTTCGCTGCTTTCGAAAAACCGCTGAACGCTAGCCAATGCCCTGTCATCGGGCAAGCGCAGGCTGGCCCTTTGGACGTTGCCGCGGGCCCCGCTGAGACATCCCGTCATGGGCTTGAGGGAGGTTTCCAACCCAGGTCTGGGCCTGTGCCCCTAGACGGGAAGGATCTGTCCGAGGTCCGCTATTGCCGCATCGCCTTGGGGTCGTGACACAAAGCATTCGGCAACATAGCTCCCCTCGCTTTCCAGGCCGGCCGGATCAAGGCCACGCTGCCGCAAGATCCCCTCGACATGGGCCTGCTCGCGACTGTCGACAAAACGCCGCTGTTCGAAATACACGCCCTCGAGTTTCTGTGTGACGTAGCCCTGGTCCGACAGGCGCTCGGCAATCGGGGCATAATCGAACATGCGCAGCACGAAGGAGGCGATCCAGGGCTGCGCCTTGTGTGAGGTGGCGGCGATGATGCGCTCAAAGCTTGGCATGCCGATATAGCCGACAGTGCCCGTCGAAATGATCACGTCACAGTCGCAAAGCGTTCTGGCCGCCTGGGTGGAGGGGTCATCCTCTTCGAGATTTTCGGCAATCGCGCCATCGAGCGTGCCGGCCCAGTAGGCATAGGCAGTGGCAAACTGTGCGCGATCGAGGCCAAGCACCTTGAGGTCGCCCCTCGCCTTGTCGGGGGCAAAGATCTTCTGATCGACCGCGAGCACTTCGCGCGGAGAGGCGCCGGCCGGAAAACTTGCGTAATGAGCGCGAAGATCGGCCATCGACAGATCATGCTTCAGCAGCGTCGCATTGATGCCGTAGGAACAGCCGAGGTCGACGGCGGTGATGCAGTCGAGTCTGCGGCAACGCCGCAAGGCGGCAAAGATGCGCCGGAACACCGGAGCTGCGCGCTCGGGAATGTCGTAATCGAAATTTCCTAGGGCCGAATGATAGGCACGTGGATCAAGCTGGTTATAGGTCCACTCGAAATTGGCCTTGCCGGAATTGGCATCGGCATAGCTCAGCTCGATCATAAATCCTCCTTGATGGCGCGCTTGCTCGGCGACGCAAATCTCTCCGTGTGGTTGGCGATAAGGGCGTGGACCGTGTATAACGGCAGGTATCCGCCCTGTCACCCCTTAATTCTACTGTGTCATAAGATCAGTGATGCGGTTTGTCTGATTGCTCGTTTGCAGCACGGACATCGCGCGAGATGGCTTGCGAGAGCGACGGCCAGACGCTGACGGATCGTG
>JBMFWV010000062.1:0-19568 GCA_049964915.1 Rhizomicrobium sp.
CTTCACGCCGGCCCAGGTGAAGGCGATCGCGGCCAGCTACAAGGTACCGGCCGGCCCCAACAGCATGGGGCAGACCACCGATTCCAGTGGCCAGCCGCTGATGCGCGCGGCCACCCCGGCTGACCATTTCCCGCCGCCCTTCGCCAATGAAGAGGCGGCGCGCTTTGCCAATAATGGTGCGGTGCCGCCGGACATGTCGCTGCTCGCCAAGGCGCTGGATGGTGGTCCGGCGCGGATCTACTCGATCGTCACCGGCTTCAATCTGAAGCCGCCGCCGGGCTTCAAGGTCGCTCCGGGCAAATTCTTCAATCCCTACTTCCCGGGCTGGAATATCTCGATGCCGCCGCCTTTGACCGATGGCTCGGTCACCTACACCGACGGCACCAAGGCGACGCTCGATCAGGAAGCCCATGACGTTGCCACCTTCCTGATGTGGTGCGCCGAGCCCAAGCTTGATCAGCGCAAGCGCATCGGCCTTGAGGTCATGATTTTCCTCGTGGTGCTCTCCGGGCTGCTCTACGCCTCCTATCGCCGCGTGTGGCGCGACATGCACTAACGGCTCTGGGTGCCGCGTCGACAGAACACTGGCGCGCTTCCCGTTCCATGCTACAAGGCCCCGAAAGACGAGCTTTCGGGGCCTTTTCATGAGCAGAACGGTTCTTGGGATCATCGGCGGCAGCGGTGTCTATGACATCGAAGGCCTCGAGCAGTCGCGTTGGGAACGGGTGCCGAGCCCCTGGGGCGAGCCCTCCGATGCGCTCCTCTTCGGAACCCTCAGTGGCGTCGACATGGTGTTTCTGCCCCGTCATGGCCGCGGCCATGTGCAGACGCCCACCACCATCAATTACCGCGCCAATATCGATGCCCTGAAGCGGGCCGGGGTGACGGACGTGATTTCGCTTTCGGCCTGCGGCTCATTTCGCGAGGAGCTGCCGCCGGGCACCTTCGTTGTGGTCGACCAGTTCATCGATCGTACCCACAATCGCGAGAAGACATTTTTCGGGGCAGGTTTTGTAGCCCATGTCTCGCTCGCCCATCCGGTCTGCCCCAAGCTGACCACAGCCCTTTCTGCAGCCTGTGCCGAGGCGAAGATCCCGCACAGTATCGGCGGCACCTATCTCGCCATGGAGGGGCCGCAGTTCTCGACGCAGGCCGAAAGCAATCTCTATCGCAGCTGGGGCTGTTCGGTGATCGGCATGACGGCGATGCCGGAGGCCAAGCTCGCCCGTGAAGCTGAGCTCCCTTATGGGCTGGTCGCCATGGTCACGGATTTTGATTGCTGGCACGAAGACCATGACCACGTCACCGTTGAGCAGGTGGTGAAGGTGCTGTCGCAGAATGCCGAGCGCGCCCGCACGCTCGTTCGCCAGGTGGCGCCGAAACTTGGGCCCAAGCGCACGCCATCTCCGGGGATCGACAATGCCCTCGACACCGCCATCATCACCCACAAGGACAAACGCGATGCGGCGCTCTTCGCCAAGCTCGATGCGGTGGCCGGCCGGGTGCTGAAATAGCTTTCAACCCGATCCCCTGGGCGCAGGCCGTGGGTTGCGCGCGGGCGGCGCGGTGCGTCATGGCGAGCGATCATGGGTTCTTTTTGAAGCTGGCCGCGCTCAGGCTGTCGGAGCCCGAAAGCTCCTCCAGTGCGCCGCGGCAGGACGTAAGGCACTCATACAATTATGATATTGCCATTGTCCGCCTGCCTCTCGAGCCCAACGCTGTCTCGCCAGCGGAATTGTCCTGGATGAGGGCGCGCTGCCGGTCAGATCGGTCGGCAGATCGCATGCGAGGCCTTGGAGCGGCTGGAGACCGCGAATAACCATGATCCGGTTCAACTGAGCCGGAACGGATCGCCCAGGAAACGGCGCGATGAGCAAGGTTGCGCGCGATGCCCGCAATTGCCCCATCACCCAGAGCGTTGCGTCGATCGCAGATCAGCTCCGCATCTGCTGCGAAGTGGCGACGCGAAAAGGCTCGCCCGAAACGGCGTTCCCCATAGTGGTTGCGCTGCAGCCCTGTTAATCGGATAACGCGGTGGTTTTCGCTTCTGCCGCGCGCCACAGGAAGTCCACGATGAATTTCAAGACAGCCATTCGCACCATCCCCGACTATCCCAAGAAGGGGATCATGTTTCGTGACATCACAACGCTGCTCGGCAATGCGCGGGCCTTTCGCGCTGCGGTTGACGCGCTGGTGCAGCCCTATGCAGGGGTCAAGCTCGATGCCATCGCCGGCATTGAAGCCCGCGGCTTCATTCTGGGCGGTGCGGTCGCCCACCAACTCTCGGTCGGCTTCGTGCCGGTACGCAAGAAGGGCAAGCTGCCCCATACGGTGATCGGGCAAGATTATGATCTCGAATATGGCAAGGACCGCGTCGAGATCCACGCCGATGCCGTCAAGAAGGGAGAGAAGGTGATCGTCATCGATGACCTGATCGCCACAGGCGGTACGGCGTTTGCCGCGATCAAGCTTCTGGAGCGTGCCGGCGCCCATGTCATGGGCTGCGCCTTTGTCATCGATCTGCCAGAACTGGGCGGCGCCGACAAGATCAGGGCCCTCGGCAAGGAGGTGGTATCGCTGGTGGCGTTCGAGGGCCATTAGCGGGGCATCGCGGCCTTCCACTCCTCCGCCGTGGCGACCTCTGGGGAGGTATCATCCTGCCTCCCGCGTAACAAAAGATCGTCCGTGCCGCTCACGCGATGCTCTAAACTATACAAATCCGTCGGTTTGGGCCGTGCGACAAACTTTCCGCTTTCGAGCCGGGCCCGGAGCCTGTAGCCAATTGGCTCTATGCGCTTACTGATCGTGGAAGACAACGTGAGGCTGGCCGCACTGATGGCCAGACTGGTTGGCGAGAACGGCTACGCGACGGATATCGCGGCGAGCGTCGAGGAGGCGCATGCGGCGATTGCACTCGCCGACTATGACGTCATCCTGCTTGATCTGTCGCTGCCCGATGGTGATGGCAGGGATATCCTGAACGCGGTGCGCCAGCGCCAGTCACACGCCTTTGTGCTGGTGGTTACCGCGCGTGGCGATGTGGTCAGCCGGGTCAGCGCCCTCAATGCCGGCGCCGACGACTATATCGTAAAACCGTTCTCCGATGAGGAGCTGATCGCCCGCATTCGGGCGGTGCGCCGGCGTGCGCGCGAAATCAAGGATGAGGTTCTGGCAGCAGGCAATGTCCGCCTCGACACTGGTTCCTTGACCCTGAGCATTGCCGGGCGCACCGTGGCAATGCCCCGCCGAGAGCTCAGCGTGCTCATGGCGCTGCTCCATCAGCCCGGGCGTGTCCTCAGCAAGGAGCGGATCGAGCGCGCCATTTATACGCTGGACACCGAGGTCACGGCCAATGCGGTGGAAGCTGCGGTCTCGCGCCTGCGCCGCCGCCTCAGTCAGGAAGGAGCAAGTGTGGATCTCGTCGCGATGCGTGGCATCGGCTATATTCTGACCGAACGCAGATGATGGTGGCCAAAGGAGCGGCCCCGCCGCTGTCGCGCATTCTGGCGATCCGTATGGCAGCGGTATCGCTCACCCTGTCGCTTCTGCTCACAGCAGGGTTTGTCGTCTACTTCATCACCAACACGGCGCGTTTGCGTGAGGCCATACTCCACAGGAACATTGACGCCATCGCGGCGGCGCTCGCTGCCGGCGTCAATCCGGCCACGCTGCCTCTCTATCGCAATCATCCAGGAGTGTATGGCTTTCGCGTCTTTGACCGGCGTGCTTTGGCCACCCGCCGCATCCTCGCCCAGGCATACACGCGCTTTCTTCCCCCGGTTCAGCATCTGGACACCAAGGCCGGCGGAGATGGTGACAAGGATGAGGATGTCTTTGAGGTCGGCAGCGATCTTTATGACGGGTTTCAACGCTTTTCACCCAAGGGCGTCCATCTTCCAGGCGACCATGTGGTCTCGCTCCTGATCCATCGCGTGGTGCTTCCGGGGCACAAATACTGGATCCAGGCGGACATGATCGGGGATCCGGCATGGGTTGGTCTAGATGTTATAGCGGCCAAACTCTTCACCCATATCTTCTTTCCCCTACTTCTCATCGTCCCGGCACTTACGCTGGCGATGTTCCTGGCGACGCGCGATGCCTTGCGACCTTTGCGGCGGCTTTCTCTTGAAGCCAACGAGATTGCCAGCGCGGTGGCGCGTGGTCAGCCACTGACGCCAGTCTCAAACCGGGATATGGCCCGTGAATTTGCCGAGGTGGCTGCGGCCACAAACGTCATGCTGGCGAAACTGGAAAACTCACTGCAGCTGCAAAAGCAGTTTGCGTCCGATGCCGCTCATGAACTGCGCACACCTCTTGCCGTATTGCTGCTCGAGGTCTCACAGCTTCCACCAAGCGCCGCCCGCGATCGCATCAAGGCCGATCTTGAGGAATTGGGCCGCCTCGTGGCTGAGCTCCTGCGCTTTGCCCAGGCCGAGGACGTCCTCGCCCGTGAACGCACTGAAGTTGATTTGGTGGCTGCTGCCCGAAAGGTGTGTGAGGAGGCGGTACCTCAGGCCATCACCACCCGTCACATGATCGAGTTCAGTGCCGCCACACAGCCTCTGATCGTCGCAGGGAACGCCACCCTGATCGAAATCGCCATCCGCAATCTCGTCGAAAACGCCATCAAATATTCTCCTGCTGACACCACTGTCTCGGTGACTGTCGAAGAAGGGCCTCAGGTGATCGTCGAGGATCAGGGCCCCGGAATACCCGAAGGACAGCAGGAGGTGGCGTTCGATCGCTACTGGCGGGCTGACCAGAGGCAGGGCACTGGTGCAGGGGTGGGGCTGGCACTGACGCGACGGATTGCCCAGCTCCATGATGGTCAGGTTCTCATTGAATCCCGCCCACGCGGCGGCACACGGATGATCCTGAGCTTTGTGCGTGGCCGGAAACGTCGCGTGCTGGTAAATGCAAACATCGATTATAAAGGATTTACGACAAGTTTCAGTCAAAGTTGAGGCTTGGCTGTGACCATTCTGGAACCAATGATTGCGAATACCAAGAAGTAAGCTTCGTTGTCAGCGTGCCGTCAGGGCCTGCCGCTATTTTCGTTCGCATGCGGATGATGTGAAAACGGTTTGATCCGCGCCCAACCAACTACAGTAACGCGATGACAGGGGAGCTGTCGGCGGTATGCCGGTGCCTCTTTCGCTCGCGGTGCGAACGGAGCGGCAGGCTTTGATGAATTGTCGATATGAGCCCCACAGTGGCGATCAATATCCCTTTGTGCTGGACGAATCTGTCATCGGATCGCAGTGGCCGCGCCAGCGCGGCGGAAAATCCCGTCCCCGTGTCTTCCTCTATTCGCACGACACCTATGGCCTCGGCCATCTGCGCCGCAATCTGGCCATCGCCGAGCATATGCTGGGGCGGAAGCGGCAGTTTGGGGTTCGTCTCCTTACCGGTTCTCCGGTGATCAAGGACTGGTCTCTTCCTCTGGGACTTGATGTCACCGCCCTGCCGCCAGTGGTCAAGACGGGTGTCGAGACCTATCGGCCGCGCAATTCCCAGCTGCCCTTCGGACTGATCAAGGCCTATCGCGAGGCGCTGATCTTGAAAGCGGTCATCGCCGAAGCCCCCGATGTACTGCTCGTCGATCATGCGCCCGCTGGCATGAACGCGGAGCTTCTGGCCACACTCGCCTTCATTCGTCGCGAGATGCCATCCACCCATGTGGTGCTTGGTCTGCGCGACATCCTGGATGCACCGCAAACGGTGCGGGAGATCTGGAGTGAACAATCGATCATTCCTCTGATCGAGAATCTCTATGACCAGGTCATCGTCTATGGCTGTCGCTCGCTCTTCGATGTCGTCGCAAATTACGGCCTGCCGTCCTCGATCGCATCAAAGCTGAGCTATAGCGGCTATGTCGCGCGCGCACCTCACCTTGCGGCACCGCGCGCAAAGATGGGACCCAGAACGGTCCTTGTCACCGCCGGTGGTGGCGAGGATGGCTTCTTTCTCATGGAAGCCTATCTCGATGCGCTCAACCATCTGCCAGAGGGTGCGGTGCGTTCGAAGATCGTGACAGGCCCTTTGATGTCGCCGGCGCAGCGCCAACTGCTGGATGCCCGCGCCCGTGCCAATGGCGATATCGAGATCATCACGGTGACGACGGATCTTCCGACCATGCTCGATGACGCCGATCTCATCGTCTCCATGGGAGGCTATAACACCAGCGTCGAGATCATTGGCAGTGGCAAGCCGGCGATCCTTGTCCCACGGGCCGCGCCACGGGCCGAGCAGAAGCTGCGGGCGCAGATGTTGGCAGGTCTGGGTTATGTGTGGATGGTCGAGCCAAAGGAGGGGCTGCCGCAGCGCCTCGGCACACAGATTGCGGACTTTCTCAACGGTGCTCGTCCCCGCCTGGGCAGCGAACGGCTTGATCTTGATGGTGCCCGGCGGGTTGGCGATCTTCTCGAAGATCTCGTCTGTGGTGCTCACCCGGCCTTGGAGGCGGCCCAATGAGCACGACCTCATCTCCCCCCATTGCCTACATCATGAAGCGCTATCCGCGGCTTTCGGAGACCTTCATTCTCAACGAGATTGCGGTGATGGAGGGTCTTGGCGCCGGGCTCGAGCTCTTTTCGCTGTTACCGCCCGAGCCACCGCCACATCACCCGCTGGTGCGCGAGATCAAGGCAGGGCTCCATCATTTGCCGCTTTTAGCGGGGGCCAAGGTCCTGACGCTTCTGCGTGCCCATGGCCGCTCTATTTTTGCGCATCCGCTTCGCTATGGCGACGCGCTTGGACGGGCACTCCTCGCCTCACTGCAGTCACGCCGACCACTTGGCGTGTGGAAGCAGTTTGTGCGGGCAGGATTCGTGGCTGATCGCTGTCGGGCGCGGGGTGTCGGGCTCATTCATGCCCATTTCGCCAACGCCCCGGCTGCCGTGGCCGCGTTTGCAAGCGTGATGTCCGGCATTCCCTTCAGTTTCACTACCCACGCCAAGGACCTTTATCTGACCCCGCAGCGGGTGCTACGCCGCCGCGTGCGTAACGCCCGCTTTATCACCACCTGCACCGGCTACAATGTCGACTATCTGAAGGGGTTCCTGCCGCCTTGCGATCACGACAAGGTTCATCTCGTCTATCACGGGATCGATCTTCACCGTTTCGCAATGCGCGCTGCAGAACGCACGCGCGCTGGCGGGGTTCCGCTCATTCTTTCAGTCGGCCGGCTTGTTCCCAAGAAAGGATTTCCCGATCTCATAGCGGCCTGTGCGCTCTTGCGTGAGAAAGGCATCGGCTTTCAATGCGCGATTGTGGGCGAGGGGCCCTTGCGGGCGGAGCTGTCCGCTGAGATTGCGCGACGCGGGCTGGAACATCATGTGCGCCTTTTGGGCTCCATGACCCACGCCGACCTCGCCAAATTCTATCAGGAAGCCGATATCTTCGCGCTCGCGCCCCAGATTATTGCCAATGGCGACCGTGATGGTATTCCGAACGTGATCGTCGAGGCCATGGCAAGCGGTGTGCCGGTGGTATCGACCGCAGTGTCCGGCATCCCTGAAGTTGTGCGCAATGGCGTCACTGGCCTGCTTGTTCCCTCCGAATCTCCTGCTTTACTGGCGGAGGCCCTGTGCCAGCTCATTGGCAATCCCAGCATCGGTGTGCGCATGGCAAAGGCCGCCCGTGCTCTGCTTGAGACGGAGCTCGACTGCCTTGAGACCACCAAGCGGCTCAAGGAGCTGATGCTTGGCTGCGCGTGTGGTGATGATCATCAAGGCCAGATGACCGCGACAGCTGCGTTACGCCCGCACGCGCTTCCGGCCACGGCGGCGGAGTAGGGCCAGGCGATGAAGATCCTCTATCTCAATGCCGATCGCGGCATCCCTGTGCTGGGAGACAAGGGTGCTTCTGTACATGTGCGCGAGTTCGTCACTGCGCTGGCCAGCGCTGGGCATGAGGTCGTACTTGTCTGCGCGAACTTGGGCGAAGGCAATGCTCCGCCTCCAGGACAGCTCCTGATGCTTGCCCCGGAGGCCAGCGATGCGGAGCTTCTGGCGGAGTGCGAGGCGGCAGGCTTGCCCGGGTCTGCCCTCAGTGAGAGGCTGACCCGCCGGGAGCTTGCCCGTCTTGCCTATGATCGCAAGCTCGTGCCATGGGTGCGCGAAGCGCTCAGCCGCATCGGCTTTGTCCCTGACATCGTCTACGAACGCCAGGCGCTCTTTCATGCCGCAGGCGCCACGCTGGCACGCGATCTCGGCGTTCCCCGTCTCCTCGAAGTCAATGCGCCCTTGGTCCAGGAACAGGAACGCTTTCGCGGGCTCTTCCTGAAGAGGCTGGCGCTTCACGCCGAGCAGCTTTCGTTCCGCGGTGCCGATGCCATCTTCGCCGTGTCGCAGGAGGTCGCGACCTATATCAGCGGCACCGGGATTTCGCCGACGTTGATACATACCGTGCCCAATGGCGTTGATCTTAGCCGCTTTCACCCGACCGCAGACGGCCTTGCTGTGCGCGCCCGTCACGGGCTTGGCGCAGACCGCGTGATCGGCTTTATCGGCAGCTTCAAGCCCTGGCATGGGGTGGGCTTTCTTGCCGATGCCTTTGCCCTCATGGCGCAGAAGACTGATGGAATACGCCTGCTCTGTGTGGGCGAAGGGCCGGAACTGGAGAACACCCGTGCCGCCATTGCGGCTCACGGACTGGAGGCGCGGGCCACGTTCGTCGGACGCATTCCCCACGCCGAGATACCCGCCTATCTGGGGGCTATGGATGTGAGCCTTGCCCCCTATCTGCCGGACCCTGATTTCTATTTCTCGCCGCTCAAGGTGGTGGAATCACTGGCCTGTGGCACTCCCGTGATCGCGGCAGGTCTGGGTCAGCTCGAGCATCTCGTGGATCATGGCCGCACGGGTTTTCTCTTTGCCCCGGGTGATGCGCCCGATCTGGTCGCCCGCGTGCTTGAGCTTCTGGACGACCAGGAGCGGCACGGTGCGATGCGGCTGGCGGCGCGGGCGCGGGCGGAACAGGATTTTGGTTGGAACCGTGTGGTGGAGCGGATGACTGTGGAGGCCCAGCGCCTCATTGCCCGCAAGTGCGCCGCATGAACGCAGAGCAAGCACAGGCCCGGGGCCTCAGGCAGGAGCGCTGGCTCCTGCGCTATGTCACGCCGCAATGGGCTGGTCTCAGCCTTGGTAGCCTGGCCATGGCGCTGCGCGCCGGGGTTCTGGCGCTGGTGCCCTGGCCGCTCAAATTCATCATCGACAGTGTCATCGGGCATAAGCCGATCCCCTCTTATCTCGCCGCACTGCTGCCAGATGCGCAAACCCACAGGATCGGGCTTTTGGGCGCGCTCTGTATCGCTACGCTCATCCTTGGCCTTGCTGATGCGCTGCTCAATTATGTGGGCAGCCGGCTTTATCTCGATGCCGGCCAGCGCCTTGTCTATGCCCTGCGCACCGAGCTCTTCGCGCATCTGCAGCGTTTGTCGCTCGATTTCCACCGCCGCCATCGCGGCGGTGATCTGATGTCGCGGCTCAGCGGTGATGTGCAGAAGATCCAGGATCTGATCACCGCGGTGGGCGGCGATCTCATCCAGCATGCCCTTGTCATCGTCAGTATCGCGGCGATCATGTTCCGCGTGGACTGGCGCTATGCGCTCGTCGTCCTTGGCACCATCCCGCTCCTTTTCATCATCATCCGCATCTATACGAAGCTCCTGCGCAAGGCGATCCGACAGGTGCGCCGTCACGAGGGGGATCTTTGGAGCATTGCCCAGGAGGCATTTGGCAGTGTGCAGCTGATCCAGGCCTATGGCCGCGAGCCCTATGAAGAAAGCCGTTTTGCAGCGGGGGCAAAGAAGATCTTTGATGCCAGTGCGGGGGCCAATGATCTGCAGGCCCAGTTTTCGCCGGTGCTGACGCTTGCGGTCGCGGCGGCCACGGCGCTGATTGCCTGGTACGGCGCTGTACGGGTACTTGATGGACGCATTACCGCTGGAGAGCTGATCGTCTTTTTGACCTATTTCAGGGCGCTGACCGCACCCACGCGGCGCATCGCCAAAACCGTGCGCATCATCGGGCGGGCCTCGGTCGCAGTCGAACGCATTGCGGATTATCTTTTTGAGAGCTCCACCATCAAGGAGCCTGCCCATGCGCTTCTGCCCCAAAGCGTCACTGGACGCATCGACTTTGAAGCCGTCAGCTTTGGTTATCTGCCCGGGCCCAACATTCTTGAGGATGTCACGCTCCAGCTGGTACCGGGCAAACGCGTGGCGCTGGTCGGGCCGACGGGCGCGGGCAAGAGCACCATCGCCAGCCTGATTTCCCGCTTCTATGATCCGGTGAAGGGACGGGTTCTGCTTGATGGGCGGGACTTGCGCACCTTGCAGCTCGCCTTTGTGCGCCGGCAGGTGGCACTGGTGCTTCAGGATCCGGTCATCTTTCATGCCACGGTGTGGGAGAACATCTCCTATGGTCGCGAGGGCGCGAGCCGAGCTGACGCGATCCGTGCGGCGGTCGCGGTCGGCGTCGATGAAATCATCCGCCGCCTGCCTGGTGGCTACGATTATGTCATCAGCGAACGCGGTCAGACGCTTTCGGGCGGTCAGCGCCAATGCATCTCCATCGCGCGGGCAATGCTGAGCGCTGCGCCCATCGTCATCCTCGATGAGCCGAGTAGCAGTCTGGATGCCGAGACCGAGCATCGGCTGATGGAAGCCATCGACCGGCTGACGGCCAATCGTACGGCGCTCATCATCGCCCATCGCCTCAAAACGGTGATGGCCGCCGACGAGATCCTTGTCCTCGAAGAGGGCCGGATCGTGGAGCGGGGGCGTCATCACCGTCTGCTGGAGGAGGGCGGCGTCTATGCCCGCTTATGGACCACGCTTTCGGGCGAGCCTGATGATGCGTCCACGGCGCTCGATATGTCTTCATACCGGCTTGAAGGGGAAGCTGCTGAATGAAGTCTGTGCCAGATGTTGTCGTGGCGCGCACGGCAAGGCCTATGCGCGCCCATGTCTCAAGTCTGTTGCTCTCTGCGGCCATGGGCGTTCTGCTCCTGGGGGCGTCACCGGCTGAGGCCGGCGCCTATATTCCGGTGGCCGGCAGCGGAGATGTTTCGGCGATGTTGCGCTACGCCTTTGGCGACCAGGCCTTTTCGCCAACATCTTTTTCGAGCGCGACCTATCCCAGCTCGAAGGAAGAAAAGACCCAATTGCGCGTCACCGGTGAAGAGGGCCTGGGGAGCGGTTTTGCCCTGACCTATGACCTGCGCTACGGATTTCTCTACCGCTCCAAGACCAAACACGGTCACACAACCGACAACACCAATGACGGTCTTCAGGATGAGGAGGTGGGTCTTGATTACGGTCTGACGCAGACACAGGCGTTTTCGGATGCGCTGGGGCTCTCGCTCATCATTCCGGGCAGCTCGGCGGTCAAGATACCTGGTCTGGACAGTGGGCACTATGCGCTCGAGCCCCAATATATGATCGGCTTCAAGCCCGGCTTCTGGGATATCACCGGGCTTTGGTATGCGGGCTCGCGGGTCTTCACCGATGGTGGCATTGCCCAGTTTCGGACGGAACTCGAGGTCGAGGCGCCCGTTCTTCCCCGCCTCGATCTCGCCGGAAAGGTGTTCTTTGTGCGCAGCGCGCAGCTGAGCGGCTACAACAGCCTCAAGGACGCAGGTGAGCGTTATAATCTGCTGCGACTGGGCGTTGAGGCCCGCTACAAGATGAGCGACGGTCTGGAGCCTTTCGTTGCTTACGAAGATTATATCGCCGGCAAAGGCGGGCACGCCGATCAGCGCTTTACCCTCGGCATCAAGCTCAGCTTCTGACGGAGCCCAGAGCTCAAGACCGTTCGGTTGTGAGCTGGCCGCTTGTGCAAAAATCAGGACCTGCGGGACGCGGTTTCGAGCCAACCCGATCAAGGCTTTAGAGGTTTCATAAGATAGCTGCAAAAATCGGGGCTTTTCGGTAGGGTGCAGTATGACCCTTTACGGCTATGCCCGCGTTTCGACCGAAGGCCAGACCCTCGACGCCCAGCTTGAGGCGTTGATGGCCGCCGGATGCGAACCGACTCATATCTTCCGCGAGAAAATCACCGGCGCACACGCCGACCGGCCGCAGCTTAATCGCTTGCTGGCGGCCGTAGGTCGTGATGATGTTGTAGTCGTCAGCCGCCTCGACCGGCTTGCGCGCTCGACGCGCGACCTTCTCAACATTCTCGACGTGCTGGCGCAGCGTGGCGCGGCCTTCCGCTCGCTGGCCGATGCCTGGGCCGACACGACGACGTCGCACGGCCGCCTGATGCTCACCGTGCTCGGCGGCCTGGCCGAGTTCGAGCGGGACTTAATCCGCGCACGGACGGGCGAAGGGCGCGAGCGCGCCAAGGCGCGCGGCCAGCACATGGGCCGCCCGCCGAAGCTGACGGCCGCGCAACGCCGCGACGCGCTGCAAGCCCTGGCTTCCGGCGAAGCGACGCAAGCCGACCTGGTGCGCCGCTACAATGTGAGCAAGAGCACGATTTCGCGGCTGGCGGAGAAGGCGGCTGGCCTGCCCGATGCGCCGGCCAAGCCGAGGCTCGATGCGCAGACGGAGCGCGCTGCGCGCGTATTCATGCAGCGTATCGCGGACAAGTTTCCGGCGATCGAGGGCGTTGTATTCGGCAGCCGCGCGCGCGGCACGCACAATGCCGACAGCGACGCCGATCTTGCCGTGATCCTCAAGGGCAAGCACGGCAATCGCTACGAGGCGTCGCGCGAAATGGCCGGGGTGGCGTTCGACGTCATGCTCGAAAACGGAATCCTGATCGACCCGCTTCCTCTGTGGGAAGATGAACTGAATCGACCGGAGATATTCAGCAATCCGGCACTGATCGAAAACATCAAGCGCGAGGGCTTGCGGCTATGACCCAGCTCGACGCCGCCAGCTATATGCGCAAGGCCGAGCGAGCGTTAGGCGAAGCGCGCCTGCTCTTGCGCGAGTAGGCCACGGAAGGGGCTTGCAGCCGCGCCTATTACGCGATGCACGACGCCGCGCACGCCGCATTGATTGCGGCCGGTCACGAAACACCGGACGCTCTCATCAAGACCCACCACGCGCTGATTGCCGCCTTCGGCAAGCATCTTGTGCAAGGTGGGCAGATAGACGCCGCTCTGGGTCGCGCCTTCAACAAGGTGCAGGACACGCGCCAGCTTGCCGATTACAGCGCGGAGCCACCGGCGCTTCCCGATGCGGCCTGGGCGGTCGAGCAGGCGGAGCTGTTCGTCGCGGCACTCTGCGCGCGGTTTGGGTTATGACTGCGCCTCAGAGGCGCGGAAGCTCTCTTCGCCGTCAGCTATACGACGCCACAGCGCACAATCGCCGTTTGCCACGGCGCGAAGACGTGCATCCTGCGTTTGGCTGAACAACCGCACAGAACTGAATTCCAGTACGACTTGGATTCAGCCTTGCGAGCAAGCTCAGCACCCAGCGCTTTATCGTGTGGGGTTTGCGTGTACCCCTTGTGTGACCTGAGGAGCGAGCCCCGGCGCGCCCAGGGCTTCGAAGAGCGCGGCAGTATCGGTGAGCTGGCGGGCGCGGGCGCGAGCGAGTCCAAGTTCAGCGCGGGCGGTTTGCCGCTCGGCATCAATGACGTCGAGGATGCCGGTATATCCGACGCTGTAGCTCTCTCGTGCCAGATTGCGTGAGGCGATGGAAATGCGTGTTGCCTTTTCCTGGGCGCGTAGTTCTTCGGTATCATGGGCGAGGGCTTCGAGCCGGTCTGAGACCTCCGCAAAGGCGTCAAGGATGGTCGCGTGATAGCGGGCGAGGGCCGCCTTGTAAGCGTCAATCGCGGCACGGCGCCTGGCCGAGAGCTGGCCGCCGTCAAAGAGGGGCTGGGTGAGATTGGCAGCGACGCTCCAGGCGGCCGCAGCACTGTTGAAGAGCCCCCCGGGCGTCAGCGCTTCCTGCATGACATTGGCGGTCAGTTCGATCTGGGGATAGAGGTTGGCGGTGGCCACGCCGATTGCCGCGCTGGCAGCATGGAGCTGGGCTCTGGCAGCGAGAATATCCGGGCGGTGCCGGGCGAGTGCGGACGGAACGCTGAGGCGCAAGCTGCGTGGCAGGCTGAAATCCTTGAGGCGGAACGTGGGTGCGGTGAACGCGGACGGGGCCTGGCCGAGGAGAATGGCCAGGCCATGGCGGGCAGAGCTTTCTTCCTGCAGGAGAGGTGGCACGAGCGTGCGGTCGATGGCCAGCTGGCTTTCCACGCTGAGAAGCTCTGTACGATTGGCAGAGCCGGCCTTGCGCGCAATCTTGACGAGTTCAACGTCGCGGCGGTCGCCGGCAATGATCTGATCCAGAGTGTGTAGCTGCGTTCTCGTTGCGGCCAGGGCAAGGCTTTGTGCTGTCACCTCGGCGGCCACAGACAGATCCGCGGCATCAAGTTCGAAGGCACGATACTGTGCCAGCGCCTTTTCCTCCTCGAGACGACGACGCGCGCCGCCAAACAGGTCGAGGGGAAACTGAAGGCTTGGTCCTACTGAATAATAGGTAAAGGGCGGGATGTTGAAGTTGGCCGGGCCAAAGAGCGCGGCGCCATATTTCTGGCGTCCCATGGTGGCGCTGAGGGCAAGCTCGGGAAGCATGGCACCCTCAGCTTCGTTCACCGCTTCGGAGGCTTCGGCAAGGCGGGCACGTGCCGCGGCGATGCTGGGGTTGGCTTGCAGCGCCGTGGTGATGAGCGCGTTGAGCTTGGGATTTCTGAACGTCGTCCACCAGTTTCTGGCAATGGTGCGGGTGGTGTTGAGGCGCAGACTTTCCGGCAATGGCCGATCGGCGGGGCCCAGATAGGCCTTTGGCTTGGGGCCCAGGGGTGGGTTGAATTTTGGCCCCACGGTGCAGGCACACAGAAGGCCGAGAGTTAGGAGCGAGCAAAGAGGACGCAGCTTCATTCGAGTACCGTGCCGTGTTCGGGCAGTTCGATATCGGTGCGCCGGATTAGGAGCAGGAAAGGCATGGTGATGAGGGTCATGATCATCATCAGCCGGAAGTCGTCGATATAGCCGATCATCGTTGCCTGATTGGTGATGAGGTGGTTGAGGGCGACAAGGCCGCGGGTGCTCGAAAGATCGATGTGGGAGCTGAGCACGGCCGGATCATTCCCCCGTGTATAGGGGGTGATGTGCTGGACGAGGGCCGCGTGCACGCGGTCGGTGTTGCGGGTCAAAAGGAACATCACCACAGAAATGCCGATCGAACTGCCGATATTGCGCAGGAGATTGAAGAACGACGTGCCCTCGTTGCGTAGGCTTGCAGGCAGGGTGGAGAACGCCACGGTCGAAAGTGGCACATAGACAAAGCCCATGCCGACGCCCTGGGTGATGCCTGACCACACCACTGGCCACGGTCCCATGAGGAGGGAGAACTGCGTCATCTGCCACAGCGAATAGACGGTCACGCTGAGGCCGAAGGCCATGATGAGGCGCACGTCGATGCGCCCGATGAGCCGGCCCACCAGATACATCGCGACGAGGGTGCCGAAGCCCCGCGGCGCGGTCACAAGTCCGGTGAGGACAACGGGATATTGCAACTGGTCCTGCAGCATCGGCGGCAGGAGCGCCAGGGTGGCGAAGAGCACCACGCCGATCAGGAAGATGAAGACGTTGGAGGCGACGAAGTTGCGATCCTTGAAGAGTTCCGGGCGGATGAAAGGCTCGGCACTGGAGAACATGTGGACGAGGAAGAGATAGATGCCAAGGCCCGCAATCACCGCTTCGGTGATGATCTCCGGGGAGGCGAACCAGTCCTTGAGCTGGCCGCGGTCGAGCATGAACTGGAAGGCGGCGATAGCCAGGCTCAGTGCCGTAAAGCCGAAGAAATCAAAGCGGCGCGCTTTTGCTCGCGGGCTTTCGGGCATGGTCAACAGCAAGAGGAAAAATGCCAGCACGCCGATGGGCAGGTTGATGTAGAAGACGTAGCGCCAGGTGTAATGCTGGGTCAGCCAGCCGCCCAGTGCCGGCCCCAGAATGGGCCCCACGGTAACGCCCATTCCCCAGATCGACATGGCCCGACCATAATGCTCTGGCGGATTGATATCAAAGAGGACTGCCTGGGAGAGAGGCACAAGTGCTGCTCCGCCAATACCCTGCAGGAAGCGGAAGAGGACGATTTGCGGCAGCGTGCCTGCGATCCCGCAAAGGGCCGAGGCCGCGGTGAAGAGGACGATGGAGGTGAGGAAGATCCGCCGTCGTCCGAACTGATTGGCCATCCATCCGCTCAAGGGAATGGTGATGGCCGCGGACACGATGTAGGAGGTGAGGACCCAACCCATCTCCTCGCGGGTGGCCGAGAGTGTGCCCTGCATGTGCGGCAGGGCAACATTGGCGATGGTGGTATCGAGCGACTGCATGATCGTCGCCAGCATCACCGCCGCGGTGATGATGCCGCGATAGGGAATGCTCGCGTAATCGATGCGATCCTCTGCGGGTGTCGGGCTCGCGGCACCGACACCGCCGGGATCAAACTCGTCTGCAAGGATGCGCTCGTCTTCGTCGCGCATAGGTTCACCTACCAGGCAATTCCGTGACCGGTGTCGACCGTGACCTCAACGCTCATGCCCGCCGCAAGGGGGACATTGGCCTTGTGTGCGTGGATGGACAGACGCACTGGCACTCTTTGCACCACCTTGACCCAATTGCCTGAGGCGTTCTCGGGTGGCAGCAGCGCAAAACTTGAACCGGTTCCGGGGCTGACGCTTTCCACCCGACCGGTAAAATTGACATTGGGAAAGGCATCGACGGTGAAGCTCGCCTTGTCGCCGGGGCGCATATAGGTGAGATCGGTTTCTTTGTAGTCGGCCTGCACCCAGATATGGGTGTCGGAGATGAGCGCAAATTGTGGTTTGCCGGCGTCGACATAATCGCCGACGGCAAGGTTGTCGACTTTGGTGACGATGCCCGACATCGGCGCGCGCACGATGGTGTAGGACAGATTGAGCTTGGCATCGGCAAGATTTGCTGCCGCCTCGCGCACCTGCGGATAGCGCGCAAGCGGTGCATTGGGCCTGCCGTCGAGCGCGGCGAGGGCACTGGCCGCTTTCTGGTGGGCACCGGCAAGGCCCGCTTTGGCAGCGTCACGGGCGTGCTGGGCGGCATCGAACTGGGCGCGTGAGGCGATGCCGGCCTTGAGCAGCTTCTGGGCTCTTGCATAGTCGCGCTGACGAAAGAGGAGCGTGTCCATCGCTGCGCTCTGGGCGGCTAGATCCTTCAGATAGGTGGCCCGGCGAGCCCTGATCTCCTGGCGGGCGGCGGCGAACTTGGCCTTTGCCACCAGATAGGCGATGCGGAACCTGCGCGGATCAAGGCGAAAAAGGATGTCACCTTTGTGGACATGCTGATTGTCGTGGACGTTGATCGCAAGGACGCGCGCCGAGATGTTGGTGCTGATCTGCGCCCGTGTGGCCCGGATATAGGCATCATCGGTCGAAACATAGCGACCGCTCAAAAGCCAGTAGAGGCCGCCCGCCACCACCAGGACGGTCGGACCCAGAATGAGAAGTGTCTGCCGGTTGCGCGCAAGCCAGGTGCTGGCGGCGCTCCCTCTTGTGTCGGCCATGGAAAGTCTCAGGGGGTGTCGAATCCGGGCGGGGTATAGCGCGCCCGGCGTTGCTTTTAAATACCGTATACTTCGAATAGATTATTCGGTATTACCAAAGAATGCAGGGAAGCGAGTTTGCCGAGCTGAATGCCTTTGTGGCGGTGGCCGAAGCGCGCAGTTTTGCGCGGGGCGCGCGCAAGCTTGGGCTGGCGCCCTCCACTGTCAGCCAGACCATCCGTATGCTCGAGGAGCGTCTGGGTGTGCGCCTCTTGAACCGCACCACGCGCAGCGTCGCGGTAAGCGATGCCGGCGAGCGCCTCTTGCAGCGCTTGCGTCCGGCGATCATGGAACTGCGCGCGGCGGTGGAGGATCTCAATGCCTATCGCGACACCCCGACCGGCACCCTCCGCCTCACTGTGTCGAGCGTGGCGGCGCGGGTGGTTCTGGCGCCGCTGATGAAGGGCTTTCTCGAGGCCTTCCCGGCGATCACCCTCGACATCACCATGGAAGATGACATGACCGAACCGCTGGGCGGGGATGCCGATGCGGGTATCCGGGTAGGTCGGTTGGTCGCCAAGAACATGCAGGTGGTGCAGGTCAGCGAGCCGGCCAAGCTCATCGTGGTGGCCGCGCCCGATTATCTTTCCCGTCACGGCGCGCCCAGAACGCCGCAGGATCTGGAGCGCTACAACTGCATCCGCCTGCGCAATGAGGCTGGACATGTGCCCTGGGACTTTGCCAGGGGCCACCAGCGCATCGAGATGCTGGTGCAGGGCTCGCTCGTGGTCAACAATATGAGCCTGCTCATGCAGGCGGTGCGCGAAGGCATCGGTCTTGGCTATACGCTTGAATCCTATGTGGGCGAGGATCTGGCACAGGGCAGGTTGATCGCCCTCCTGACCGATTGGGCGCCCGAGCCGCAGACCTATTACCTCTATTACCCCAAACGCCAGCAGCTGCCGGTGCCGCTCGCCGTGTTCGTGAGCTTTCTCGAAAGTGCCCACAGCGCCAGCGCAGAAACGGCGTCTGCGGTCCGCAGTGCCTGACCTGCATTGGCCCCCAACACCTTCCCCGGCTTGCGACCAGGCGGCTCACAGCAGAGACCGAACTCCTGGCCTGCGGTCAGGACGAGAGCGATCATGTACAGCTGAGCGCTTGACGAGCGAGCGGGCGCCGCGGTGATCCAGCTACCAAAATCCGAGCAAAACCCCCGGCCGACAGAAGGTGTGGCCAACGATGCCCCTTTCTTCAGAGCGCGGGTATGGACTAATATCGTGTATGTCGTAAAATGGTACAGACCATTTTACGATAGACAGGAAAACGGTACATGGCGCCGTACCCACGCTTGTACGACCAAATGCTCGAAGATCATCTTGCGCAACATCGTCAGATGGCCTTTGTCAGCGGCCCGCGGCAGGTTGGCAAGACAACGACGTGCCGACGACTTGGTACTGCCTATCTGAATTGGGACAGCACTGATGATCGGCGTGTTATTTTGCGCGGTCCTGAAGCCGTGGCGCAACGTGTCGGACTTGCCGAGCTGCAAGAAAAGATACCGGTCGTAGTGTTCGATGAACTTCATAAGGATAGAAAATGGAAAAACTTTGCCTCTTTTGAAAAGTGAGTGGGTAACGGGGGGATAGGTTCGCCTCCGTGAGGACCGATTTCATCCATCCCTTTGTTTGATGGAAGAGACTATCCCTCCGTCCCGACCTGCCGTCACTGGGGCAAGGCGGCAGTCGGCGGTCAAGGATGGCCATCGGCCACCGCGGTAGCGGCGCGAAGCGTCCTTGAGGGCCGAGCGTTGCCTTGCCATGCTGGGCGACGGCAGAGGCTCGACGAGGTGCAGACGCGTGCAGAACCAACTCTTTGAAGCGGCTTTAGGTATCGCCAAGCCGTGGTACGTCAACAGCGTTAATTTCGACGCGCTCCAAAAGACCCTGACGATCAGTGTCGATTTCGTCGCTGGGACGCGGTTTGCGGCGCCCGGCGTGACAGGCGTTCATCCGGTGCACGACACCCAGAT